>CAVJIP010000001.1:0-1671 GCA_963649625.1 Bacteroidaceae bacterium
CATAAAACGTCAGCCTTCCATCCTCCAGCTGATACCCGTAGTGAAGGGGCACAACATAGGGGAACGCTTCATCGAACATACCCAAGTGCATATATCTGGCACTGGCAATAATACCTTCGATTTTATGTATATCTATGATTTCTCTGTCTTTTCTTCTCATTATGCCGCCTCCTTGTAAATGCTGCATCTTTTTAGAGCAATTTCCTCAGCACCGGCAGCTTTTTCAGTCCCCAGGTGATGCAAAGCCCTGCCGCCACCACCGCCAGCACCCAGACCATACAGGCCGGCAGCACATGGATTTTCGGCTCCAGAAGCTCATATACAAAGCTCAGCTCGTGCCGGAGGATGCCCTCCAGCAGATAGGTGCCAAACACACAGCTGCCCAGGGCTCCGATGACCCGGCTCACCCTGGGGGAGGGGGGATGCCAGGTGCATAGCTGGTGTACTGCCCCATAGAGGAAGAAAATCGGGAACAGCTGTAGGGTTATGCGGAAATTCATGGTAATCTGGCCCTCCCGGCCATAGTTCACGTCTCCCAGGACGTACATTCCCGCCACCGCCAAGGCCGCCAGCAGGCCATAGCACAAAAGCTGCTTTTTTCCCACCCCCGTCCAGTCAAAGCGGGTTTCCAGGTAGTAGCCCAGAATGAAATAAAACAGATTCGGCTCCACCAGAGGAATCCAGAGATCTGGGTTGACCGGTCCCAGATTCAGTAAAATCCCCAAGGGCAGCAGCACACAGTAATACAGCAGGTGCAGCCCAATGAGATAGACAAACACCGTGCTGCGCATTCCTTGTACCATGGGCTGCAAAAAGGGCAGCAGGAGCATCAGTCCCAGGTAGGTGTACAAATACCAGTAGGGGGCAGAAATGCCGTTGGCCCAGAGACGCCGGATAAAGTCCGCCGGGCCAGGCTCCTTCAGGTAGCCCCAATGGTACCAGCAAAGATACAAAATGCCGGAAAACAGCACCAGTACCACCGCCATCCGCAGCACCCGCTTTTTCAGGGTCACAAATACCCGCTCCTGCCGTCCCAACAGCAGGCCTCCGGAGATCATAAAAAATATCGGCACGGCAATTTTGCAGATAATCCCCAGCAGCATGGAGCCAACATAATTGATCGTACTACAGCCAGGAACCATGTACAGCTCAAAGCCCCGCTCCTGGGTATGATTGAATACCACCCAGAATATGGCGATCAACCGCAGAAGCTCGAAATCCACCCGGCGCAGGGACTTGTCTGCGCACTTCTTCTCCACATTCTCCATTCCCCGGCTCCTTTATCGAAATACCTGCATAGCCTTGTCATAGATCTCCACCCGGTGGGCCGCCGAAAAGCTGGGGGCGCATTCCGGCAGATACCGTTCAATGGCCTGGGTCAGGTACTGCGGGTTCAGGGCGGGGTTCTGGGCGCAGATCACCGTTTCCAGCCGCAGCTCCTGACCGCTCAGCCGCTGCACCTCCAGGCTGCGAATCATGGGACGAATGTCCGTTTCCGCCATGCCCTTTTTTGTTTTTTTCTCCACAAGGAGGCTCTCCCGGGAAAACAGCTCCCGCAGCTGCGCCTCCTGCCGCTCTGTGGCCCCATCGTCATATTCCAGATTCACCCGACAGCGGAGGAAGGAAAGCTCCTTGACCTTCCGGAGGCTGTCATAGGCGGAAAGCACCCGA
>CAVJIP010000001.1:1705-7360 GCA_963649625.1 Bacteroidaceae bacterium
AGGGGTTCAGTCGCTGAGGCAGGGACTCCAGCTCCACTCCGTCCTCCTCCAGGGTAAAGTCCAGAAGCTCACACTGACTGCTCATTCCAACGCTCAGGGGCAGGGCAATGGAAACATAGGCGTGGGGGCTCATGCCCTGGGTAAACTTCACATGAAGCCCCGCCCGGAGGAACACCCGGGGGAACATGGCCATGGTGTCCAGGTGGGAGATATAGATGGCCTTCCCGGTTTTTTCAAACAGCAGTCTATTCATCACAGGCCCCTCTCTGATACAGAAGATTTGCGCCGCAGCCGGTACACTTTTTTCGGCAGTCCGGGGTGATTTGGGAGCGATAAGCGGCCTCCCGCTCCCGCCAGAAGAATCGCTTTGGAATCCCGATGGACACCGTTTCCCAGGGGAATATCTCGTCCTTATCCCGCTCCCGCTGGGCGTACCATGTGGGATCCACCCCGCAGTCCCGGAAGGCCTGCATCCATTTGTCCATCTGGAAATAGTCCGACCAGCCGTCCATTTTGCAGCCCAGCTCATGGGCCCGCAGAAGCACCTTACAGAGCTTTCGATCTCCCCGGCACAGGGCCGCCTCCAGCATGCTCAGGTCTGAGGGATGGTAGGCATAGCGGATGGATTTGCTGGGCATTTTGGACTTTAACAGCTGACACCGCCGGAGATACTCCTCCGGGGTGATCTGAGCCTCCCACTGAAAGGGTGTCCCATTTTTCGGCACAAAGAAGGCGGTGGACACCGTGACGGTCACGCCTCTGGACTTGTTGGGAGAGTTTTCCCGCCAGGCCTTTAGCACCTTGTAGGTCAGGTCAGCAATGCCAATCACGTCCTCGTCGGTCTCCGTGGGCAGCCCCAGCATAAAGTAGAGCTTTACCTTATTCCAGCCGCCTTGGAAGGCCAGGGAGCAGGAGCGGATAATGTCCTCCTCGGTGACGTTTTTATTGATGGCATCCCGGAGCCGCTGGGTTCCGGCCTCTGGGGCAAAGGTCAGGCCGCTTTTTCGTACCTTCTGCACCTTTTCCATCAGTTCCACGGAAAAGTTGTCCGCCCGCAGGGAGGGGAGACTTAGATTGATGCCCCGGGGAATACAGTAGTCCAGCATTTTGTCCGCAAATTCCCCCAGCTTTTTATAGTCCGAGGTGGACAGGCTGGACAGGGTCATCTCGTCATAGCCGGAGTTTTCCAGAGCTTTGACCGCCAGGTCGTAGAGCCGTTCCGGGCTTTTGGGCCGCACGGGCCGGTAGCAGAACCCCGCCTGACAGAAGCGGCAGCCCCGGATACAGCCCCGGAACAGCTCCAGCACCGTGCGGTCATGGACGATTTGGGTGGAGGGGACGATAGTGTCCGTGGGATAGTAAACTCCGTCCATGTCCTGAACAATCCGCTTTGTAACTCGTTTCGGTGCCCCATGGAGGGGGATGATCTCCCGTATCGTCCCATCCTGATTGTAGGTATGCCGGTAAAAGGAGGGGACATAAACTCCGGGAATCTTGGCCACCTCCAGGAGGAACTCCGACTTGGAAAGCCCCCGGCGTTTTGCCTCCCGGAAGCAGGCAATGACCTCCACATCCAGATCCTCGCCCTCGCCCTCCACGCAGAAATCCAGGAAATCCGCCATAGGCTCCGCATTATATACGCTGGTACCTCCGGCAAAGACAACGTTTTTCAGGGCATCGCCCCGATCCTCCGCCTTTAGCGGAATCCGCCCCAGCTCCAGCATATTAAGCACATTGGAATAGGCCATCTCATAGCCCAGGGAAAAGGCAATCAGGTCAAACTCCTCCAAGGGGTCGTGGCTCTCCAAGGTCCACAGGGGCAGATCATGCCGCCGCATTTCCTCCTCCATATCTCCCCAGGGGGCAAAGGCCCGCTCGCACCAAACCCCTTCCATTTGATTCATCAAGCCATAGAGAATCCGCATCCCCACATTGGACATACCAATCTCATAGGTGTCCGGGAAACAGAAGGCAACCCGAACCTCTATCTCATCCTTCTTTTTAATGACCTCGTTATACTCTCCACCGGTGTAGCGGGCCGGCTTCTGCACCCGGGGCAGAATACGGTTGATTTTGTCCGTCATGGCTTAGTCCTTTATGTAGCGCATTTCCGCTACGATCTGTCCGCCGGAGTTCCAGACCCGGCCATCCCCGGACACCAGCAGTTCCCCATAAAACTCTGTGGCCACCTGGATGGCCTTGTCGTCCTCCGGGGTCTTGCCCGTCATTGTCTCCGGGTCATACACGGTCATTCGGAATTGGTTTAGAATCACGTCCATGGGACAGCCACACTGGGGACAGGCCTCCGCCTTGTCCGACACCTTTTTCCCGCATTCAGGGCACGTTACAAGCATGAAAATTCCTCCCGATTCGTTCATGTTTTTAGTGAGTTCCCCGGTTGATAAACTCCGGGCGGAGCTTGGAATAGACGATTTTTTGGGCATGATACAGCCCGCTGTAGCCGGAGAGCATATAGCTTACCGCAATGGTCAGGGCATAGAGGGGCAGCCCCTGGCCGCCGTATAGCTCATAGGCCAGAAGAATGGCCGTCAGGGGACAGTTTGTCACACCGCAGAACACGGACACCAGCCCCACAGCCGCCGCAAAGGAGGCCGGAAGCCCCAGCAGTGCCCCATAGAAGCAGCCGAAGGTGGCCCCGCAGAAAAATGCCGGGACGATCTCGCCTCCCTTAAAGCCTGCCGCCAGCGTCAGTGCCGTAAGAATAACCTTCAGCACAAAGGCCTCCGGCCTGGCATTTCCCTGGAGGGCGTTTTGGATGACCCCGACCCCGGCTCCGTTGTAGTCGCTCCCCAGCAGCAGGCTCAGCAGCACCACCGTTCCGCCGCCGATCACCACCCGCACATAGGGATTCTGGCTGATTCTGTCATAGAGCTTGGGGGCCAGGTGCATAATCCCGCAAAACAGGATGGCAACCAGGGCGCACAGCACTCCAAGGCCCAGCAGCTGCACCAGCACCAGCGGCTCCAGCTCCGGCACCCCTGTTACCGTAAAGGCCGTAGGAGCGACACCCAGATACAATGCCACCTCTTGGGCGATCAGTGCCGACAGCACACAGGGCACAATGGCCGAATAGTACATAACGCCTACGCTGACCACCTCCATGGACATAATGGCTGCCGCCAGAGGCGTTCCAAACAGGGCGGAAAACCCCGCCGCCATGCCGCACATGGTGATGATTCGGTCGTCGTTTGTGTCCAGGTGAAGCAGTCTCCCGATGAAGTTGGACATGGAGCCACCCAGCTGCAGGGCCGCCCCCTCCCGTCCTGCGCTGCCCCCGGTGAGATGGGTCAGAACTGTGCTGAGAAAAATCAGAGGGGCAGTGCGGATGCGCAAAATTCGCCCCTCCCGGACGGCCCCAATAATATACTCCGTCCCCTTGTCGTCGCTCATACCGGTGACATGGTAGGCCCAGACAATCAGCAGACCTGCCAGGGGTAGAAAAAACAGAATCCACCCGTGGGCCTCCCGAAGCCCGGTGGCCCGGTCAATGGCCATGTGGAACAGGGCACCTGCAAGGCCCACGGTGATGCCCACCGCCAGGGAAAACACCAGCCATTTCAGCAGGGTCACCCCGTACTCCTTCCAGTGGAGCAGCTTTTGAAGAAGCTCCCCCCGAAGCCTATTCCATTTCCCCATTCTGTTTCGCCCCCTACTTCATTACCCACAGTATACCAAATTCCCCGGAAGAATACAAGGGCAGAAGCCGGAGATTCGGCCTCTGCCTCTCGGCGTGTCAAAAAAATTCGCCCCGCTGAGTTGAATTTCACCCAAAATGCGGCGGGTACTTCCAACAGAAAGTACCCGCCGCAAAATTTACAGCTATTACATCTCGCAGATGGTCCGATCGGGAGCCCACATGGTGTTTTTGGCCTCAGACCAGGGAGTGTCAAAGGGGGTGTCAAAGAAGGTGCGGACAGCGACCTTCTGAATCTTCCAGCCCTCCGTGCGCTTTACAAAGTCCAGAGAATACTCCTGCCAGACATAGTTGGCAAAGGCATCAAGCCCGGAGGTGTCGGTCTTATCGGGCATCACGCCGGGGTTCTGAGGATCCAGCAAATCCGTCTCAATGCCGGGGGAGAACCAGGTGCCGTGGGCCGTGGTGGCATCAGGGCTGATCTCCAGCGCATCGGAGTTCATGTTGTGAATCACCAGGGTGCCGCGCATTTTAATGTCCATGCCCTCGTCGGCCCGATCTCCCTTGGCGGAAAGGGCCTCCTTTACGGCGGCAAAGCCTTTATAGCTTTTGCCGGGGAGCTCCAGGGCAGCGTCCTGGCTGTCGTCCCAAAGGGAGATGAGATCGTTCATGCGGAAAGCAGAGTCGAAATAGGACAGCTTTCCAACCAGGTTGCGGCAAGCCTGGGCGGCCTCCAGCCGGTCACAGGCAAGGTTCAGTTCTTCCAGTGTCATATCGCCATCTCCTTTCAGCAGCAGGGGCCAATGTCGTCAAAGTGAGCGTAGGGGACGGGAGGCTGAGGCTGATCGGCGGGATACACCACGTCCTTGCCCCAGATGTAGACCATACCGCTGCCGTCGGCCTTGCCGTCGGGGTTGGTGTGGGACTTAGGCATCTTCTGAGGATACACCGTCCAGTCCACATAGCGGGAGCACTTAAACAGCGGGAACAGCTGCATCTTCCAGATGCGCCATACGCCGTCATCGTCCAGAATAAAGTCTACGCTGTACTTGCTGTAGGCGGTAATGCAGCGGCTGGCCTTTTTCCCGGCAAACTTACCCTTGGGCTCGGGATCCTTGGGGGCTCCGCCGCCAGGGCCACCAGGGCCACCAGGGCCACCAGGGCCGCCAGGGCCGCCGGGGCCACCAGGGCCGCCAGGGCCGCCAGGGCCACCGGGGCCGCCAGGGCCACCGGGAGCGCCAGGACCACCAGGACCGCCGGGAGCGCCGGGAGCGCCAGGGCCGCCGGGAGCGCCAGGGCCGCCAGGACCACCGGCAGGCGGGGTCAGTCCGGGGGGAAGCATCATAGGCTCATCGGCACTCCAACTCTCATGGCCGTAGGACAGCCAGCAGCCCTTGGCGGTTTTTCCGTCCTCAGCCACCTCGATGACTTCGGTATCCAGGGGATGAATGGAGCACATGGTGGGGCCTACGGCCTTGGTGCCGTTCTTCTCGGCCTTGTCAAATACATCGCCGTGATCCTTCAAATAGCACTCTGCAACGCCCTCCCAGCCGTCATAGCGGCCCCAGGGCATCTGGAGGCGGCAGTCGTCCCGATGGCTCCACAGCTCCACGGCGTACTCTCTGTGACGCTCCATGTTGTGGAGGTAGATATAGCGGCTCATCAGATTCCGGCAGTCATCAATGGCACGGAGCCGGGCAAAGGCCTGATTCAGTTCTTCTAAGCTTCTCATTTCGGTTCCCTCCCCAGTACGGTGTCAGTCCAAGTGGTATAGGGCTTCGGAGGATAGCACTCCCACAGCCGGATGGGATCGCCCAGATGCCAGGGCTTCTCCTCCAGCGGCGCATCGGGGTGCTTCTCCTGGGCCAGCTTGTCCCAGTCGGTGGGCTTCAGCTTGCCCCAGTCCTCGGTGAACTCGGCATTAAACATGGGATATACGCTCATCCGCCAAACCTTCCAGGCACCGCCCTCCGGCACAAAGCAGATGTCCGCCTTAAACC
>CAVJIP010000002.1:0-3430 GCA_963649625.1 Bacteroidaceae bacterium
AGTACCAGACCCGGTTCTGCTTGCCGTCGTGGTCGGTGCGGTAGGCATCGTTGGTACTCAGACCCAGGGCCGAAAGAAAGTCTATGGTTTCCTTACTGCCGCTCTTGGTGTTCTCCGTAAAAGCATACAGCGGTACCGTTTCCTGATGACCGTCCGCCGCAGTGCCTTTGTAGATGCTGAGCTCCGCCAGCTTGCGGTAGCTGAACTCCACGCCCTGAATGGCGTACTGGCTAAGCGCTGTGTTTACCTGTTCGTCTGCAATGCCGGTGGATACATAGGACTGGGAATCCCAAACGCCGTCGTTCTCTGCTCCGGTCAGGTCGTACTTATACAGGGTCAGGGATGTGCTGCGGCCTGTGTCAACGGTAGCCGTGGCTGCGTCAGCGGCAGAAGCGCCGCCGGAGATGGAAAAAGCCATGACCGCAGTCATGGCAAGGGCACTGAGCCGTTTCAAAATGTTAGATTTCATGGGTGATCCTCCGTTTCAGATTTTTCAGAATAAATGGGTACTTGGTATTTGCAAAGAGCAGCAGCCCCAGAGCAAGTGCCGCAATGCCAACTCCCGCAAAGGGAAATCCACTGCCGCCGGTCATTGGCAGGGTGTAGATATGTCCATTCTGGACAGTAATGGGCAGGTCATAGAAATACGCCGTTCCGTCAATGACCTCATCCGGGGTGGCGGTCACTTTGCCGTCAGGATAACTGACTGGCAGCGTGCCCTCAAAGATCGGCTCTTTCAGCAGCTCATAACCTTCCGGTGCCTGTATTTCAGTGAGGCGATACTGAATCTCCTCGTCTGCCCAAAGATTTTCAAAGGTAACGGTACCGGATTCATCCGTAGTGAGCTTGCCGTCTGTAACGGCAGTGGATGTGCCGCCTTTGGCAAGCGTGTCACTGTGATAAACGGGCTTCCAGGTATCGCCGTCCTTGTATTCCAGCAGAAAGGTAGCCCCGAACAGTGGCCGACCATCGGTATTCTGCTTGGTCACGCTGATGGAGCCGGGACGACGGTCATCTTTTGCAGTGTACTGAATCTCCGCGTCATGTTCCTCTACCGACCAGATTCCCGTGTTGCCCTCATTCAGCAGATACCCCTTGGGGGCTTTCGTCTCCTTCCAGACGTAAGTGACGCCGAACACCAGATTTTCAAAGGTAACAGTGCCATCCTCGCCGGTGGCCAATGTACTCTCAGAACCATCCGAACCGGTGAGGGCGAACACCGCGCCAGCAAGGGGCGTATTGTCCGCGCCGTCCACCTTGAGAACGGACAGCTTGCCCGTCCAAATGTTGTTGTAAATGGTCAGGTCATGTCCGGAATTGTCCTTCGTTACCGTTTGCCCGTCCTTGGAAATGCGGACTTCGTAGACCGTCTCGTCCCGGTCATACCCGGCCCAACCGGTGTGCTGCTGAACGCAGTAGGTGCCATAGGGCAGGCTCTTGGAGGTGCCTTTGCCGTCCTTGCCGATGGTGATAATGTCTCGTTCAGAATCTTTGGCTTTGTCATAACTGCCAGCGGATTTGAGATACACAGTAAACGTGGCACCTTCCTCCGGCTGCTTGTCCCCGGAGACAGTATTCAGGGCGTACTTGGTCAGCTGAATCTTGCCGTACATCACCGGATCACTGACCTTTACAGAAAACGTGTTTTCGGCATTGGAATAGTGGTCATAGCTGGTTTTCAGCTTGTACACGGTTTCATCCAGCTTGTAGCCAGCGGGCACCTTCGTTTCCTTGATGGTGTATACCCCATCGTCCTGGGTGCAGGGAAACAGGTCTGTTGTAAACGTCCCGTTCTTTATCGTGTAGGTGGCAACGGCCTTCCCGGACTTGTATAGAGTGTACTCCGCGCCGTTCAACGTGGCGTCGCCCAGGGGAGCAGCCTTACCGGTGTCAGCGTCTACTTTCGTGATGGTGGCTCGCCAGTGCTTCCAGACGTTCTCCACGGTGGCATAAGCAATGTCATTGCCGGGAATGGTAACGGTCTGCGGCTCCGGGAGAATGTACGCATTGCCGGGGCTTACTTCCTCCAACGTATAGGTGCCAATCTCGATGTCCTTGAAGTACGCCTTACCGTCCGAACCGGTGGTGGCGGTCACATCCACGGAGTTTCCCTTGTCACTGGTACCGTGCAGTCGGAAGGTGAAGCCAGACCATGAGCCGTAATTGACTGCTTTACTGACCACCAGGCTGCCAGTCTTGGGTGCATCCGCCCAAGTCAGGGAAATGTATGCATGAAGATAATCTGCGCCGCCAGCGGTCAGCACCGTCTGATAGGTCGGATTCTCCCAGATGGTCGGGTTGCTGGTAGACATGAGCTTCTGGTCCGAGGTGCCGGTGATTGTCTGACCCTTCACTGCTTCTGCTCCGGAGGCTGGCACAGAGATATATAATGTGCTGCCGCTCCGAGAGAAGTTCACGCCAGAGGCCAAAAAGGTAAAGTGGGAGAGCACACTTGCCGTGTCTCGAACGCTGCCCTCGTAGCAGCCGGTGGAATTGTTCAGGGTCAGCGTGATGGACTTTGCCTTGCTCTGGGAGGCCCCAGCGAAACTGGGAACCGTACCGTCCGACACAGAGATTGCGTTCAGAATGCCGTCATAGCAGCTCTGAAAGTCTGCGCCCAGCACGGCGTAAACATTGCGGTAGAGACCGTAATCTGAGCAGGATTTGATGTCCGAGTTGTACCGACTGTGAGAAACGACCTCCCAGATGAGCACCTGAGTGGCGGCATACTGCACTTGACGGCTGTAACCGTAATCCACCTGCGGGTAGCCAAACGCCAAGATTCTCTGGATGTGGCTGCGCTGGAGGTCGTCCAACTCCAGCTTCCAGTAGGAAGAGCTGCTGGCTTCCTCGGCGGTGTAGGAGGTGTAGTATTGCCCGCCCAGGGACGTGGTGTTTGGTTCGATACAAAACGAGTCCACGCCATCAATGGTATGGTAGGCGATTTCGCTGGTGAAAAAATAGTGCCCGTAGCTGTGCGAGCCGTCCACCTCGTACCGGTGGCATTTCCATCGCGCAGACTGATAGGCGGCGAAGGTCACGCAGGTGGATTTGCCCATGGTGCCGCCGCCACCCAGCAGCATAAGGCCACCGTTGCCCGTGCGGGTCAGGGTTTCGCCATCCATGGAGGTGGGCGTTTCGGCTTTATCGTCTGTTTCTGTCTCTGGACTCTCTACAGCCTCGTCCGATTCCAATATGGATTGTGTTGGCGGCGAAATGGCTGGGGATTCTTCTGGCTGGGACTCCACCAGTGTTTCCTCCGCAGATTCCGCCGCCGAGATGTCTGGCTCGTTGTCCGCCAGAACACTGGGCAGGAGACCAATGACCAGGGCAAGAACCAGCAGGAGGGCAAAGAGCCGCCGGATTTGTTTGTGTTTCATGTTGCAACATCCTTTCCGTGAGTATGACAAAAGGCCCCTGCATCGACGAT
>CAVJIP010000003.1:0-3759 GCA_963649625.1 Bacteroidaceae bacterium
GTATTATTCTTGGCAAACAGGATGATATGCCGTGCCTGGAGGGATGCAATCTTGTTGCCTGCCTTCATGCTGGACATGGCATCGTTGATGGCAGACACATGGGTAATGCCCTTCTCCTCCAGCATCTGAAAGAATCGCTCCAGCATATAGCCCACCGTCATGGCATCGTCCACGGCACGGTGGTGGTTAAAGGCAGGCAGGCTCAGGGTATCCGCCACAATATTGAGCTTGTGACGGCTCAGCCCCGGCAGCAGGCCCTCCGCCATTACCAGAGTGTCCAGGTATAGCGGCGCAAAGGACAGGCCCAGCCTCTGGCAGGCCGCCTTTACAAAGCTCACGTCAAAGTCTGCGTTGTGGGCCGCCAGGGGCCGGTTTCCACAAAACTCCAAAAACGCCGGTATGGCCTCGGAGAGCTTAGGCGCACCCTGGAGCATTTCATCGGTAATGCCGGTAAGCTCTACGATTTTCTGGGGCAGCCTCCGCTCCGGGTCCACAAAGGTCTGGAATTTCCGCTCCATTTTCCCGTTGCAGTAGATGGCCGCACCGATCTCTGTAATGGCATCGTCCGTATAGCTCAGTCCCGTGGTTTCCAGGTCAAAGACCACATACTCCCCGTGGAAGTCCCCATCCCCGCGGCCCTTTACCGCCACCTTGGCGTCAATATCGTTGATAAAATAGCCCTCGCAGCCATAGAGAATCTTGATTTTCCCCTTGGCCGCCTTCATGGCATCCGGGAACGCCTGGGCCACGCCGTGGTCGGTAATGCCAATGGCCCTGTGGCCCCATTTTGTGGCAAGGCCCACCACCTCCGCCGTGTCGGTGAGGGCATCCATAGAGGACATCCTGGTATGCAGGTGCAGCTCCACCCGCTTTTCCTGGGCCGTGTCCTGGCGCTCCGGCTTTTTCCCTGTCTCTATGGCGTAGGGCTGGAGCACAATGTCATTTTCAAACCGGCTGTAGGCGATTTTCCCCTGCACCTTGACCCACATTCCCTTGGAAATGCCCTCCAGCAGGGGCTGGGCCTTGGCATTTTCCATGTATTGGTTTATGCGAACCGCACCGCCGTAATCTGTCATGTCAAAGCTGATAACCCAGGCCTTAGCCTTGGTCAGCTCTCTGTGATTGACGGCAAAGACCTCCCCTTCTACCACCACCCGGCCTGAATCCATTTGAATCTCCCGCATAGGGGTAATGTCCCCCCGGATGGCCTTGCCATAGATTAGGTTGGAGGCCGGAGCCGCCACCCGCCGCTTCTCCGGGGCAGCCGCTGCCTGCTGGGGAAAGCCCTCCACCGTCTTTCGGCGCAGCCGCTCCGTGGCGGCAAACAGAGCCGCAGCATCTCCACCACTTCCCTGCTGGACCTCCACCTTCACTGCTGTGCCGAACATATCGGAAAGCCAGCGCTCCGTCCTGCCAAGATAGGGCGCCAGCATTTCCTTGCCGCCGCCCTTTAAGGTTATGGTTAAGGTCCCCCCCTGGAGGGCGTATTTGCAGCCCGCCAAGATGGACATACTGGGGGCAAACAGCTCGCTGAGATACAGGCCCACATCCGTATAGCACAGTGCAGAAAGGGCCGACTGCTCGTATACCGGCCGCAGCTCCATCTGCCGGATGGCATAGGCCCCGGCGATTCCCTGCTCGATTTTGCGTACCGTACCCAAGGGAAGATATTCCCCCAGGTGAACCGTCACCGCCACCTGCCGCCGTTCCATATTGATCTCCGCATCAAACACCTTTACATCGTCCAGCAGAGCTTTGATTTCCTCCTCCGGCTGATAGGCCCCAAACAGATCCAGCAGCCGCACGGTGTTTTCATCCATGGCAATCCTCGCTTTATGCCTTAGAGTGTGTCAATATACTCCATCAGGGCATCCGCCAGCTCATCGTAGGGCAAGGTTTTGAGCTTTTTCCCCTTGGCGAACAGCACGCCGCAGTCCTTTCCCCCGGCAATACCCACGTCCGCCTCCCGGGCCTCCCCGGGGCCGTTGACGATACAGCCCATCACCGCCACAGTCACAGGCTTTTCGCAGCTTTTTAGCCGCCGCTCTACCTCCTCTGCCAGATGGATCAGGTCGATCTGCGTCCGTCCGCAGGTGGGGCAGGCAATCATCTCCGGCCCGTCCCTTCGGAGGCCCGCCGCCTGGAGAATCTCCTTGGCCGCCACCACCTCCTGCACCGGGTCTGCCGTCAGGCTTACCCGCAGGGTGTTGCCGATGCCCATACACAGAAGCCCGCCAATGCCCATGGCGGATTTCACCAGGCCCATGTGGGCCGTTCCCGTCTCCGTGACCCCCAGGTGCAGGGGGTAATCCGTCTTTTTATCCATCAGCCGATAGGCCGCCATAGTCACCGGCACCGAGGAGGACTTCATAGAAATACAGATGTCCTCAAAGCCCTGCTCCTCCAGCAGGCGCACATGGCCCAGGGCACTTTCCACCAGGGCCTCCGCCGTGGGATGGCCATATTTGGCAAGAAGTTCCTTCTCCAGGGAGCCGCCGTTTACCCCGATGCGAATGGGGATATGCCTTTCCCGGCACACCTCCACCACGGCCTTGACCCGCTCCTGGCCGCCGATATTGCCTGGATTGATTCGTATTTTTGCCGCACCGCTCTCTGCCGCAGCAATGGCCAGACGATAGTCAAAATGAATATCCGCCACCAGAGGCAGCGGAGATTCCGCCGCAATCCGGGCAAAGCCCCGGGCTGCGTCCATATCCGGAATCGCCAGCCGCACAATTTGGCAGCCTGCGGCCCGCAGGGCCCGAATCTGTGCCAGGCTCCCCTCCACATCCGTAGTTTTGGTATTGAGCATGGACTGAATGCTCACCGGCGCATCTCCGCCCACCGGCACATTGCCCACCATAATCCTTCGTTTCATCCTATCACCCCGTAATCAGCCTTGCAATGTCATTAAACGTCACCAACAGCATAAAGCCCAGCAGTACCACCAGACCGGCACCGTGAATATAGGCTTCATACTTTGGATCAATCCTCTTTTTGGTCACGGACTCAATCATCCATGTCACCAGCAGCAGGAAAATATGCCCGCCGTCCAGGGCCGGAATGGGCAGCATATTCATAAACGCCATATTGATGGCAATGAAAGCGCCGAAATACACCACGTTCTGCACGCCTGCCTTGGTAGAGGAGGAGCTTTTTCCCGTCTCCTGAATGGTGTCTACAATCCCCACCGGGCCGGACATATCCTTTATCCCGGCCCTTCCCGAAATCAGATCCAGCAGCCCCAGCTTTACCATCCGGGCAAAGTCGATGGAGGTCATCCAGGAATTTTTTAGCAGCGACCCCACGGTCTTTTTCTCTACGCCTCCCATGGTCAGGCCATAGACGTGCAGGGTTTTGCCGTTTACCGTATAGTCCCGCTTGGTCATGTCCAGGGTCAGGTCAACCATCTTTCCGTCCCGGCGAACCGTCACCTCCATGGTTCCCTCTCCGGCCCGCTCCGTAAGCATGAGAAAGTCTGAGAAGATATATAAGTTGTCGCCGTTGATCTTTTCTACCACGTCCCCCACCTGGAGGCCGTTTTCCCCCTCCAAGGGGCAGCCCGCCTCAAAGCCTGTGATCTCCAGGGTGCGAAAGCCTGTGGCCGTCATATACAGTGCCAGCAAAATCACAAACCCGGTGAGGAAATTCATAAATGCTCCCGCCGCCAGAATGATACACCGTTTCCAGGGAGCCTTGGCGGTAAAGGAGCGGGGATCCTCGCTGGAGCCGTCCTCTCCCTCCATGGCGCAGTAGCCG
>CAVJIP010000004.1:0-8961 GCA_963649625.1 Bacteroidaceae bacterium
CCTCCCGATCCAGACACCACAGGAGCTTTTCCCGAATGATCTCCGCCATGATCTGCCGCTCGGGCTGGTCTGTGACCATACCGTCCGGGAACAGCTGGGGCCCGGGCTGGGCGTATTTTTTGACCTCCTCCAGCAGCTCCTCCACGCCCTCCCCGGTTTTGGCAGAGATGGGCAGGATGGCATCAAAGGCAAAGGCCTGACTGTAGGTCTGGATGACCGGGAACAAATCCTCCTTGTGCTCCAGGGCATCCACCTTGTTGATGACCAGAAGGGCGGGGATCCGGCTCTCCCGGATGCGCTGAATCAAAAGCTCCTCCTGCTTTCCCAGGGTGGGGATAGGCTCCACCAGCAGCAGCACCAGCTCCACGTCTGCAATGCTCTTCTGCACCACATTGTCCATGTAGTCCCCCAGCTTGTTTCTGGCCTTGTGAAAGCCCGGGGTGTCCATAAATACGATTTGGGTGGCCTCCCGGTTGACCACGGCGGAAATACGGCTCCGGGTGGTCTGGGGCTTGTTGGAAACAATGGCGATTTTTTCGCCTACCAGGGCGTTAGTCAGGGTGGACTTGCCCACATTGGGCCGTCCGGCAATCGTCACCATTGCGGATTTTGTAATGCTCATAAAAACTCCTTCTTGTGATTCTTTTGAAAATGACAGGGCAGAAACACAAACAGCGCCGCCAGCAGGAAAAAGCACACCAGCCCTGCCTGCACCCCGGCCAGGGTCAGGCACTGGCGGGTTCGGATGAGATACTCCGGGCTGCCCCGGAAAAACAGGGCGATTCCCACAATGACGGAGCCTATGGCGGACACCAGCACCGCCCCTGCCGCTGCGTCCTTGGCATGGCCTATGAGGGGGTCTTTCTCCGGCGAAACCCGGTTACACAGGGCCTCCAGGGCCGTATTGAGAAGCTCCAGGGAAATCACGGCCATACAGCACAAAAGCTCCAGACACCAATGCTCCAGGGAAAGGCCCGCCATGACATTAAAGCCTATAACCAGAGCCAGGGCGCACAGGTGAATCCGCAGATTTCGCTGGGTGCGGATGCCGTATCCGATGCCCTTGGCCGCCCAGACAAAGCCCCGAAGAAGGGCCTTTCCCTCACGCATCGGTGCGTCTGGGGATTCCCAGCCTCTCCATAATGGCATCCTCCCGGGAGCGCATCTGCTCCTTCCTCTCTCCCTCGTCCGTGTGGTCATAGCCCAGCAGGTGGAGGACGGAGTGTACCGTCAGATAGCTCAGCTCCCGGGCCATGCCGTGGCCAAACTCCTCCGCCTGAGCCCGAACCCGCTCCAGAGAAATGGCCATATCCCCCAGGGGAATCAGGTCGCTGCCCGGATCCCGCAGGGTGTCCGCATCCTCCGGGAAGGCCCCGGGAATCAGCTCAAACATGGGAAAGGACAGCACGTCCGTTGGCCTGTCCACCTCCCGATATTCCCGGTTGATGGCCTGAATCCCCAGGTCGTTGGTGAGAAGCACGCTGATTTCGCAGGGGACGGTCACATTCTCCGCCGCCAGGGCCTCCGTGATGCACCGCTTGATTTGGGCGGTAAGGGCGGGAGTGTTGATATGGGGCACCTCTGCGTGTACGGTGATTTTGTGTTTCATGTCCGATTCGTCCTTTTGAAGGTTTTTCCCACCGGACGGGCCTTTTCCCGCCGCTCCTCGGCCTTTTCGTAGGCGTTGATGATTCGCTGCACCAGCACATGGCGCACCACGTCCTGGGCGGTGAGGCGGCAGATGGCAATGTCCTCCACGCCCTCCAGCACCCGCACCGCATCCTTTAGGCCGCTGACCTTGTCTGTGGGCAGGTCGATCTGGGTCACGTCCCCGGTGATGACGATTTTTGAGCCGAAGCCCAGCCGGGTCAGGAACATTTTCATCTGCTCCCGGGTGGTATTCTGGGCTTCGTCCAGAATAATAAAGCTGTCGTCCAGGGTGCGGCCCCGCATATAGGCCAGAGGGGCCACCTCAATGTTGCCCTTTTCCAGATATTTGTTGTAGCTCTCCGTCCCCAGCATTTCAAACAGTGCGTCATACAGGGGCCGGAGATAGGGATCTACCTTATTCTGCATATCTCCGGGAAGAAATCCCAGCCGCTCCCCTGCCTCCACTGCGGGGCGGGTGAGAATAATGCGATTCACCTGACGCTCCCGAAAGGCCGCCACCGCCGCCGCCACCGCCAGATAGGTCTTGCCGGTGCCGGCAGGGCCGATGCCCAGGGTGATGGTGTTGTTGGCAATGGCCTTCATATACTGCTGCTGGCCCAAGGTCTTGGCTTTGATGGGCTTTCCCTTGGCGGTGATGCAGATGACATTCTTGGTCAAGGCTTCGATTTTCTCCTCCTGGCCCTGGCGCACCAGGCCGATGACATATCGGACGTTCTGCTCTCCGATACTCTCTCCCTTGGCCGCCAGCCGGAGAAGGCCCCGGAGGGTCTTGGCCGCCGCTGCCGCCGCCTCCTCCTGACCGCTGACCTTTAGCTCCATATCCCGATTGACAATGGACACCCCGAACTCCTGCTCGATAATCCGAAGGTTTTCGTCCATGGAGCCGAATACGTTGATAAGCTGTTCCATCCGTTCTGCGCTGATGCATACTTCCGCCATAAATTTACCATCCCTCAATTTCCACCGGGACACCGATTTCCTCCCGGCATTCATAGCTGCCCCGGAGCCATATTCCCCCTGGGGCCCTCTGGGTCATGGCTCGCCGGGTCAGGATTTCCCCGGCGGTCATTTCCCGCAAAAGCTGCCCGTCCGCCGCCGATTCCAAAAGGGACGCTTCTCCCGGAAGGGAGGACCCGGAGGTATACTCCCGCAGCACCGTCTTTCGGAGGGTCAGGGGAAACACATAGCCTCCCGGCAGGGTCAGGCTCCTGCTCACTGTTATTTTATCATACTCCCCATAGGAAATTCCACTGGTTTTATAGAAATTTATCGTCTTTTTCCCCAGGGTCAGGGCCCACTGCGTCTGCTGCCTGCCGGTATAGACCTTTTTCAGCCCGTTGTCCGGCAGCACCGCCCGAACCAGGTTCCAGGTTCTGGCATAGATTTCCCCGGCGCCCCGGCTGAGAAGCGTGGCCCGATCCAGAGCCGTGACCCCGGAAATCAGCAGTGCTCCCTGCTCCACCACGGCCCCGGGCGCTACCATCCCGGTTCCCCCTGTGACCTGTATTTTCTCCACCAGCCCCGCCTTTTTGGCCACCACATTGGCCGGGGCGGCGTTTTGGGAGAGGGCCGGCCTTTCCTGCCTTTCCCGGACAATTACCTGGGCGGTGCTGCCTGTCTGGTTTAGGGTGAGCCAGCCCAGCCGGGGAATCCGCCGGAGCATACGGTTTTTCAGGGCCTCCAGGTGAATTTCCTCTTTGGCGGCGCCAAAGCCCACCCCCTCCTCCTCCAGGGCCCAGAGAATCTCCTGGGTGGGAATCGTCCGGTTTCCCTCCACGGTGACAAATAAAACATGGCTTTGGAGCCAGCCAATCACCAAAAGCATCCCCACCAGACCCGCCAGGCCCAAGGCCCGAGGGCCCATGGCCCGGAGACTGGGGAGGACTCCGCAGACCTTCGTAACCTCTAAGGTACACATGGTTTTCCTGGCACAGGCCCTGGCCCGGGGAAGGGCCCTTTGCGGGATGGTCAGCTCCAGGGTCAGCTCGTCAATCCGGCGAAGGCCCCGAAAGGGAACTCCCGCCTGAGAAAGCCGCCACAGGCAGTCCTGGGGGCAGGGCCCTGTCAGGGTCAGGCGGGCCCTTCCGCCCAGCATACCCGGCCCTGTCATGGGAGAAAGCTCACGCTCTCCAGGGTTCCCCGAAGGAGCAGCTCGGTTTTTGTCATGGTCTGGATGCCCAGCTCCCGGCCCTGAACCCGAAGGGCGCATTCCCGCAGGTCAAGGATCATCTCGCTGGGGCTATAGACCCGGATGCCCTTGTGGCCCCACAGAAGAAGCTGCCGCCGGCCGGTGATTTCCAGCCGGGAGGCCCCCAGCACCTCCGAGGGCAGGGACAAATGCTCCGCCGCCTGATACAGCGGTTCCAGACGATTATCGTTCATACCATCACCCCAAAGGAGCTTATGAGGGACAGGCAAATTCCAGCACCCGCCCGCATAGATTTTTTCGAGGTGATTCCATGAGTCGGGTATTATCCCGTCCCAAGCTTCGGGACGGACTGTTCTCCTGTGCCATACTTTTGATGCTCTCGGCCCTTTTGCTGCTTCCGGCCCAGTCCGTGGATGCGGCCAGGGACGGGATAGCGCTCTGTCTCAACGTGATTCTTCCCTCCCTGTTTCCCTTTTTTGTGCTGTCCACCCTGTGTGTGGAGCTGGGAATGCTGCAAAGGCTGGGAGCTCTTTTCGGCCGGGTCATGGAGCCGCTGTTTCATGTGGGGGGAGGCTGCGCCGGGGCTTTTCTTTTGGGAATCATTGGGGGCTATCCCGTGGGAGCCAGAACCGCCATTGCTTTATATCAGCAGGGCCAGTGCAGCAAAAGCGAGGCGGAACGGCTTCTGAGCTTCTGCAACAACTCCGGCCCGGCCTTTATTCTGGGGGTGGTGGGGGCCGGGATCTTCTCCAGCAGCCGGGCCGGTCTATTGCTCTACGGGGCCCATGTGGCGGCCTCGGTGCTGGTGGGGCTGCTGTTTCGCTCCTACGGAGACTACAGCCCCTCCCCTGGGGCCTATGTCCCCAGGACGGAGAGGCGAAGCCTGAGCGAGGCCTTTACCGGCTCCATACGCCAGGCCCTGGCCGCCTCCGGGAGCATCTGCGGCTTTGTGGTGTTTTTTACCGTGGTCATCCGGCTGCTGTTTTACAGCGGCGTAATCTCCGGGGCCGCCGGGGCCCTTTCCTGGCTGCTTCGGGGCCTGGGACTGGGCCAGGACTGGGCGGAGAGCCTGCTCACCGGGGTCATTGAAATGACCTCCGGGGTATGGAGCCTGCGGGAGGCCGCCGGTGCCATGGGAGATAAGCTCTGCATGGCGGCGTTTATTCTGGGCTGGGCGGGGCTGTCGGTACACTGCCAGGTGCTGTCCTTTCTCGGAACCAGCGGGCTTTCTCCCAAAACCTACTTTCTGGGCAAGCTCCTTCACGGCATTCTCTCCGCAGGGCTGATTTTCCTGCTGTCCCGGCTCTTTGGCTGGAATGCGCCCCTGTGGGCATATCTGGCCACCCAGGTCAGTACCATTGCCGGGCTGAATTTCTCCCGGGCTCTGGCCCTTTCCACCTTGGCCGCCGGGGCGGTTTGGGTGCTGGTGGGGATTTCTCTGGCCCTTTTGGGAAATTCCTCTGGAAATCCCGGCGAAAGGGGTGTATAATAGGCTCTGCGGCGCATTCCGCAAATCCACACAGGAGGGCCTTTGCCCATGCTATTCCGTAAACATATAGAGCCCCGCTGCGGCTACTGCCGTCACGGCCATGCCATTGACCAGGGCCAGGTGGTATGTCCCAAAAAGGGCATTATGTCGGAGGCCGCCCACTGCCGGGGCTTTCGCTATGACCCTCTGCGGAGAACGCCCCCCAGGCCCCTGCTTGTGGACTTTACCAAATATGACGGTAAGGACTACAGCCTGTAGGGCCATCCAGGTAAAGCGACTGCCCCACTGAGCCTTCGGTGGGGCAGCTTTTTTATTCCGTGATTTCCCCGCACAGGTCGGTGGAGAAGATTTCCCGCACCTGCTCCGGTTCCTCCGTCTGGCCCAGGGCCCACATGAGCTTTGTCACCGCCGCCTCGGTGGTCATGTCCCCGGCGGGAATGACCCCGGCCTCCAGGAGCTTTCGTCCCACCTCATAGATGGTGAAATTGCTGGGCTCATACAGACACTGGCTGCAGGCCACCACGACGACGCCCTGGCTGCGGAGCATATAGAGCTTTTCCAGCAAATCCCGGTGGCGGAAGTGGAGCCCTCCGGCCCCGAAGGTCTCCAGCACCACCCCACGATAGCCAATGTCCCGGAGATGGTCAAACAGGGCGGGCTTGGTGTTGGGAATCAGCTTGAGGAGGAATACGTCCGTGGAGATATTGTCCCGAAGGGCAGGGCGGACATTTGGCCGGGGCAGCTGCCGGTCATAGACCCGGAGGCCATCGGCAAAAATCTCCCCCAGGTAATGGGCATTGACGCTTTCAAAGGCATCAAAGCCCATGGTTCGCACCTTTACGGCCCGACAGCCCCGGATAATGTGCCGGTTAAAGGCCACGCTGACCCCCAGGATTCCCGCATCCACCGCCGCCAGGGCGCAGAACAGATTGTTCCGGGCATCGGTGAGCATATTGTCCATGGGAATCTGGGAGCCGGTAAGCACCACCGGGATTTTCAGCCCCGGCAGCATAAAGCTGAGCATAGAGGCGGAATAGGCCATGGTGTCGGTGCCGTGGGTAATGATAATGCCGTCATAGTCCTCCCGGGCCCCATAAACGCTCCGGGCCATGAGCTGCCATTCCTCCGCCTGAATGTTGGAGGAATCCAGGTTCATAATCTGCCGCACATGAATTTGGAATTTTCCCCGCAGGTCTCCCAGGGCGGCCAGAAGCTCCTCCCCGGTCAGCTCCGGCTCCAGGCCGTCCCGTCCCGGCTTGGAGGCAATGGTGCCCCCGGTGGAAAGCATCAGGATTCGCTTCATTCCTCCACATCCTCCTCAAAGGGCACATCGTCCTCCTCCGGTGTTTTCTCCTCCGGCTCCGGGGCCTTGGCCCTGGGATTGACACCCACCATGGTGTCCCACTGCTCCCGGGTAATCAGAAGCTGCCGGGGCTTGGAGCCCTCAAAGGGTCCTACGATCCCCTTTTCCTCCATCTCGTCCACGATTCGGGCCGCATGGGCATAGCCCAGCTTCAGCCGCCGCTGGAGCATGGAAACGGAGGCCTGCTTGGTGTCCAGAATCACCTCCACCGCATCCGGCAGCAGCTCGTCCCCCTCCTCGTCGGTCAAGGCGGTCTGGGCGGCATCCATGTCGCTTTTTGCGTCCACTGCGTTCTGCTCGATTTCCTGAATGATCTCCTGGGAGTAGTCGGCCTCGGAGGCGTTTTTCACATACTCCGCCACCTTCTCCACCTCCTCATCGCTGATAAAGCAGCCCTGGACACGCTTGGGCTTGGAGGCGCCCTGGGGGGCGTAGAACATATCTCCCTTGCCCAGGAGCTTTTCCGCCCCACGGGTTCCCATAATAATGTTGCTCTCCATGGCGGAGGACACGGCAAAGGCGATACGGGAAGGAATGTTGGCCTTGATGACACCGGTAATCACGTCCGCAGAGGGGCGCTGGGTGGCAATGACCAGGTGCATTCCCGCAGCGCGGGCCTTGGCGGCCAGACGGGCAATGGAGGTCTCCACCTCCTTGGCCGCCACCATCATCAGGTCGGCCAGCTCGTCAATAATCACCACAATGCGGGGCATGGGCTCCAGCTCCGGGTCGGCGGCGGCCTTTTTGTTGAATCCGGCCAAATCCCGCACCCGGGCATCCTCGAAGCGTTTATACCGGCGGTCCATCTCCGTCACCGCCCATTGCAGGGCTCCCGCCGCCTTTTTCGGGTCCGTGACCACGGGAATCAGCAGATGGGGCACCCCGTTGTAAATGCTCAGCTCCACCACCTTGGGGTCAATCATAATCAGGCGGCACTCCTCCGGGCTGTCCCGGTAGAGAAGGGAGACGATAATGGAGTTCATGCACACGGACTTGCCGGAGCCGGTGGTTCCGGCAATGAGCAGGTGGGGCATTTTGGCAATGTCCCCGATGATATAGTTGCCGCTGATGTCCTTTCCGGCGGCAAAGGCCAGGGCGGACTTGTTGGCGTGGAACTCCTTGGAGGCCAGCACCTCCTTAATGGGCACACTGGTGACAATGGCGTTGGGCACCTCAATGCCGATGGTGGAGCTTTTCCCCGGAACTGCCGCCACATGGACGCTGGTCACACCCAGGGACAGGGCGATGTCCTCATGGAGGGAGGTGATTTTGTTCATTTTCACCCCGGGCTTTAGCTCCATCTCATACCGAGTCACGGCGGGGCCCCGCACCACGTTGCTGATTTTACTGTCCACCCCGAAGCTCTCCAGCGTCTCCTCCAGGCGGCGGACGTTATAGCGCATTTCCTCGGTGTTGTCCTCCCTGGACTCCAGAGCCTCCGCCAGCATACTCATGGGAGGATATTGGTAAACGGTCTTTTCCTGGGCCTCCGCATCGGACTTGGCTTCGATTTCCTGGGCCACCTGGGCCGCCGCCATTTCCGCCTCTCCGTGGCTGACCTTTCGCTCCTTGGTCACTTCCAGCACCGCCTCAGAAAGGGGCATCTCCTCCGTCTCCGGGGAAGTCGTCTCCTCCGGAGTCTCCTCCTGTCCGGGAAAGAGGGGCTCCTCCCGGGGGAAGTCAAAGTCCTCGGGCCGGACGGAGCCTTCACCGGCAGAGGTGTCCTCCAGCCAGTCGTAGCTCCCTTTTTCCTGGCGCACCAGCTCCTGCACCTGGGCGGTATAGCCGGGGAGGTCAATGTCAAAGCCGCTTTTCTTTTTCCCTTTTCGGTGCTCCTTTTGGCTGTCCTGGATGGGCAGCTCCTCCAGGTCGTCCAGGGAAAGCTGCCGTCCCTCTTGGGGCTTGCCGATGGACAGGTCAAAGTCCTGGGCCCGGCACTGACGGGCAGGACGCTGAGAGGCGGCCTTGGGCCGGGCCACGGGACGGGCCAGGGTGGAAAGGTCGGCCCGGGTGTCGTAGTGTACCGGCTCCGGCTCCTCCATCTGGGAAAGCAGCTCCCGCCGCTTTTCCGCCTTCCGGTGAATTACCCCTGCGGCGGAGATTTTGAACATCCAGAAGCCCAATGCAATCATGGCCGCCAGAAGCACAGGCACGGTACCCACCCGGCTGATGAGCCCCTGCATTCCCTGGGAAATCAGACCGGGGAGCACCCCGCCGGAGCCGTTTTCCATGCCGGTGGCCCACAGAGCCTTGACCAGTGAAAGGCCGGGCTGGAAGGTGGTTTTACAC
>CAVJIP010000004.1:9029-12156 GCA_963649625.1 Bacteroidaceae bacterium
GCGCCCTCCCACCGGCTCCTTGTGGAAGAAAAACAGCATCCAGGCCATGTAGAGCAGTGCGGCGGGCAGCAGCCAGTAGCCGTATCCCACCAGGCCCTTGGCCATCCGGCTGAGGAAGTCCAGAAACACCGCATGAATCCCGAACATCCCCAGCACCAGAAACAACGAAAGAAACACCAGCAGCACCGAGGCCGCCAGCCGCCCGATCAGGGCATCCCGCTTTTCCGTCCGCAGCTCCTTGGGGCTTTTCCCAGTGGCCTGCCGGGCCTTAGATCTGCCCTTTCCCGGCCCCTTGGCTTCTTCCCTTTGGGATGTATTGGTACGTCGTGCCATAAAGCCCCTCCTTCTAGGCAATCAGGGAGAGCACCAGGGAAATCAGCCCCGCTCCCCAACAGTAATACACAAATCCGCCGAACTTTTGCTTTGCCGCCAAATATCGCAGCAGGCCAATGCTCACATAGCCGGACACCGCCGCCCCCAGCATTCCGCAGAGACTGGGCAGCAGCCCCGGCCCCTGGCTCCCGGCCTGGAGGCCGTCATAAAAGGTCACAATCACGGCCCCCAGCACCGCCGGAACGCTGAGAAGAAAGGAAAACCAGACCCCAAAGCTCCGCTTCAGGCCCAGGCGGGTGGCCGCAGAAATGGTCAGTCCCGCCCGGGACAGGCCGGGCATCACCGCCGGGACCTGGGCAAGACCCACCAAAAAAGCCTTTCCGGCGCTCATCTCCCCAAGGCCGCCCAGGCCGCCGGGACGGCGGTCGGAGGCATAGAGAACGGTTCCCGTGGCAATCAGCATCAGGCTCACCAGGGGGGTGTTGTAATAGGCCTTCGCCACCAGGTGCCGCAGAGGCAGTACCAGCAGCAAAGGCACCGTGCCCACCGTAAGGAACACCGCCATTCGGCGGCGGTTTCGGTTCCGGCGGGTGGTTTTCCCCCGCTCCCGGCCCAGGCCCAGAAACCCCAGACCCCCACGGGTCACGGAACGGATGTCCCGGTGAAACACCAAAAGCAGGGACAAAAGCGTCCCCAGGTGGAGGCAGGCATCAAAGAGCAGGTCTGCCTCTCCCAGCGAAAATATATTCTGAAGCAGCACCAGATGGCCGGAGCCGGAAACGGGAAGAAACTCCGTCACCCCCTGCACCAGGCCAAGAAGCACTGCGGTCAGACATGACATAAAAGAATCCCTCCCGCAGTATAGCGTCTTATTATATCACGTCCTTTTGTAAATTTCCACACTTTATTTGCAGGTTCATTTCTGTGGATTTTGTGGAGGTTTGCAAATCGCATTGACACCGGCGGGCCTGAACTGATATAATGTGGCGGGGATTACAAAAAACAGAGGGCCGCCAGGGGCGGCATTCTCTGGGGAATATAGGAGAACACTATGAAAAAGCATCGAATTTCCGCACTGCTGCTGGCACTTTTGCTGCTGGCCCAGCCCATTGCCGCCGGGGCGGCGGATTCTACAGAAATTCCGGAGGCTCCCATAGAGGAAACCACCGGCTCCTCCGGGCTTTTGGACAGCGTCTCCCAGGCCCTGAGCGTCAGTGCCTCTGCCTGCGGGCTGGATGCGGACAGCGCCCTGGTGTCGGAGGAGACGCTGGAGCTGGACGGAGAGGCCCTGCTGCTCTTTGAACGGAACACCGGCACGGTGGTCTACGCCAAGAACATTGACCAGCAGCGGGAGCCTGCCAGCCTGACCAAGGTCATGACCTGTCTGCTGGCCCTGGAACGGGGGAACCTGGCGGAGGAGATCACCGTCACCCAGGAGGCCCTGAGCACCATGGACCCGGACGGCAGCTCCGGAGGGCTGGTGGCGGGGGAAACCTATACCCTGGAGCAGCTGCTCTACTGCCTGATGGTGGCCTCCGGCAATGACGCCGCCCTGGTAATTGCGGAGCATATCGGCGGCAGCCAGGAGGGGTTTGTGGAACTGATGAACGCCAGGGCCCAGGAGCTGGGCTGCACCGGCACTCATTTTGCCAACCCCCACGGCTTTCACGCCGACGACCACTACACCACCGCCCGGGATTTGGCCAGAATCATGGAGGCGGCCCTGAATAGCGACACCTTCCGGGCCATTTACTCCACCACCTCCTATGACCTGCCCGCCACGGACTATCAGGAGGAAAGAACCCTCACCACCACCAATTATTTGCTCTCGGAGACGGAGGTTGCCGGCTATTACGATTCCCGGGTGATTGGAGGAAAAACCGGCTTTACCACCCCGGCGGGCCGGTGCGTCATGTGCGTGGCGGAGGAGGACAATATGTCCTACCTGGCGGTGGTGCTGGGGGCCAGCGCCACGGACGAGGAGGGAAACACCGTCTACACCAGCTTTACCACCGCCTCGGAGCTGTTTGACTACGGCTTTGAGGAGCTGACCCTGACGGAGCTTCTTCCCCAGTGGGCCTCCGTGACCACCACTCCCGTCACCGGAGGAGAAAAGGACGCAACCCTGATTCTCCCGGAGGCCATGGCGGCGGTGCTTCCCTATGACTATGACAGCTCCCTCCTGTCCGCCGCCTATACCCTGCCCGACCAGGCCCTGACCGCCCCGGTGGCCATGGACACGGAGGTGGGAACCCTGGGCATCTACTATGAGGGAACCTGCATCCGGCAAAGCCCCATGGTGGTGGCGGCGGAGGTTTTGGCGGCCACAACCCCCACCCCGGCGGAGGCGTCCCAGCCGGGCGCTCCTCCCGACATTGGCCCGGACGGAGGCCCCGCCAAGGTGATCCTCACGGTGGTTCGGATTATTTTGGTGATTGTGCTGGTGGCGGGACTGGGACTGGGAATCCTGATTCTCCGGGCGCAGATTATCCGCCGGAAGCGGAGAAAGCTCCGCCGTCACCGTCAGGCACAGCTGAAAAAGCGGAACACCCCGCCCCGCTCTTGATTCGCCCTGTCACGCATAACGTCACCTCGCCGACCATAGAATGGGGCGAGGTGATTTTTCTTGAAAAGGCGGATCGGGAGCTGGATATTTTTCACATCGGTGCTGCTGCTGTTTCTGGGGGCGGCGATTTCCTTCCCCGGCCTGAGAGCCCGGTGGATGGGCCAGACCTTGGCTCAGGCGGAGAAAATGGAGGAGGGACTTTGGGCGGTATGGGCCGAAGGATTACCC
>CAVJIP010000004.1:12166-22746 GCA_963649625.1 Bacteroidaceae bacterium
TACCCTGGAGCCACCGCTGATTTTGTGGCTGTCCCTGCTGTGGTTTTGCCGTGGGGACATTGTGCTGCCCTTTTTGTTGGCCGCAGCCCTGCACGAGCTGGGGCATTTTCTGGCCCTGAGCCTGATGGGCCACCCGCCCAGGGCCGTCATCCTGGGCTTTTCCGGGGCCAGGATGGAAACAGACGCCCTATCCTATGGGCAGAGTGCCTGGGCGGCGGCGGCAGGCCCGGCGGTGAGCCTTTTGCTGGGGCTCTGCGCTCCAATTTGGCCGGAGCTGGGGTTATACAGCCTGGTGCTGGGGCTGTTTAACCTGCTGCCCGTTCCCGGGCTGGACGGAGCCATGCTTCTGTCCTCCCTGCTGCTCCAATGGCTCCCGGAGGAAAGGGCGGGGAAAATCTCCCGGTATCTGGGCCTGCTGACCGCCCTTTTTCTCTGGGGCGGGGCGGTGTATCTCTCCGGGCCGGGCGGGCTGGGCCTTTGGCCGCTGATGTTCTCGGCTCTGTTTATGTACAAGGCCCTGTCCATGGGCAGCGGACAGGGCCTGTGAGCTTATTTCTTTTTTACCCTATGGCGGGTGCCGTCCGGCTCCACAAGGGTGATGCTTTCCAGCTGGCCCACCAGGTTTTTCTTAAAATCCGCAAGATATTCCTGCCGAAGGGCGGCCTGTTCCGCCTGCTCCTCCCGGGTCAGCCCCTGAGCCTTGGCCTTATGGGCCAGGGCATTGATGCGAGCAATTTTCGCTTGTTCCATCGTTTGTCTCCTTCCTCATGGGAATCAGGGTCATGCCCCAGCGCACTGCCGGGTCGCCCCAGGGGGCAAAGCCAATGCGCCGGTAAAAGGGCAAAAGGGCCGCCGGGGCCTCCACCAGGGAATACTCCATTCCCATCTGGGAGGCCTTGTAGTCCAGGAGCTTTACCAGGCCGTCCCCGATGCCCTGGCGGCGATAGGCCGGGAGCACGCAGATGCGCTCCAGCCGTGCCAGGCCCACTCCCCCGTAGGTGATGCGTCCGGCGGCCACAGGCTTGTCCCGGAGCAGCAGCACCAGGTGTACTCCGTAGGCATCTGCGCTGTCCCAGGCCAGGGCCTCCTCCAGGCCCAGCTCCTGGCAAAACACCTGCTGCCGCAGGACCCGGGCAACCGAGCCGTCCCCGCCGGGGGGCGTCCAGAGGGATGTAATCATAACAGTCGCTCCTTACAAAAAACGCTCTAACACCAGGGCAATTCTGCCCTTTTTGGTCTGGCCCCTGACCTGGGCCAGGCGCAGCTTTCCCAGGCCCCGAAGGGAAATCAAATCCCCCTCCTTGACCGGGGCATCGGGCTTGAGGGTGGGCAGATGGTTTATCTCCGCCTTTCCCGCCTGGATAAGCCCCGCCGCCTTGCTCCGGCCCAGCTGAAAGCCGGAGGCCACAACGCTGTCGAGCCGAAGGGAGGCCACCGTATCGGAAATGGACTTGACCCGCTGCTCCGGGATTTCCAGGGCGGACAGGGGAATCTGCTCCGTGCGTACCGGGGCCCTGCCCACCTGGGTCAGCCCAAGATGCTCCCCCATGTCCCGCAGCACCAGAAGGTCACAATGGCCTTCCCCGGGGAACAGGTCGCCCAAAACCTCCCGCTTAATGCCCTGGCCCATCAGGCTGCCTAAAAAGTCCCGGTGGGTCAGGGTGTGGCAGGGGGAATAGTGGATGCGCAGGGCCGCCACCGGCCCCTCCTCCCCCAGAAGATACGCCTGCGGGTCTATATAGTCCGGCACATAGACGGCCACCTGCCGCTCCGCCCCCTCCGGGCCTCCGAAAAAGAGCGGGTCGGGAAGCCCCGCCTGGAGGAGCATCCGCCGGCAGAGAAGCTGCTCCCGTCCGGTGAGGAAGCAACTGGCCGCAGGGATATTTTTCCGCTGTCCCATGGCGATCCTGTCCCAGACCCGGGCCAGGAGCACCTGATCCTCCTTGGAATCCGCCAGGGAGGCGATAATCTGCCGCTTGTCCATTAGCCCTCCTTGGGGTAATACTGGCGGAATTTTTGGAGAATGCCGGTTTTGTCCTCCCGGAGATGGTGATAGTTCTGGCACATATCATAGCCGGGAATCACATTCCCCTCCACCAGCACCGGGCCCTTTTCCGAAATGGCCACGTCCCAGCCCACATACTTCACCTGTTCCACCACCAGGGCGGCCCGCTCCACCAGCTCCACCGCCTGGGGGTAATAGGGAATGGCAAAGCCCACAAACTCCGTACCGGTGGCCGGGTGCCTGTCATAATACAGGCCCGTGGCATCGCAGAAGGCGGGCTTGGCGATTTTCCCATCCTCCCACACCGGGGCGTACATTCCGCCGCTGGAAATATTGTCCACCACCCGGGTGCCGTCTCCCACCCGAATCAGGGTGTACATGAGATGGGCCTGGCCGTCCTTGACCAGCGTCACCATCCGAAGGGTGTTGATGCAGGAGGGGTTGAGCCGGTTTAGCTCCGGATGCTGCACGATCTGCTGCTCCATGAGCACGCTGCCGGAGGCGGTCAGCTCCTGATAAAGAGCGGGATAGTCCGTGACCTCCCCGGCGGTGATTTTCCGGACACCGTGGCCCCCGAAGTCATCCACAGGCTTGGCAAACACCGTCTGATACCGGCGGATAAAGTCCTCCAGGGCCGCAGCGTCGGAAACCTCCAGGTTCAAATAGGCCCGGCCGGTGTAGTCGGAGAACAGGGACCAGAACTTTAATTTGTTCTTAAAGCAGTCCCGATACTCCGCCTGGTTCACCCGGCGCACCAGGTCAATATTGTCGTTCATGGTCATAAAGGTCCGGCGTTTTTCCTTCCCCCGGACATAGGCGAAGCCGAACACATGGTAGTCCAGATACCCCACCCCGTAGCGGAAAATGCACCACACCATATCGCAAAACAGGCTGACCCTGGGCCGCCCACTTTCCTTGTGGATCTCCCGAATGTGCATATTCATCCGGGCAAGGCTTGCGTCCCTGACCCGGCTGATCAATACCCCTAGCTTGCTCATAATAAGCTCCTCCCTGTGCTGAAAAAATCTCACAGAGCCGCCGGCCCTGTGAGATATTCCGGTGCTACGCCTTGACGACCCGAATCACGCCCATGGGGGTCTGCTGGTCGTCCTGACCCAGCGGGTTATCCTTTAGAATGCGGGCATAGAGCTTCTTATCAATGGAGCTGTGGGAGGCACCCAGAATCTGGCCCTCCAGGTCGTTAATGTCCACAATAATCACCCGATAGCCAATGGCATCGGCAATCTCCCGGGAAACCTTGTCCGGGTTCAGGGGGCCTAAGACCACATAGTGGTTGTAGGGGGGAATGGTGTTGTGGCAGGGGCCATCAATGGAACGGGCCCGATACCCGGCCACCTTGTAAAACCAGCCCTTTTTGTGGAAAATCTTCTTGCCGATCACGGAGATAAACGCAGCAAAGAGAATGCGGAGCGTGCCGCACTCCACCAGAGCACATTCCATGGTCTGGGGCATCCCCAGGCCGATCCCATGGGGCGTCTTTGTCACATGGTTTGAAAGGGTGTAGGCCAGCTTTCTGGGCTTAATGTCATCCAGAGGAATGGCCCGACCCTGGGTGCAGGCCACGCACTTCTCCGAAATAAACAGCACATCGTCCTTGTCCTCCAGCACCGGCATACCGTATTTCCTGGCCACGTCCACAATATTGTCCTTGTCTGTAACCAGGTGCGTTTTAATGGGCAGCCGCTGATAGCTGACGCCGTCTACCTCCAGCGTTCCTCGCTTCCCCTCGTTGGGCTTGAGCTCCTCCGCCATATTTTTAGCCTTCTTTCCTTTAGCATTGTCGGCTTTCTCCATCACATTTCAAAAGCATACAGTAAGTATAGCAAAATTGCGGGAATTGTCAAGAATGGAGTTCACCCCGGGGCAAAAAGGGCTACCGGCGCAAATAGGCCTTGGCATCCTTCAAAAAGCTCACCACAATCATCACAATCACTGCGCCAATGGGAAAGGCGGCGATAATGCTCACCGACTGGAGATTGCTCATGGAGCTTTCGGAGAACAAAAGGGCAATGGGCAGGAGAATCAGCAAAAGACACCACATCAGTTCAATGAGCTTGTTGGGCTCCTCCCCCTCTCCCAGGCGATGATAGCTATAGCAGGCGGCGGTCAGGGCGATGGCATCAAAGGAGGTGGCGTAAAAGGCGATCATGGTCAGCAGCACCACCACCATCACAAGCGTGGCACAGGGCATGGTCTCGATGATGGAGACAATCATGGCGTACAGGTCGCCGGTTTCCAGGTACTGGGCGATAAAATCCTCCCGGTCGGTGAGCTGCATCCCCATGGAGTAGTTCCCCAGCACAATAAAGCTCACCAGGGTGGAGCCTACCCCGAACACATAGCCCCCCAGAATGGTCTGCCGGACGGTGCGGCCCTGGGAGATGCTGCCGATAAAGAAGGGGGCCGCCACACACCAGACCATCCAGTAGGCCCAGTAATAAATCGTCCAGCTCTGGGGAAAGCCGGAGGTGCGCAGGGGGTCTGTCTCCGTGGCAAGGCCTATAAAGTTCTGCACCATCCGGCCCAGGGAGGCAAAGCCTGTCTCCAGAATATAGCGGGCCTCCCCGCCCAGCAGCAGCACAAAGGCCAAAAGGCCGAAGAACAGGTAAATACACACATTGGCCAGAAGGCTGATGCCCTTGAAGCCGTGAAGGAGAGAATAGGTGTAGACCAGGCAGGTAAGCAGCAAAATGACAATATTGATGGCGGTGCGGCTCACGGTCACGGGAAAGAGCCGCTCGATAATGGCGGCCATCAGAGGGGTGGCCACGCTGAAGGTGGTGGCAGTCCCGGCCAGCAGGGCAAACACCGCCAGCAGGTCAATGATACGCCCGGGCCAGCCGTCGGTGTGCTTTCCTAAGATGGGGCGGCAGGCCTCGGAATACTTCTGGCGGCTCCTCTTCTGCACATGGAGCATAAAGCCGAAGGCCACCGCCAGCACCAGATAAAAGCCCCAGGGAATAAAGCTCCAGTGGAACAGAGGGAACACCCCCGCCCAGTCCTGGACGCTGCCCAGTTCTCCGATGTGGGGGTCTGTGGCGTAGAGCACCCATTCCGAGAAGGAATAGAACAGAATGTCCGCCGCCAGGCCGCAGGTAAACATCATGGCCCCCCAGGCGAAGAAGGAATACCTGGGCTTTTCGTCCTGTTCCCCCAGGACGATATTGCCGTATTTGGAGCAGGCCACAAAAAGGGACAGAAGGAAAACCCCCAGGCCAATGACCAAATAGTAGGTGCCGAAGGTGTCTCCCAGCAGAAAGCGGATGCTGCCGAGCACTCGGTTGGACTGCTCCGGCATAAGAAAGAACAGCACGCTCAGGGCCACAATCAGGCCCAGGGGCAAAAGGGTAATCAGCCAGTCAATCTGCCGGGAATGGCTTTTTTGCTTGTTCATAGGGCACCTCCCAATTCCTGTTTCACAATTTTGTAATAGTCCTTGGCGTAGCGGTACTGGCACAGGGAATAGGCTCCGAACTCCACCCCCAGGCTCCGCTTATATTCACACCAGTTGCTCCACAGCAGGCCGCAGGCGGCGATATAGCAATATATCTTGATGCGCACCTCCCGGGGGCAGGCTCCCTGGAAATAGGTGTCAATGAGCCGTTCCACCTGGGGCCGGTCATACATGGCGTAAATGCAGAACATGGCCACGTCAATGTGGGGGTCGTGCATTCCCGCATATTCCCAGTCAATCATATAGAGCCGCTCCCGGCCATCCGGCCCGGGGGCAAACAGAAAGTTGTCCGGCACTGCGTCAATGTGGCAGAGCACCGGCTCCAGGGCGTGGGCCTCCAGGTAGGGCCGAAGGGAGAACACCCGGGCCTTCGTCTCTTGGTAGTCCTTATAAACCGAGGGGGCTCCATGCCAGAGGGATTCATAGAAGGTGATTTGCGAGAACAGGTCAAAGCTGTGGCGCACCCGGAGCCCCAGACCGTGGAAGGCCCGGAGCTTTTCCATGCACAGGCCGATCTCCTCCCAGTTTTCCGGGTCACAGGTTCTGGCCTGGGGGAGCATTTTGGTGATTTTATAGCCGCTGTCCGGGTCAATATACACCACATCGTCACAGATGCCCATGGAGCCGATGGCCTGATACACCGCCGCCTCCTGGGCCCGATTGATGAGCCAGTCGGTTCCCTCCCCGGGGATTCGCATAATATATCGCTGGCCGCAGCAGGTAAAGGCAAAGGAGCGGTTGGTCATGCCCTTTTTCAGCAGGGCAATGTCCGTGACCTGCCCGGGCTCCACCGCCAGGGCCCGGGAGATGGCCTCCATGGCGGAGGTTTTGAGCTGGTTGGAGCCGCTGTCCAGCTCCCGCAGCTGCTCATAGGTGTTGATTTCCACCACCTGGCCCTCCGGCACCACCCGGGCGGCAACGGTCATTTTGCCCTTGTCCATCAGGGCCTCCTCCCAGAAGCTGTGGTCATACCGGGGCTGGCGGCATAGCTCCTTCATTCTGGCCCGGAGGGCCTGGGCCTCCTGCTCCAGCAGGTAGCAAAGGCCAATCATTCGGCTGCCCCCCTCCCCTGCCGGAGCCCGCAGCAGCTCCAGCCTGCGGCCCACCCGCAGGGTGCTTTCCCTGTCCGGCCCATCGGCCACCATATACCAGGAATACAGCTCCCAGGGGCGGAAGGGATTTTCCCGGAACCACAGGTCACAGGGCATAACATAGGTGTTGGACAGGTGATTTTCCGCCAGAAGGAGGGAATACAGGTTGTTCCGCCGGGCATATTGGTCGTTGACCAGGAGCTTTACCCCGAATCGGTCGATCAGGTATTCGTAGTGCTCCTTCATAAAGCCCACCACCACATAGATTTCCCGGATGCCCACCGCCTGGAGCTGGCCAATCAGCCGCTCAATGAGAGGCTCTCCATGAACCTCTAAAAGGCCCTTGGGGGTCTCCGTATGGATGGGCACCATGCGCATTCCATAGCCCGCCGCCAGAATCACCGCGTTTTTCGGGGCCCGCCGGTGAAGAAGCTCCCGGGACTTTTCCCTCAGGCCGCAGCCCTCGTCCAGATACCCCTCCCGAATCAGGGAGCGGAGGCAGCGGTTCACCAGACCCAGGCTGTGGCCGCTGGCCTGAGAAAGGGCCCGCTGACTGACAAAGGGAGACTGGGCCAGAATGTTTATGAAATCAAGCTCCTGTATGTTCATGTACATCACCATCTTTATTTTTGTGAACACGTCTAGGATAGCATTCTTTTCCGGCGTTGTCAACCCAAATTTCACAATTCCTCAAAGGGATTTTTCCAAAAATTTGTGAAGGTATTACATTTTTTCAGGTTTTGGACTTGGCTGTTTATTCTTCCGAAAAAACGTGGTATAATGCGGGAGAATTTTATAATAAGGATGATAGCATGATAACAGTGACAAACCTTGGGGTGCAGTACGGCGGCAGCGTTCTGTTCAAGAATGCGGACTTGCAGTTTAACCCCGGCAACTGCTATGGCATTATCGGCGCAAACGGAGCGGGAAAGTCCACCCTGCTGAAAATCCTCTCCGGGGCTCTGGATTCCACCGACGGCCAGGTGGACGTAAAGCCCGGGGTGCGGATGAGCGTGCTGAAGCAGGATCAGTTCCAGTATGACGCTTATTCGGTGCTGGACACGGTAATCATGGGCAACCAGCGACTCTATGACATTGGCAAGCAAAAGGACGCCCTCTATGAGAAGGAGGACTTCTCCGATGAGGACGGGATTCTGGCCTCGGAGCTGGAGGCGGAATACGCCGAGCTGGGAGGCTGGGAGGCGGAATCCGACGCCTCCCGGATGCTCCAGGGCCTGGGGATTCCCGTGGAGGACCATGAACGGCTGATGGGAGACATGGACGGCCGGGACAAGGTAAAGGTGCTTCTGGCCCAGGCTCTGTTCGGCAATCCGGACATTGTCATGCTGGACGAGCCCACCAACAACCTGGACAACGCCTCCATAGAATGGCTGGAGGACTTTCTGCTGGACTTCCCCGGTATGGTGATTGTGGTGAGCCATGACCGGTATTTCCTCAACACGGTGTGTACCCACATTGTGGACATTGACTACGGCAAAATTAAAATGTATGTGGGGAACTACGACTTCTGGTATGAATCCTCCCAGCTGGTGCAGGCCCTGATTCGGAACCAGAACAAGCGCAACGAGGAGAAAATCAAGGAGCTGACGGAGTTTATCGCCCGGTTCGCCGCCAACAAGGCCAAAAGCAAGCAGGCCACCTCCCGGAGAAAGCTCCTGGACAAGCTGACCATTGAGGAGATGCCCGCCTCCTCCCGGCGGTATCCCTATGTGGGGTTTAAGCCTGACCGGGAGGTGGGAAAGGACATTCTCTTTGTCCGTGACGTTTCCAAGACCGTGGACGGGGTGAAGGTGCTGGACAAGGTGAGCTTTACCCTGAACAAAAACGACAAGCTGGCCTTTGTGGGAAACAATGAAATCGCCCAGACCACCATGTTCGGCATTCTCATGGGGGAGCTGGAGCCGGACGAGGGCAGCGTAAAATGGGGGGTGAGCACCTCCCGAGCCTATTTCCCCAAGGACAATACGGAGTTCTTTGAGGGCTGTGAGCTGAACATGATCGACTGGATGCGGCAGTATTCCCAAGACCAAAGCGAAACCTATCTTCGGGGCTTTTTGGGCCGGATGCTGTTCTCCGGGGAGGACGTGTATAAGCAGGTGAAGGTGCTCTCCGGCGGGGAGAAGGTGCGGTGTATGCTCTCCCGGATGATGCTCTCCGGGGCCAATGTGCTTTTGCTGGATCAGCCCACCAACCATCTGGATCTGGAATCCATCACCGCCGTGAACAAGGGCCTGACCGCCTTTCCCGGCAATGTGATCCTGGCCAGCCACGACCACGAGATGGTGCAGACCGTGGCAAACCGGGTCATTGAGTTCACCGAAGGCGGAGGGTATATTGACCGGGCCATGACCTATGACGAATATTTGGAATACAAGAAAAACAACCTGTGAAAGGAAGGCAGCGAATATGAAAAAGGTAATCTTCTCCCAGGAGGCACCCGCTGCGGTGGGGCCCTATTCCCACGCCATTGACTGCGGCAATCTGGTGTTTCTCTCCGGGCAGGTGCCCCTGGTGCCCCAGACCGGCAAAATCGCCGAGGGCGGCATTGAGGGCCAGACCCGACAGATGTTCGCCAATATCAAGGCGGTGCTGGAAAGCTGCGGGCTGGGCCTGGACAGCGTGGTAAAAACCACGGTGTTTATGACCGACCTGAAGGACTTTAACACCTTTAATGAGATTTATGGGGAATATTTCCCCGAAAATCCTCCGGCCCGCTCCTGCGTCCAGGTGGCGGCTCTCCCCAAGGGCGCCCTGGTGGAGACGGAGTGCATGTGCGTAAGGTAAGGAGGGAGAACCTATGCCGGTAAATTTGAAGGGGCGGTCCTTCCTGACCCTGATGGACTTTACCCCCGCCGAGATTCGCTACCTGCTGGATTTAAGCCATGACCTGAAGGGGAAAAAGCGGGCCGGGATTTTGGGAAAATCCCTCCGGGGAAAGAACGTGGTGCTGCTCTTTGAAAAGACCTCCACCCGCACCCGGTGCGCCTTTGAAACCGCCATCCATGACGAGGGGGGCCAGGTCACTTATCTGGACGCAGGCGGCTCCCAGATGGGGAAAAAGGAATCGCTGGAGGACACCGCCAAGGTGCTGGGCCGGTTCTTTGACGGCATTGAGTACCGGGGCTATGAGCAGAGGGTGGTGGAGGCCCTGGCCCGGTATTCCGGGGTGCCGGTGTTCAACGGCCTGACGGACGTGGACCATCCCACCCAGATTCTGGCGGATATGCTCACCATGGAGGAGCATATCAAAAAGCCCCTGGGGGACTGCAAGGTGGTGTTCGTGGGGGACGTGCGGAACAATATGTGCTACGCCTGGATGTACGGCTGCGCCAAAATGGGCATGACCTTTGTGGGCTACGGCCCCAGGGAGCTCATCGACCAGGTGGAGCCGGAGGTGCTGGGCCGGGTGGAGGCGGTTTCCAAGGAGACGGGAGCGAAGATTTCTCTCCGTGACGACCTTTCCGCCATCCGGGGGGCAGACGTGCTCTACAGCGATATTTGGGCCTCCATGGGAGAGGAGAAGCAGATTCCCGCCCGGGCCAAGCTGCTGGCCCCTTACCGAATCACCCGGGAAATGCTGGAGGCCACGGGGAATCCCAACGTGAAGTTTATGCACTGCCTGCCCTCCTTCCACGACTTTGAGACCAAGCTGGCCAAAACCTGGATCGACCAGGGGGTGGACATCCGGGAGGTGTCCGACGAGGTGTTCCGGGGGCCCCACTCCATTGTCTTTGATGAGGCGGAAAACCGGCTGCATACCATCAAGGCCGTGCTGGTGGCCATGGTGGGGTGCTGAAAAAGGCATAACAAAGGGGAGCTGACCCGAGGTCGGCTCCCTTGCTTTATATTCTCCTTTGGCTTGCCCTATGTCCTCATCTGCGTTTCCTCTTCCGTCTTGCCCTTTTCCTCTTCCGTCACGGCAAGGCCGTGCCACCTTCCCCAAAGGGGAAGGTTATGGTGTCCCGGAGGGGCGGATGAGGATATATTC
>CAVJIP010000005.1:0-19756 GCA_963649625.1 Bacteroidaceae bacterium
GACTCCGTCACATGGACGTGAATGCCGTAGACCCGCTTGCCGCCGGTTTTGGTGGTAATGATATTTGGCATATTTTGACTAAAAGGAACTATGTGTATCGGCTCTAATCATCTGCCCACAAACGGATTCCCCAGTATTTTGAATTCCGACCAGGGCAGTCAATCCACCAGCAGTGCATATATTCAGCAGTACAACACTGCCCGGCCTCATCAGGCACTGGACTATAAAACGCCGGAGAACGTATATTGGAACTGCTTTGCACCACCATCCGCTGACCTTGACAACTGCTGCTCAAGGCGCAAAAACAGCAGGTTCAAGGGACAAAATGGGTCAATATGGTATTATCTGGTTTATGATGTTTTTTGAAAGAGGTTCGGCAGAATCCTCAGGAGCTTCGATTTATTGCCTAAGCACAAAAAATCGGTACAGCCCATTTCTGAGCTGTACCATAGTTAAAATATCCTTATGCGGTGTTGGCATTTGCTTCTGGCCGCTTTTTACTATATAGGACGGGTGACCTGCCTGAGCCAGGCGTTTTCCTCCTCGGTCAAGCAGGGGGAAAGGGCCGAATAGACGGCCTGGTGATAGCCGTTGAGCAGGGCCTTTTCCTCCGGGGAAAGGGCGGAAACTTCAATGGCCTCCAACGCAAAGGGGCACATGGTCAGGGGCTCAAAGCCCAGGAAGGTGCCGTATTCGCTGCGCTCCCGCTCTACGCAGAGCAGCAGGTTTTCCAGGCGAATGCCGTATTTCCCCTCCATATACAGACCCGGCTCATCGGAGGTAATCATGCCGGGCAGCATTTTTGCCCCCTCGCTGCGGCCAGCGGAGACATGGTAGCGAATGCCCTGGGGCCCCTCGTGAACACAGAGGAGATAGCCCACGCCGTGGCCGGTGCCGTGGTTGTAGTCCAGGCCCTCCTCCCACAGGGGCTTGCGGGCAAGGTAGTCCAGACTGATGCCGGAGCAGCCCTCCTTGAATTTTGCGGCGGCCAGATGAAGATGGCCCCGAAGCACCAGAGTGTAGTGATGCCGCATTTCCTGGGTCAAGGGGCCCAGGACAAAGGTGCGGGTCACATCGGTGGAGCCGTCCAGATAATGTCCGCCGGTGTCGGAAAGCAAAAAGCCCTCAGCCTCCAGGGGCACGTCAGTTTCCGGAGTGGCGGAGTAGTGGACAATGGCGCCGTGGGGGCCGTAGCCAAAGATCGGGTCAAAGCTGGGGCCAAGATAGCCCTCCTGTTGCCTGCGGAAGGCCTCCAGCCTTTCGGCGGCGGAAATTTCGGTGATGGGTTCCTTTCCTATGTGCTCCTGGAGCCACTTCATAAACCGGATCAGGGCCACCCCATCCTTGATATGGGCGATTCGCTCATGGCGACACTCGGCGGCGGTTTTGACGGCCTTGGGCAGCTCCGTAGGATTGGGGGCCTCCAGAACCTGGGCAGGGATGCTCTGCACAATGGCATAGCTGGCCTTGGCAGGATCCAGCAGAACCCGGCTGTCAGGGGGAAGTGCCTTCACCTCCTCAAAAATGGAGAGATAGGGACGGAGGGTGATGCCGTCAGCCTCCAGGGCGGCACGCAGGGAGGGAGAGAGCTTGCTTTTCTCGGCGTAGAGCCGGATACTGTCCCCACGAATCAGAAGAAAGCTCAGAACCACCGGGCAGCAGGCCACATCGTCTCCACGCAGGTTCAGCAGCCAGCACAGGTCGTCCAGGGAGGTGAGGATAAAGCTGTCGGCACCGGCCTTGTGAATATCCTGAAGCAGGGCATTGAGTTTGTCCTTCCGGGTGCGGCCTGCGTAGCTTATATCCAGATCCCAGGCCGGGGCGGTGGACATGGCCGGACGGTCTGACCAGATTTCCCCTACCAGGTCATGGCTATAGTCCACTACAGCACCGGCCCTCTTTGCGGCGGCGGCCAGAGCCTTGCCGGTGCCCAGGGTCATGGTGCGGCCGTCAAAGCCCAGCACCTGCCCCGGCTCCAGATGGGTTTCCAGCCACTGCTCCAGGGTGAGGATGCCGGGCTGGCCCATTTTGCACAGCTCAATGCCGGTACCCGCCAGCTGCTGCGCTCCCTGGAGAAAATACCGCCCGTCCGTCCAAAGTCCGGCCCAGTCCTGGGTTACTGCCAGGGTACCGGCGGAGCCGGTAAAGCCGGAGACATATTGGCGGCACTTAAAATAATCGCCTACATATTCCGATCCGTGAAAGTCGTCGGTGGGAATCACATAGGCGTGGATTCCTGCGGCGGCCATGGCCTCCCGCAGGGCAATCAGTTCCTCTCGCATTCAAACAACCTCTTTCCGCATGAAATTCCGTATTGTCTTAGTATAAGCCCTGAAGGGGGAAAGTGCAAATGATTCTTTTGCGGAGGAGGAAATTGGGGCGGCAGCAGGAATACAGGACGTAAAACAGGGAGGCTTCTGGGAGCCTCCCTGGAAAAATACGGTTACGGAGTCACCACGATCTCGCCGACATAGCTGCCGGGAGCTTCTACCCTGGTGCCGTTTACGGTGATGGTGCCTGCAACCCTGCTGTCCTTGGTAAAGGACAGTCCGGCAAGATAGCTGGTGCCGGTTACGTTCCAGACGGAACCTTCCTCCAGGGTCAGCTTCACCGGGTTGTTCACCGCAGGAGAGGGGGTGTTCTTGAGCCGACCGGCATACAGGTACGCCTGGGGATCCACTACCTTATAGTCCTCGGTGGTCTTGGCATCCCAATGGTTGTCCTGCTCAAACACGGTACCGCCGGGGGCCACGGTGCCGTCGGCAAACAGGTGGTTGGCGTTGGAGGAGGACACCACGCCGGTCAGGGTGGAGTGCTTCAGCGTTACCGCCAGACCGTGCTTTGCCCCGTAGACGGAGTTGAAGATGTCACCCTTCAATGTCTCATCGGTGAACACCGCCGTGGAATCAGGAATCTCCCGCTGAGCGGGGGCCACAGACTGCCAGTCATCCTCCTGGGCGGGAACCACATACTTCCGGGTGACAATGCCGCCGGCATCATCGCTTTCCAACTGCTGAATCAGCACGCCGCCGTCCCCCAGGCGCAGCTTGGCACCCTTCATGTCAATGTGGACACAGGCCCCGGATTTGATCTGGAAGGCGCACTTGTCTATGTCATAGGAGCCGCCTTCAATAATCAGCTTGCCGCCCTGGGCCTGATGCCACATGGCCAGGGCACGTCCCGCCTTGCCGGTGACGTTCTTAAAGGTCATGGGCTGAACGCCGGTGCAGATCAGCAGATAGTCCGGGGAATAGAACTGGCAGTCCTCAAAGGTGTCCACCACGCCGCCATCGCCGTAGGCAATGTAGCCGCTGCCCCCCATGGTGTAGCCCCAGGTTTTTCCATCAATGGTCTTGGTAGCGGTGTAGTCCTTTCCGGGCTGGGCCTCCTCCAGACGGCCAATGCCCGCCAGCACGTTCTTCACGGTCAGGGACGTGGGAGGATAGCCGGAATCCGTGGACAGGGGTGCCCAGTTGTCGGCCACCACAATGCAGTTGTCATAGGTCACCTGACCGGCCTCCAGCACGTTGGTGGCCCGGCAGTTGCCGACCAGGCCCAGAGCAAAGGGCACGGACTTCATCATAGGCACGGAAAGGGAGCGGAAGTCGTTGTCAAAGGAATCGGCATCTATGGAGTCGATCACCGAGTCCTTTACATACAGATGGCTCTCGCCGCCGCACCACAGGGCAGAGCGAATGGCCCCTTCCACATGAATCCGGGAGTTTTCCACAGTCACGTCCGCATCGCCGGTGGTCATAATGCCGGCACCATAGCCCTGGAAGTCGTTGCCGCCGTTGCCCACAAAACTCAGATCTGCTCCGTCAACGCAGTATTTGCCGCCGGTGATCATAACGCCGTTAAACAGATGCTGCCGGTCGTCAATTTTCAGGCCCTGGGCCTGATCGCCGGTGACGGTGCCGCCCAGGATCGCAGCCCGCACGGACTTATCCTCCTGCACCTGCCCGTCCTTTACAAACAGGGCCGTACGGAAGTGATGGGCGTGAACGCCGCCGGGGCCGCCGGTGGTTTTGGTGTAGGAATCGGTGACGGAAAGGGTCACGTCCTTGTAGGTGCCGGGCTTCATATTGGTGCCTACGCCGGAGACGGTCATGGTCAGCTCCTTGCCGGGGCCGGCGGAGTAAAGCTCCCTGTCGCCGATGGTCAGGGTGTCCAGAGCCACCGTCTGGGGAACCGGCTTTAGCAGGGGAAGTCCGGCCTCCCCGGCCTTCATGGCCTCCACCAGCTGCCAGCAGGCATCATCCAAGCTGGGGCCGGCAGGGACAAAGTCCGTTTTCAGGCCCTTGAGGGCGGCGGCCTTCTGGGCCAGATCCTTCCGGGCGGCCTCCTCTGCGGGGGCCTCGGCCTTGAGATAGAATTTTCCTTCAATCTCCTGGGGCTCAATCAGCTCCAGCTCGTAGCACAGGGCCACGGCGGTCTTGTGCTGCACCTGGGAAAAGTCCTCCAGCTCGGCGGCATCACCGGGTTTTGAGGGGCCCATAGGCGGAGGGCCGCCCGGGCCACCAGGGCCACCAGGGCCACCAGGGCCACCAGGGCCACCGGGACCACCAGGGTCACCCATGGGCATACCGCCCGGGCCGGGGAACATCAGTTTTTGGAACAGAATCATCTGGAATACCTCCTTTTTCGGATATGCCTGTATCATACCACAAAACGGTTCGTTGTGCAACAGTCCGAGGCCAAAGCATCCAAAGAAAATGAAGTCTTTTCATAGGGAGAAAGCTGTGATAGAATGAAAGGAAGAATCGGAACAAGGGAGGGATGCCCATGGCATCAAGCTCCGGGGCCGCCCCGTCCGGCAAAGGGGGACAAATCCTGTTTGAGGGGTTAAGGGAAAACCGAAGCCTGCTGATGGGAATTGCCATCTGCGGCATTGCCCTTTATCATGCGCCCCTGCGGATTGAAAACCCCTGGCTGAGGCTGCTCCACGATATGCTAAACTGCGGCGTGGATATGTTTCTGTTTCTGTCGGGGCTGGGAGTCTGTCACTCCATTTCCAGGCGAGGGGGCGGGGGATACCTGAGACAGCGGGCAAAACGGCTGCTGCCGGGGCTGTATCTGTTTCTGGTTCCCTGGTGCGGGGTAATGTACGCCCTGGGGCTGATGGATCTTTGGTCGCTGCTGGGGAGCGTGAGCCTGCTGGGCTGGTGGCTGGGGCAGAGTCTCCAGCTGAACTGGTACTTTTCCGCCGTGTGGATGTTTTTCCTGCTGGCCATACCGGCCTACCGGGTCATGGGAAAAAGTCGGCATCCGGTGCTGGTATGGGCACTGCTGACGGTGGTCTCTGTGGGACTGGGTGTTGCCTGCCCCCTGGAGTATTGTAAGACCGCCGTGACCCGGCTGCCGATCTTTTTTACGGGAATGCTGATGGGCTGTCTGGAGCAGCGGGGCTTTTCCCGGCAGGGGCTGCTTCGGGGGATTTTGTATCCTCTGATGCTGCTGGGGCTGTGGCTGGTGATGGTGGTGTACTGGGGCCTGGGTGGCAGGTACGGCTATTCCCTGGGGCTGTGGTGGTATCCCTACGGCCTGGTAATTCCCGGGGCGGCGGTGGGTCTGGCAGACCTGGGGAGCCTGTGCCGGAAAAGCACTCTGCTGCGGAGGCTGCTTCGGCCCCTGGGATGGTGCGGGGAGAGCTCGGCGGAGATTCTGGCTGTCCATGCGGGAGTCTATAAAATCATTCGGATGACCACCTGGCTGGGGACACGGCTGTGGATCCTGGTGCTGTTTGGTTGTCTGGCCCTGGGCTGCCTGTACCACTATTTTGTGGTGGAGTCCCTGCTGAAGCATGGGAAACGGGCAGCGAAAGCCGGCTCCCCATAAAAATTCTCGGTTTTTTTGGGAAATCTCCTGGAAAGGTATTGACACATCCGTACAAGTGTGCTATGATGGCACCGTGGTTAAGACGTATGTAACAAGTGATACGTCTTGGCTGTATGCCAGTGCAGCACGCCACGCTCATATCTCCTTCTTTTGGGATGGGGCGGAAGCCAGAACCGCCCATCCGGCACAGCGATCCGGCCCTTGCCAGGGGGCCGGGGCTGCGCAGCAATGACAACTTACACTCCTTAAAAGATCGCTGACGGACGGCCATGGCTGTCCGTCAGTGCTTTCTCCGGGGGCTTTTCCCGAGAGCCCAGGCTCTTGTGAAATCTACGGAATTTCCCCGGGGCCGCCAGGAGAATTTCGTCGTGTGACACAAAAAGTCCGGAAAGGACGGCAAAACCCATGAATCCTAGTTGACTTTGGGCCGGAAGCGGCTATAATGTTTATATTGGGCGTGTTGTGCGTCGGATTTGCAAAAGAATGTTGCTGAGGAGGCATATTCCATATGAAAAACACGGAAAAAACCATGGAAAAAATCGTTGCCCTCTGCAAAAACAGAGGCTTTATTTTTTCCGGCAGTGAGATCTACGGGGGCCTGGCCAACACTTGGGACTACGGCCCTCTGGGTGTGGAGCTGAAGAACAATGTGAAGAAGGCCTGGTGGAAGAAATTTGTCCAGGAAAACCCCTATAACGTGGGCCTGGATGCGGCCATTCTTATGAATCCCCAGGTGTGGGTGGCCTCCGGCCATGTGGGCGGCTTCTCCGACCCCCTCATGGACTGTAAGGAGTGCAAGGAGCGGTTCCGGGCGGACAAGGTCATTGAGGACTGGTGCCAGGACAACGGCTTTGAGTTGGGCCACAGCGTGGATGCCATGAGCCAGAGCCAGATGAAGGATTTTATTGGGGAGCACCACATCTGCTGCCCTTCCTGCGGCGGCCACAACTGGACGGACATCCGTCAGTTCAACCTGATGTTCAAGACATTCCAGGGTGTCACCGAGGATGCCAAGAACACCGTGTATCTCCGGCCCGAGACGGCCCAGGGGATTTTCGTGAACTTCCAGAATGTACAGCGCACCACCCGGAAGAAGCTGCCCTTTGGCATCGGCCAGATCGGCAAGTCCTTCCGCAACGAGATCACCCCCGGCAACTTCACCTTCCGTACCCGGGAGTTTGAACAGATGGAGCTGGAGTTCTTCTGCAAGCCCGGAACGGAGCTGGATTGGTTCCAGTACTGGAAAAAGTTCTGCCATCAGTGGCTGCTGAACCTGGGAATGCAGGAGGAGCATCTGCGGCTCCGGGATCATGACCCGGAGGAGCTGAGCCACTATTCCAATGCCACCACGGACTTTGAGTTCACCTTCCCCTTCGGCTGGGGTGAGCTGTGGGGCGTGGCCTCCCGGACAAACTTTGACCTGACTGCCCATCAGAACACCTCCGGCAAGGACATGACCTACTTTGACCAGGAGAGCGGGGAGCATTATATCCCCTATGTGATCGAGCCCTCCCTGGGGGCGGATCGAGTGACCCTGGCCTTCCTGATCGACGCCTACGACGAGGAGGTGGTGGGCCAGGACAAAAAGGGCAATGAGGACGTGCGGGTGGTGCTTCACCTCCATCCCGCTCTGGCACCCTTTAAGTGCGCCGTGCTGCCCCTTTCCAAGAAGCTGGGAGACAAGGCCGCAGAGATCTATCAGGAGCTGTCCCGGCACTTTATGTGCGACTATGACGAGGCCGGCTCCATCGGCAAGCGGTATCGCCGGGAGGACGAGATCGGCACCCCCTACTGCGTCACGGTGGACTTCCAGACGGTGGGCGATGAAAGAACCCCTGCGGACAACTGCGTCACCGTCCGTGACCGGGACACCATGGAGCAGGTGCGTATGCCCATTGACCAGCTGGTGGCCTATCTCACGGAGAAAACAGCATTTTAACGGAAGATGGAATAAAACTGGAAAGGATTGATCCCATGGAAACCAAGCAGCTGGCAATCACCGCCACCAAGGGGCGGCTGCTGGCCCTGCAATGCGTCTATGAGGCCGCCTCCGGCCATCCCGGCGGCTCCATGTCCGCCATGGACGTATTGACAGCCCTGTATTTTAATGTGATGCGCATTGACCCCCAAAAGCCCCAGGCTCCGAGCCGGGATCGGTTCGTGCTCTCCAAGGGCCACTGCACTCCGGCCCTGTATTCCGTTCTGGCACTGCGGGGCTATTTCCCGGTGGAGGAGCTTCATAAGTTCCGCCGGATTGATGCCCACTATTCCGGCCACCCGGATATGGTTCATGTAAAGGGCGTGGATATGTCCACCGGCTCCCTGGGCCAGGGCATTTCCGCCGCCGTGGGCATGGCCCTGGCGGGGAAGCTGGACAAGAAGGATTATCGGGTCTATTCCATCCTGGGTGACGGAGAGATCGAGGAGGGCCAGACCTGGGAGGCGGCCATGGCAGCGGCCAAGTACCATCTGGACAATCTGTGTGCGGTGGTGGATGTGAACGGCCTGCAAATCGACGGACGTACCGCCGATGTGATGCCCTCTGAGCCTTTGGATAAAAAGTATGAGGCCTTCGGCTGGCACGTCATCAAACTTGACGGCCATGATTTTGACGAGATTTTGGCAGCCTTCCGGGAGGCGGAGACGGTAAAGGACCGGCCTACGGTGATTTTGGCCAGGACGGTCAAGGGCAAGGGCATCTCCTATATGGAGAACAACGTCGGCTGGCACGGCAAGGCGCCCAATGAGGAGCAGTATGAAACCGGCAAGGCAGAGCTTCAGGCCCTGCTGCAGAGACTGGAGGCGGAATAAATGAAGATCGCAACCCGTGCCGCCTACGGCCAGGCTCTGGCCCAGCTGGCGGAGGAATATCCCGAGCTGGTGGTTTTGGACGCAGACCTGTCCGGCTCCACCATGACCAAGGACTTTGCGGGAAAATACCCGGAACGCTTTTTTGATATGGGCATTGCGGAGGGGAATATGACCGGTGTGGCCGCCGGCCTTGCTGCCTGCGGGAAGAAGCCCTTTATCAACTCCTTTGCCATGTTCTCCGCCGGACGGGCCTGGGAGCAGGTGCGAAATTCCATCGCCTATCCCGGTCTGAACGTGAAGGTGATCGGCTCCCACGGGGGCCTGAGCGTGGGAGAGGACGGAGCCACCCATCAGTGCATTGAGGACTACGCCATTATGCGGGCAATTCCGGGAATGCTGGTGCTGTCCCCCTGTGACGGCCCGGAGATGCAGCTGGCCGTAAAGGCCCTGCTGGAATATGAGGGCCCCGCCTATATGCGCCTGGGCCGTTTGGCGGTGGAGTCCGTAACGGACACCCTTCCGGGCTACCGCTTTGCCCTGGGAAAGGGCAGCGTCCTGCGGGAGGGCACCGATGCCGCCGTCATTGCCACCGGCATGATGGTGCAGTGTGCCTATGAGGCGGCGGAGCATCTGGCGGCCCAAGGGCTGAGCATCCGGGTCATTGATATGCATACCATCAAGCCCATTGACCGGGAGCTGGTGCTTCAGGCGGCCTGGGAGACCGGCTGCATTGTCACCTCCGAGGAGGCAAATGTGATCGGCGGCCTGGGCTCTGCGGTGGCGGAGGTGGTTTCCGAGGGCTGCCCGGTGCCTGTGGTACGCCATGGGGTGGAGGATGTGTTTGGCCGCTCCGGCAAGGCCCAGGCGGTACTGGATGCCTATGGGCTCAATGCCTGGGGCATTGAGGAAAAGGTTCGCTACGCACTGACTCTGAAAAAGTAAAGCGAAATAACGGTAGGACACGAGGGGGAGGGCAACGCCCTCCCCTTGGCACAAGGAGGACATCTATGAAGCAGGCACTGCTGGCCGGACTTCCGGCCCTGGGGCGAAAGCTGAGCCGGGAACAGCTGGAGACTTTCTGCCGGTTTGGAGAGGCACTGCTCCAAAAGAACCAGGTGATGAATCTGACGGCCATTACGGAGCCGGAGGCGGTGGCACGGCTGCATTTTCTGGACTGTATGGCCCTGTTGAAGGTCTATGACTTTGCGGGGAAACAGGTGATCGACGTGGGCTGCGGCGCCGGGTTTCCCGGTGTACCCCTGAAAATTGCGGAGCCGTCCATCCGGCTGACCCTGCTGGACAGCCTGAAAAAGCGGGTGGACTGGCTGGCACAGACCCTGCCGGAGCTGGGAATCGACGCCCAGTGTGTGGCAGCCCGGGCGGAGGAATACGCCGTGGCCCACCGGGAGGGGTACGACATTGCCGTGTCCCGGGCGGTGGCCCGAATGAATGTACTGGCGGAGCTTTGCCTGCCCCTGGTGCAGGTGGGGGGCGTGTTTATTGCCATGAAGTCCACGGACTCCGATGCGGAGCTGTCCCAGGCGGCCCATGCCATTGGGCTGTTGGGGGGAAGGGTTCGGAAAATCGAGGACTACCCTGTGCCCGGTACCAGCACGGTGCATCGGGCGGTGGTCATAGAAAAGCTCCGGAAAACCCCCAACCAGTATCCCCGCCGATTTGTAAAAATCAAGCAGAGCCCTCTGACCTAGCCGGTGCCGGATGGGAGGAGCCGCCCTTGGTGGGCCACATCGAGCCGGGAAAGAAGCGAGAATGAATTTGGACCGGAGTGCATAGGCTGCTATCAGAAATACCGGGCCGTGACCCGCATTTTCTACACATTTCCCGGCGTTTCTGAAAAGAATCCTGTTGAAATTTGCTGAAATACTGTTATAATGATACTATGTGACCGAAGAAGGAGGAGATTCGCATGGGTGACGTTTTGGTTGTGACCTCCGGCAAGGGCGGTACCGGCAAAACCACTCTCTGTGCCGGAATCGCCTCCTGTCTGGCCGCCATGGGGCAACGGGTGCTGGCCATTGACTGTGATATTGGCCTGAGCAACCTGGACATTGCCCTGGGTATGACCGACTGCGCCACCATCAGCTTTCTGGACGTGATGATGGAGAACCACTATCTTGCGGATGCGCCGGAGCATCCCTCCATCCCCGGACTACAGCTGCTGACGGCCCCCTCTAAGACCCGGGCCGGACTGGTGGACGACATTATTTTTGGACGGCTGATTGAGGAGGCCGCAGAAAGCTACGACTGGGTGCTGCTGGATGCCCCGGCGGGAATCGGCTTTGGCTTTGATTTGGCGGCGGCCTATGCCACCAGGGCGATTCTTGTGGCCACGGCGGATCCCGGCTCCCTGCGGGATGCCCAGCATACGGCGGGGCTTTTGGTGGATCACGGTATTGACCCCATTCACCTGGTGGTCAACCGGGTGACACGGCGGCTTCTGGGGTCGATTCGGTCTACGGTAGACGACATGATGGATCATGTGGGGCTTCCCCTGCTGGGGCTGATTCCAGAGGATCAGGCGGTGCCTGTGGCGGCGGCTCGGGGAAACGCCCTGGTGCTGCGGAGCCGGAAGGGGGCGGCCATGGCCTGCCTGCATATCTCCCGGCGGCTTCTGGGCATGGAGGCCCCACTGATGCACATGAGATATTGATGAAGCTATGGAGTTGGAGGAGATTACGTTGAACATTGCAATTATGGCGCAGGACAAGAAAAAAGAGCTGATGATCCAATTTTGCATCGCCTATAAAGGCATTCTGGCGAAGCACAACCTCTCTGCAACCAACACCACCGGCCGCCTAGTGGCGGAGGCCACCGGTCTGCCAATCACCCTCTATCTCTCCAGGGCCCAGGGAGGCCAGCAGCAGGTAGGGGCGCGGATCGCCTATAACGAGGTGGATCTGCTGCTATTCTTCACCAATCCCACCTGTAACGATCCTGTGCAGGAGCAGAACCTGCTGCAAATTGAGCGGCTGTGCGATATGCACAATGTGCCCTATGCCACCAATCTGGCCACGGCGGAAATGCTGATTATGGGGCTTGCCCGGGGTGACCTGGACTGGCGGGAGGGCAGCGGAAAGGCTGCGCCACTGTATTAAGGCAAAGGACGTCGGCGGGGGCCGGCGTCCTTTTTTGGAGGCGGGAAAATGTACGAGGTCTATATTCTGGAGTGCGCCGACGGAACCCTCTATACCGGAATCGCCAGGGACGCAGAGCACCGGATGGCAGTTCACAATCGGGGCCGAGGGGCAAAATACACCCGCAGCCGCTTGCCGGTGCGGCTTTGCTATCGGGAGGAGCAGCCGGATAAGTCCGCCGCCCTCCGCCGGGAATATGCCATCAAGCAGCTGACCCGGGAGGAGAAGCTGCGGCTGATCACGGCCTATGGAACAACACAATAGCAGGCCGGAGCGATGGGCTCCGGCCCCCTTTTTACGCAAATACCAGCTGCACCAGCACCATATAAAGGGCGGTGCCCCCGAAAATGCTCAGCAGGGTACTGTGCCGCCACAGATGCAGCAGCACCACCCCGGCTATGGCAATCAGCTCCGGCAGCCCATAGGGGGCGGTCAGAAAGCTGACGCTTTTCAGGCAGTAGACCACCAGCATCCCCATAACACCGTAGGGAAGCACCGTGCCCAGATAGGCGATCAGCCGGGGACGCTTATCCTGGTTCTGAAACACCCAAAAGGGCAGAAACCGCAGCACCATGGTCACGGCGGCGATCACAAGAATTTGGGCCAGCACATAGAGCCTAGTCATTGTCGGCCACCTCCATCCGCCCCCCGCAGGGCCGCCAGGGCTAGGGTGATGAGTACCATGGAGGGAATCACAAACCGGCTGGGGCCCAAAAGCAGCAGACACCCGGCGGTGAGGCCCAGGCCCAGCAGGGCGGGGATATGATTTTTTGTGGTGCGCCACTGCTCCACAAAAATCACCACAAACAGCGCCGTCATGGCAAAGTCCATCCCGGTGGAATCAAAGGGCAGCAGCGGCCCCAGAAGCCCGCCCAGGGTGCAGCCCGCCACCCAGCAGAGCTGATTCAGAAGGGACACCCAGAAGTAATAGACTGTCGGCTCGGTGCCGGCCGGAGCGGGGGAGCACACCAGAGAATAGGTTTCATCGGTGAGGGAAAAAATTAAATAGGGCTTTCTCAGCCCGGCCCCCTGGTACTTATCCAGCATACTCAGGCCGTAGAAAAAGTGCCGGGCATTTACCATCAGGGTCATCAGGGCGCAGGTAATCAGGCTGGCCCCGCCGGAGATCAGATCCAGTGCCGCATACTGCATGGAGCCGGCATAGATGGTCAGGGACATGAGAAAGGCCCAGAAAAAGCCATAGCCCTGGTTTTGCAGCAGCACGCCAAAGCCCATGCTCAGCACCAGATACCCGGCCATCACCGGGAGACTGGCACGGAAGGCGGCGGAAAAGGTTTTTCGGTTCACAGCCAACACCTCTTTGTGGGATTATCCAATATTATAACCCGGCAGCCGGAGAATTGGAATCCAATCTTTCCGGCTGCCGGAGGGTGAAAACTGTCGAAAGTATACAAAAACACTAGGAATACCGGAAAACCGGAAAACCGTTCGGAGCGGGCAGAAAAGGCGGCGCAGAGCGAACAGCTCTGCGCCGCCAAAAGGAACGGGGATCAGGCCAGACCGGCGGTGATAATGGCCATCTTGTAGACCTCGTCGGCGTTGCAGCCACGGCTCAGGTCGTTGATGGGGGCGTTCAGGCCCAGGAGAATGGGACCGTAGGCAGCGAAGCCGCCCAGGCGAGCCGCAATCTTATAGCCGATGTTACCGGCGGTCACATCGGGGAAGATAAAGGTGTTGGCCTGACCGGCAACGGGAGAGCCGGGGAACTTCAGCTGACCTACTTCGGGAGCCACGGCGGCGTCAAACTGCATCTCGCCGTCCACGGGAACGGTCATGACCTCCTTGGCCTTGGCAACGGCATTCTGCACCTTAGTGACCTCATCGTCCTTGGCGGAGCCCTTGGTGGAGAAGCTCAGGAAAGCAACCTTGGGGTCAATGCCGAAGGTCTGGGCACACTTGGCGGTCTCCTGGGCGATTTCCACCAGATTGTCCTCAGTGGGATGGATGTTGATGGCGCAGTCGCCCATGGCCAGCTTCTCCTGGGTGCCGTCGGCGTTGTCACGCACCATAATGAAGCAGGAGGACACGATGGTGTTGCCGGGTTTGGTCTTAATGAGCTGCAGGGCGGGACGAACGGTGTCGGCGGTGGAGTAGGTGGCGCCGCCCAGCAGGCACTCGGCATTGCCCATCTTCACCAGCATAGTGCCGAAGTAGTTGCCCTTGAGCAGGTTTGCCTTGCACTGCTCGGGGGTCATCTTGCCCTTGCGAAGCTCAACCATCTTGGCGACCATGGCATCCATCTCGGGATAGGTCTCGGGGTCAATGATCTCAACGCCTTCAATGTCGAAGCCGCCCTTCTTGGCAGCGGCCTCAACCTGGGCCACGTTGCCCACCAGGATCACCTTCATAATGCCTTCTGCCTTAATGCGGGCAGTGGCCTCCAGAATCCGGGCATCGGGGCCCTCGGTAAAGACGATGGTCTTAGGGTCCTTTTTCAGCTTTTCAATCAGAGCATCAAACATTGTAATTTACCTCCGTAAAAGATTATATGGAATAACGGATGGCAGATGGAACTGTCAGCCACTATTATACAACAATATTTCCGGGTTCTCAACAGATAAATGAGATAATTTCAGGGGTTTGTGGCATCCTCCCCAGGCTCCTGGGGGCCCTGCTCCGACTGGGAGGAGGTGGTGGCCTTTCGGGAGGCCCGGCGATGCTTTCGCCGGCTCACGGGGCGGCGCCACTTGGAGTAGTTTACCCGGGGCGGATAGTTCCAGCTGTCATAGTCCGAGGTAACGGTGGAAAGCCCCTGGTTGGAAAGGAGGCGGTTGGCCACCTCGGTGATAATCTTATAAATCACAGCAAACAGCGGCACGGCAATGACCATGCCGATAATGCCGAAGAAGCTGCCGAATACCAGAATGGACACCACCACCCAGAAGCCGTTCAGGCCGGTGGCATCTCCCAGAATGGTAGGGCCGATCACATTGCCGTCCAGCTGCTGAAGCACTAAAATGAAGATAATAAAGGTGAGGCACTCCATGGGATCAATGACCAGCAGCAGCAGGGCAGAGGGAATCGCCCCCAGATAGGGGCCAAAGAAGGGGATCACATTGGTGACGCCTACAATAATGGAAATCAGCATGGTATAGGGCATATCCAGCACGCTCAGCCCCAGGAAGCACAGCACGCCGATAATGGCGGAATCAATGATCTTGCCCCCAATAAAGCCGCCGAAGGCCTGGTTGGCAAAGGTGCAGACATTGCAGACAATGCCGCCCCGCTTTGTGCCCAGCAGGGCATAGCAGAGCTTTTTGGCCTGGGCCAGGAATTTTCGTTTGCCCATCAGCAGATAGACGGAGATAATGACCCCGATGACCAGGTTTAAGAGGGCCTTGGCCAGGTTGACCACGCTGGTGGTAAGGGAGGCCATCAGGGTCTGCACCTTGGGCAGCAGGGAGGAGGTGAGCCAGTCACTGAAATAGGAATAGAGCATATCCATAATGTCGGTGGTAATATCCGCCATTTCCAGGTTGCTGGTGATGTGGCTTGTGACCCACCCATTGAGGCTGTTATAGTAGGAGGGAAGGTTTCCGGCGATGGTGTTCAGGCTGTCCAGCAGCTGGGGCAGCACCATGGCCAAAAGGGCCCAGATCACTAAAATCATCAGAATCAGGGAAACCAGCACCCCAATGCCCCGGCTCAGGCTCTCCGCCTTTTCCGGTCTGGAGAGCTTGGAGGCCAGTCTGGGCTCCAGGAGCTTGGCCACCCGGCCCACAATGGGGTCCAGCAGGTAGGCGATGCCCAGGCCGTAGCACACCGGGGCCAAGGTGTGGAGCAGGGAGCCGATGATACCGAAAAAGGCGGTGAGCTTTGTGACGAACTGGGCCACAATAATACAGGCCACAATCACCGTAAAGGCGGTCAGTCCCCAGCGGAAGTAAATGTTTTCTCTGTGCTTTTCAAATAAGGTTTCTCGTTCCTGCTTGTCGTCCATCGGCGGAGCCTCCCTATCAGCAATTGGCATATAGTATCAGTATAGCACAGAAAAGAGGAAAAAGCACCCCCTTTCCAAAGAAAACCCGCATGGAACCGGGAACCCGATTCCATGCGGGGAAAGCTGCGGAAATTACTTCTTGCCGCCCATGGAGGTAGCAGCGAAGTAGGGGCCGCCGAACTCATCGGTGACAGCCTGCTTTGCGGCCTCCAGATCCTCGACCTTCACAGCGTCCAGTGCGGCGCAGACAGCCTCATGATCCAGGGGATTCAGGCCCAGCATTGCACGGGCCTCAGCAGGGGTAGCGACCTCATTGCCGAAGGCCTCAATGGCCCGGGCAGCCCGCTGCACCAGCATCAGGTTGGTGGCCATGATCTTGTTGCCGTCCTTGTCCTTGCCGTAGACCACGTTGTCCTCCATGCCTACGCGGACATGGCCGCCGTTGGCAATGCAGGAGAACATAACAGGCAGATGGCCCTTGCCGATGCCGAAGCCGGACCAGGTGCATTCAGCAGGCAGCTTGCCGGCGGCCTGGAGGTTGTGCATCTCATCCAGCAGGATCTGCAGGTCATGGGGGGTAGCATCCATGCCGCCCACAACGCCCAGGCAGAACTGGAAGTGCAGAGGAGCAACTACGAAGCCCTTCTTCCAATAGATGCCCACGGCCCGGAGAGCACCGAAGTCGAAAATCTCGAACTCGGGCTTAATGCCCTTCTCCTGATATAGCTTGCCCAGGGTGGAGAGCATGGTGGGGGAGTTATGGAACACACCGCCGGGGATGCCCCAGTTGAAGGAGGAGGCATCAAAGGTGCCCATCTCAATGCCGGGAACATTCTTGTGGTGGAGCATACGCATGGCGTTGCCGTAGGGGGAGTCGTCGGAAACACGGTTGTCGCCGGAGGAGGTGCAGTTCACGATCACATCGCAGTCCTTGTGAGCCCGGAGGGCCTTGATGGTCTCATAGAACTTTACGGGATCCATCACACCGGCACCGTTGTCGTCACGCATATGGAGGTGAACAACGGAAGCACCGGCCTTCCAACACTCATAAGCGCACTCGGCGATCTGAGCGGGAGTCTCGGGAATGTCATAACCAGCGGGAGTGACAGCGCCGGTCAGTGCGGCGGTAATGATTGTCTTTGCCATGGAAATCAATCCTTTCTTAATTTTGGCACCCAGGAGGGCACCGTTTTACTCCCTCTATTGTAGCACAATTCAGACAAAATGCAATGGTTTTTCATAGAATTATCCGGGAGGATTCCACAGGAAACGGAGAAAAAAGACGAAAAAAAGGCGGACTGCCGCCCATAGGGGGACAGTCCGCCGAAAATGTGGAATTACTTGTACATCCGATCATAGACCGCCTGATAGATTTCTACGCAGCGATCCAAGTTCATGGACTTGCACTGATCCACATAGGCATTCCAGCTCTCGTCCGTCAGCTCCGATTCGCCGATCATCCATTTGAGAATCTGCTCCGTGGCGTAGGTGTACACGGTGGTGGCGATATTAGCGTACTCGGCGTTTTCCTCGGTTGTCAGGGACAGGGTGGGCAGGGAGCATTCGTCGGTGCCGTTGCCGTTCCAGATGTCAAAAGCGGACAGCTCCACCTCGTCATAGGTGTAGAACACAGCAGTGGCGTTGGCGTAGTTGTTGAACACCGGGTTGGTGTACATATTCCGAAGGTTCATGGTGTTGTAGCCGTCGGGGTTGTGGACGATAAAGTCCGTGTAGACAGGCTGGCCCTGGTCGTTGTACTCAAAGCACACACCCTCCTCCCCGTAGTTTGTGACCATGTAGCCATCCCAGGTGTAGAACCAGTTCATAAACTCCAGGGCCATCTCCGGATCCTCACAGCCGGTGGTGATGGACATATTGCCGTTGCCGGTGTGGCTGGTTTTCATGCGGAACTTGTAGGTGTCCCCCTCCTGCTCCACCAGAGGTGCCATGGCCTTAAAGTCAAAGGTGGGGGTAATGGCGGCGGCGGTCATGGTGGAGAACTTGTCGCCCCGAATGGAGGTGACGGCGCACTGGTCGTTGGAGACGTAGCTGTTGATGTAGTCGGGGCCGTAGGACTCGGAGTAGAAGTCGTCCTTAATGAGTCCGGCGGCATAGAACCGATGGAAACCGTCAATATAGCTCCGGAAATGGTCGTCCGTCAGGGAGGAAATGATGGTTCCCCCGTCCATCATCATGCCCAGGTCTGTCCAGCCCAGGTTGATGCCGGTGGTGCCGAAGGCTCCGGTGAAGCCCTCCAGCACGGAGGAGTTGTCGATAAAGATGGGATATGTGCAGTTATACTGGTTTTTCACGGCGGACAGGTAGTCAAACATATCGTCCACGGTGACGGGAGCCTCCATGCCAAACTCCTTGGCCCAATCGGCCCGGTAGCTCAGGCCTTGCTCCGAGACCACGTTGGAGGCCAGGGTCCAGATTCGCAGAATCCGGTTATCATCGGTGTAGACGCTTTTGAGGGTGTAGTCGTCCATGGTGTCCACCAGGGCCATATAGTTGGGCATATGGTCGTCCACCAGGCCGGTCAGGTCAATAATCACGTCATCGTCATAGGCCGCAGTCACGCCGCCGGAATAGTAGTCCATGGCCATCAGATCCGGGAACTCCCCGGTGGCAATGGTCAGATTAAACTGCTCATAGGCGGCGGAGTCCGAGCATTCAATAAACTTCATGTGGACGCCGGTGGCCTCCTCCACAATGGGCAGAGTGGGCATATCCGCATAGCTGTTCATCAGGCCGTTCCAAATAAAGGCGGAAAATACCCGCCACATGGTCAGGGTGCCGCCCTTGTCCAAGGGATAGGAGATGTTCTCTCCCACGCCCTCCTGGAGCTTTTTGTAGTCCTCATTGGTCTGCTGGCTCATGGCGGCGTATTTTTCCGCCATGGTGGCGTATTCTACCGGGGTATCCTCCACGGAGGAATCCTCCAGGGCAGATGTCTCCGGGGCGGTGGATGCTTCAGCCGATGGCGCAGGCGGGGTACTCTCCGACACGGCAGGGGCATCGGTGGGGACAGACTCGGAGACCGAGCTGTCGGTGCCGCCGCAGCCGGAAAACAGGGCCAGAACCATGGTCAGGGCCAGCAGCAGGGATAACAGTTTCTTGCTCATATTCCGTTCTCCTTTCTTCGCAGGAAGGCGGTAGTTCGCCTTCTTACCATGGTACAATTATAAGAGCTGCCGCAGAGTTTGTAAACTGGGGATAGTTCACAATATTTCCTTAATATAATTGTAACATTTATGGAGAAAAATCCAGATGAAACAGCAAAACCGCCTCCCCGATGGGAGGGAGGCGGCGGACAGGTCAAAAGGCGGGGGTCAAAACGGTGATGTCGCAGGCCTCCGTGACACTGTTCCAGCCATAAAGCCACCAGGTGCCATCGGGGCCGGAGCAGGTGTAGCGAGAGACGGAGGGCGTGACCTCGTAGAAGTTGGCACAGGGATAGTCCAGAGCGTCCTCCCAGGCCAGCAGAAGGGTCTGGCGGCCGGTGATATGGATGCCCTCGATGCCCTGAGTGGTGGCCACCAGCAGGTCATAGGCGGGGTCTGTGGATTCCAGAAAGGTGTTGGGCTGGATGCTGTTTTCAGTGGCGATTTCATAGAAGCATTGGGGAACCGCCCGATCCGATTCCAGAGTGCAGAGAATACCGTAGGCCTCGCTGTCGATGGGGGACTGGCGACGAATCATCATATTCACCTGGCCGTCCGGGGTGCGAAATAGCCCCACTGCGTTCACCGGGCCCTCCGGAAAGAGCATCTCCATGAGCCGATCCTCCTCCCGACCCTCCAGCTCCTCCATCCAGTCCGCCTCCCGGGGAAGATACCCGGAGGTGTCCTGGCAGTAATCCGACAGGGAGCGGCGGGACAGCTCAGTTCCGCTGTGGTCAAAGACCATCAGCCAGGAATCCACATAGCCGCTTACCAGGAAATAGTAGTGCTCCCGGTCATAAGAAAACCCATAGGGGGAGCCCTGGGGC
>CAVJIP010000006.1:0-2514 GCA_963649625.1 Bacteroidaceae bacterium
ACCTCCAGGGGCCCCGGCTCTGGGGGAAAATCTGCCTGCTCCTCCGGCAGGGGCAGCTCGATTTCATCGCCTGGAGCGATTACATAATTGGTATGGACAGGCTGGCTGTTTACCAGCATGGTGGTCTGGTATTTCAGCCGCTTGATCTGGCCGGTGGAAATTCGGAGCCGGTAGTGAAGCAGAAAGAAGAGCTTTTTTCCGCCGTCCTGGGCACCGGCGGTATAGTGAAGGGTCATAAAGTACCTCCGCAATGTCAAAAATGGTACCGCCGGAATAGGATGCTGGCGGGAGGTGTGTCCAATGGATGACACAAGGCTCTTAAAGGCCTGGGTAATCGGCGGCGATGGGCGGTATCCTTGGGCGGTGCGGGCCCTTCGCCGGGAGGGACTGCCGGTCAAGACCTATCAGGTGCCGGGGCTGCCGGATGAGGCGAGAAGTCTACAGGCGGCCCTGACCGGGGCTGACCTGGTGCTGCTGCCTATGAAGCCCTTTCAAGGGGAGAATCTGAAAATCGGGGAGGAAACGCTGGAGGCGGCCCTGCTGCCCCTGGTGCTCAGTCCCAGAGCGGTGGTGATGGCCGGGGCCGTTCCGGAGGAGACGGAGGCCTGGCTCCAGTCCCAGGGGCTGCTTTGCGCTAGCTTTCTGGAGCTGGAAACCTATCAAATGATAAACGGCGAGGTCACAGCCGAGGGGGCGGTACAGTATATTCTCCAATATACCCCTCGGACGCTGGGGGGCGCAAAGGTTCTGGTGCTGGGCTGGGGACGCATCGGCAGACTGCTCAGCCGCAAGCTCCGGGCCCTGGGGGCGGAGGTGACGGCCACGGCCAGAAGACCGGGGCAGCGGGCGGAAATAGAATGTCTTGGGATGCACGCCGATGAAACCGGCGTATATCACAGAGGCCTGTCTCAATATGACGTGGTGGTGAATACGATTCCGGCTCACGTTCTTTCCGGGGCCCAGGCACGGAGCCTGAAAAAGGACTGTCTGCTTTTGGAGCTGGCCTCTCCGCCGGGAGGCTTTACGCCGGAGGCCAAGGAGGAAAGAACCCTTGTGGCGGCAAAGGGCCTGCCGGGACTTACTGCGCCGGAAACGGCGGGAGAAAATCTGGCCTCGGCGGTATGGGAATGCCTGGCAGGAGAGGGGAGGACACTGGAATGATAGAAAAAACCGTGGGCTTTGCCCTGTGCGGTTCCTTCTGTACCTTTGACGAGAGCTTGACGGCGCTGGAGCAGGCGGCCCGGGAATTTCAACAGGTGATTCCGATTCTGTCGGAAATCAGCGGGGAGACGGACACCCGCTTCGGGGAGGCGGAGGCCCATCGCCGGCGGATAGAAATGGCCTGTGGCTGCGGGCCCATCACCTCTATCCGGGAGGCGGAGCCAATCGGCCCCAAGGGCCTTTTGGATTTGCTGATCGTGGCCCCCTGCACCGGGAATACCCTGGGAAAGCTGGCCCATGGCATTACCGATTCCGCCGTGACCATGGCGGTGAAGGCCCAGTTGCGGAACAGTCGCCCGGTGCTGCTGGCGGTTTCCACCAATGACGGCCTGGGAGTCAGCGGCCCCAATATTATGGAGCTGCTTCAGCGAAAGCACATCTATATGGTGCCCTTCCGCCAGGACGACCCGGTGAAAAAGCCCACCTCCCTCAAGGCGGAGCTGTCCCTGCTGATTCCTGCGGCCCAGGTGGCCCTGGAGGAGCGGCAGCTACAGCCGGTGCTTTTGGGCCCATGAAAAGGGGCCGGAACCGTCCCTGGTTCCGGCCTGTCCTTTACAGATCCCGCAGGTCGTAGGGAGTGACCTGATAAACGTAGTAGTTCAGCCAGTTGGAGTAGAACAGCTGCCCGTGGGAGCGCCATGTGACCAGGGGCTGCTTGTCCGGGTCATCCTGGGGGAAATAGTTCTTGGGAACCTGAATATCCAGCCCCTTCTTCACATCCCGAAAGTACTCCGTACCCAGGGTGTCGCCGTCATATTCCAGATGGCCAAACACAAAGATTTGACGCTTATCCGGGGAGGCGGCGGCAAACACCCCCGCCTCCGGGGAGACGGCCAGCAGCTCCAGCTCCTCGCAGGCCCGGACATCCGACTCCAACACCTCCGTATTCCGGGAGTGAGGTGCCATAAACACGTCGTCAAAGCCCCGAAACAGGGGCTGAGTGCTGTCGAGCACATAGTGAGGGAACACCCCGAAAATCTTTTTGGGCGTGCTGTATTTTGGAATGCCATAGTGATAGTATAGGCCGGCATAAGCCCCCCAGCAGATGTGCAGGGTGGAGTATACATGGGTCTTGCTCCACTCCATAATGGCGGCCAGCTCCGGCCAGTAATTCACGTCCTCAAAATCATAGTTCTCCACCGGTGCGCCGGTAATGATCATGCCGTCATAGCGTTTATCCTTAATGTCCTCAAAGGTGGTATAGAAGGAGGAGAGATATTCCACGCTGGTGTGGCGGCTGCTGTAGGAGCTGGTATACATTAAATCCACGTCCACTTGTAGGGGAGAATTGGC
>CAVJIP010000007.1:0-3865 GCA_963649625.1 Bacteroidaceae bacterium
GGTAGCCTCCATTACTTAGTCTCGGTGTGCACGGTGTGCTTTCTGCAGAATCTGCAGTATTTCTTCATTTCGAGACGGTCGGGGTCATTCTTCTTGTTCTTCATGGTGTTGTAGTTCCGCTGTTTGCACTCGTTGCATCTCAGAGTCACTTTAACGCGCATTTCGGCACCTCCTTATATTGCCTCCCTGTATCACTGTGCTCAGAAAAATTTGAAGGGCCCTTGGGGCCGGCACAGCTGAAAAAGGGCATGAAAAATAAGCCCAAATTCACAGGTAGGACTATTCTACCACAGCACGGCGGCCAGGTCAAGGAGAAAAATCGGAAAAATTCCGGGGCTTTTGCCCCGGTTGCGCCGGGAGGGGAAATGTGGTATACTGGGGAGCAAGGAGGGAGCATATGAAGGTAATGGCACTGGACTACGGCGACGCCAGAACAGGAGTGGCCGTCTCGGACGCCACAGGGATGATCGCGGGCTTTACCACGGTAATTGCAGAAAGGAACCGGGAAAAGGCGGCAGACCGGGTGGCACAGCTGGTGAGGGAGCACAGGCCGGAGCGGCTGGTGATGGGGTTCCCAAAAAATATGGACGGCACGGAGGGGCCCAGGGCGGCCCTGTATCGGGAGTTTGCCGCCCTGCTGGAGGAAAAAACAGGGATGGATGTGGTGTTCTGGGACGAGCGGCGTACCACCGTGGAGGCCCATCAGATCCTCTCTGCCAGCGGAAAGCGGATGAAGAAGCATAAAAAGAATGTGGACGCCGTGGCGGCGTCCTTGATCCTGGAGGGATATTTGCGGTTTGCCAATTAAGTCGGGAGGTACATATGGAAATACGAAAGGCAACAGCGGCGGATGCCGGAGAAATTCTTACATTGAATACTGCCTTTGGCTATGATTATCCGCCAGAGGCCACGGCAGAAAAGCTCCAAATGCTGGCAGACCGGGAGGATCTGTGTATTTTGCTGGCCATAGAGGACGGTCACACGGTGGGGTATATTCATCTGTGCGATTATGATACGTTGTATTTTCCTCATATGAAGAATGTGCTAGGCGTAATCGTTCTGCCGGAGTATCGGCGGCGGGGTGTGGCCAGCAGACTCCTTGCGGCAGGAGAGGCATGGGCCCGGGAAACCGGGGCGGCGGGTATCCGGCTGGATTCCGGGGCGGAACGCACCCCGGCTCACGAATGCTATCAAAAGGCGGGCTTCACAGAGCGCAAGCTCCACAAGTATTTTGTCAAGCTCTTTTAACCAGCTCAGACAGGCCGGTGAGAATTAAAAAGCCGCCGAACAGCCGCCTGAGCAGGCCCAAATTCATGTCCATGGCGGCAAGGCTCAGCAGGGCAGCGGTGAGGCACCCACAGAGCGCTGCGGGAACCACGGCCCGCCAGGCCACGTAGTGGTTTTTGCTGTGGAGGATCAGGGCCGCAGCGGCGGTGGGCAGGAAATAGAGCAGATTGATTCCCTGGGCGGTTCGCTGGGGGATGTGGGCCAGAGCCGTCAGGTACACCATTAAGACAGTGCCGCCCCCAATGCCGAAGCCGGAGATCACTCCTGCAATCAACCCGGCCAGGGCGGCAAGGCCCAGGGCTACCACAGCAGCAGGCGGAGGCCGCCGTAGAGGATGATAAGCCCCATGGCCCGGTGGAGGAGCTTTGCCGGAACCTTCTGAAAGAGCTTTCCGCCCATCAGTCCGCCCAAGAAACCGCCTGCCAGATAGGGGGCCGCCGCCATAAAATCCAGGCTCCCCTGGTGCCAGTAGACCACAATGGACACCAGGCACATAGGGGCGATGATGCTGATGGAGGTGGCGAAGGCCTCCTTGTCCCCAAGGCCGGCCCAACGGGTGAGCAGGGGAACCAGGAGCATCCCGCCGCCTGCCCCAAACAGGCCGTTGGCGGCCCCGGCGGCGGCCCCGCTGAGGGCATATTTCCAAGGGCAACACCGCACAATTGCGCCTGCGGGCCTTGACGGCTCTTTTCCCTCACAAATTCGCTGGGAAAATCTTGAAATACGCAAAGTATTCCGGCGTTTTCCCGACAAATTTGTGACGAAAAATTCCTCGCCAAATCTCCTTGCCGAATTATGCGGTATTGCCCGAGATTTTTTCACAAAGCATCCCTCCCGGAACAGTGTTTCACGGAAGGGATGCTTTTATACGGTGGAAAGGAATCCTCTTTTTATAAGGGAAATCCCCCGGACGGTTGTCCGGGGGATGCTGCATCAGGCAGCCAGGGCCTTGTTGGTGAACAGCAAACCAAAGCTGCTCTTTTTGCCCGCATAGCTTGCGCTGTAGTCCTCATACCAAGCGGTGTAATCCTCGCTGCGCTTGGAGCTGTCGGCCAAAGTTTTCCAGTATTCCTCTCCAAAGCCGCTGAAATAAATCAGGTGATAGCCGTAGGAGGTCTTTACAACGCCGTAGTCGCCCACCTTTCTGCTGTCGGCAAAGCACCAGTCGTTAAACTCCTCCAGCATCTGGCCCTTGTAGATGTCCTCAATCAGGCCGCCGTCACTGGCGGAGCCGGTGTCCTCGGACTGCTCGGTGGCCATGGAGGCAAAGGTTTCCTCAGTCATATCGGAGGCCTCCCACTCCTCGCTGATCTCGTCGATCTTGGCCTTGCACTCCTCCCAGTCCGTATCGGTGGAGGTGCTGTCCTCGCCGGAGGTGGCCACCTTTACCAGGATATGGCGTACATTCACGGTGTTATATTCGTTGTTGTCTTTGGAGACAAACATCACCACTGCATAGCCGGAGGAGGTAGCGACCACCTCAGACTCCCCGGCAGTGCGTTCATCGGCAAAGAGCCAGTCGGCGTAGTCAGAGCTGATGGAGCTGTAGCTGGTGTTGGAGCGGAGAGTGTAGGATTCCTCCTCATAGGATTCCTTGCTGTCCTCCGGGGCATACTTATAGGCGGCATCGGCAAAGCTCTTTTCCGTGCTGTCCAGCTCGGCGGCCATGGCATCGGCAGTGCTCTTGGCGGCATCCGCATCATCGTCCTCCGTGGCCACGTTGAACACCCGATAAGTGACCTTGTCAAAGTCCTGCCGGTTGTCGTTGTAGTAGGTGCGCAGCTCCTCATCGGTGTAGGTGAAGCTGTCGGACTTTTCCTGAGAGTAGCCGGAGGCGTACTGCTGAACGGTGAGATAGTTCACATAGCTCTCCAGGGTGGCACCCTTGCCGTAGTAATCCTCCAGATAGGCATCCGCATCCTTAAAGCCGTTCTGCTGGGCATAGGAGGTCACGCTGTCGGAAACGGTGTCCAGATTTGTCTGGGCTTCCTCGGTCAAGGTGTAGCCCGCCTCCTGGGCGGCATCATACAGGGCGTAGATCTGAACGGCGGAGGAGATGGCGTTGCTACGGATATAGTCTCCCCAGGTGGAGCCTTCGCCGCCCATGGCGCAGTCCTGAGACTCGATGGGCTTGGAGGTGTCTACCATGTAGCTCCAGTAGCCGTAGGAGGTGTAGGTGCTTTTCAGCTGGCTGTAGGCATCCTGGTAGAAGTAGTTAAACTCCGCCGGGGTGAGCTTATGGGAGCCTACCGTCAGGGCCGTGGCGTTTTTCTGGAGCACGCCGCTGTTGACGAAAATCAGCAGGGCAAAGGCCAGAACAAAGAGAATCCCCAGGGTGGTGCCTACGGCACTGCGGATCTTCTTCTTTTTCAGCTCGGTCATGGGCTTGCGTTTTTTCTTGACCTTCTTAATGGTGTCACTGCTGGCCTCGGCATCACGAAGCTCTTTGCGCAGTCGTTTCTCTCTGGATGCGCTCATGATGGGTTCATTCCTCTCGTGTGCAATTTAAGGCAACACCGCACGAATGCGTCTGCGGATTCTGCCGGATCTTTTCCGCCAGAAATACGTTTGTAAAACC
>CAVJIP010000008.1:0-955 GCA_963649625.1 Bacteroidaceae bacterium
GGGCAAGACACTCCGGGGCCTGGCCCTCCAGAACGGTCATATTCCAGCAGCAGAATTTTTCCCGGTTTTTCCGGGTCAGTGCCGCCGCCTGGGGCCGCCGCTCCAGAGCGTAGACCCGGCGGGCCTGCATGGAAAGCTCCACGCTGACGCTGCCGGTACCGCTGCCCACATCCCAGCAAATCTCCTCCGGCTCCGGGCCCAGCAGGGCCAAAATGGCGGCCCGCACCAGCTGCTTGGTCATGGGCACCTGTTCCCGAAGGAACAGCTCGTCCGGGAAGCCGACGGCCCTCCGAGGATACCTGGGGGCAGCCTCACAAAGGAGCACCGAAAGGGGGGCAAACTCCATCCGGGCGGCCTTCTCTGCCGTGGCGGCAACAATCCTTTGGTCGGGGTAGGAGAGCCTTTCCCCCACCGTGACCGGCAGCGTACCCAGCCCCACCTCCCGGAGAGCCCGACAAAGGGCATCCGGCCCCTGGCTCCCCCCGGTGAGAAAGCAGACGGGTCTGCCGCCCATAACGGCAGGGACAGGGTCGCAGGAAACCCCATGGGCAGAACAAAGCGCCCAGTCCTGCCAGGGGCGGCCCAGGGCGGCGGCGAAGCAGAGGACACTGGAAATTCCAGGAAGAACCCTTGCCTCCATTCCCCGGGCCTCCAGCAGGGGGAGCAGTGTCCTTGCCCCGGAGTAGAAGCCGGTGTCCCCGCTGTAGACCACGCAGCAGCTTTCCGGGGAAAGGGCCTCAATCCGGGAGAGAATATCCTCCGGGGAAAGGGCAGGCTCCAACCGGGCAGAGAGCCCGGAAAGACCCTCCAACAGTCTGGGGGCTCCAACCACCAAATCCGCCTGAGCGAGTGCCTCGGCCACCTCCTGGGTCATGGTGGCCGGAGTGCCACAGCCGACCCCCGCAAGTATGAGCTTCATGATTTCCACTCCTTTACCCGCTTGATAATCTCCTCC
>CAVJIP010000008.1:965-17262 GCA_963649625.1 Bacteroidaceae bacterium
ATCTCCTCCAGGGACAGGCCCTCCTCCCGGGGCCGTCCGATCAGGAGCACCTGAACCCCCTGATTTCGGGCCGCCTCCATCTTTTCCCGGAATCCGCCCGGGCCGCCGCCGTCCTTTGTCACCAGAAAGCGAATGTGATACTGCTCCAGCATGGCCTCGTTCAAAGCCCGGGTAAAGGGCCCCTGGAGTGCCAGAATGTTCCGATGGCTCAAACCCAGGGCCTCACAGGCAGCAAGCCCCTGATGGGTGGGCAGCACCCTGGCGTAGAGCCGCTCAGGCTCCAGGGCGGCAAAATCCGGCAGCTCCTTGGCCCCGGTGGTCAGCAGCACATTCCCGGGATGCTCCCCCAGATAGGCCGCCGCCGCCCTGGCATCCCCCACACAGACCGCATCCTCCACTGGGCTTTCCGGCCGTTTGAGCCGGAGGTAGGGGATGTTTACGGCCTTACAGGCCCCCGCAATGGCGGCGGTGGCCTCCCGGGCGTAGGGGTGGGTGGCGTCAATGCACAGGTCGTAGCCCGGAAGGAGAGCTTCCACGGCCTCCCGGTTCCGTCTGCCCACCAAAACCCTAACTCCGGGGATACCAAAAAGCTCCTCCCGGCCCAGCTCCGTGGCCACGCTGACGGTGACGGCATGGCCGAAATCCGACAGTTCCCGGGCCAGGATGCGGCCCTCCGTTGTCCCTCCGAAAATCAGCAGCCTCATACCCCCCCTCCGTAGCCTCGGGGCGTTATCATCCTCCCGCCAATGCATTGGGTCTCCCGGGAGCCGACAAACACGGTGGTAAACATATCCAGAGTCTGGTATTGGAGCTGCTCCAGGGTCGTGACCCCAAAGCTCTCCCCCTCCCGGCCAATATTGCGCACCCAACCGCATACCGTTTGGGGCGGCTTGTGTTTTAAGAGAATTTCACAGGCACGGCGGAGGTGCTCCGGGCGTTTTTTGGAGGCAGGATTGTAGAGGCACACCGTAAAGTCTCCCAGAGCGGCGGCCTCCAGCCGCCGGACTATTGTCTCCCAGGGGGTGAGCCGATCCGACAGCGAAATCACGCAGAAGTCATTCATCAGCGGAGCTCCCAGCAGGGCGGCACCGCTGACAGCGGCGGTGATGCCGGGAACCACCACCGGCTCCACCTGAGGGTACTCCGGGGCCAGCTGGAGAATCGGCCCCGCCATGCCGTAAATCCCTGCGTCCCCGCTGCACAGCATGGCCACGTCCCGGCCACTCTGGGCCTGCTCCAGGGCAAAGCGGCAGCGTTCCATTTCCCGGCGCATGGGGGTGACAAAGGTGGGCTTGCCCAGGAACAGGGGCCGCACCAGGTCAATATACACCCCGTAGCCGCACAGAAGCTGGGCCTGGGCTATGGCAGTACGGGCCGCCGGGGTGATATGCTCCGGGCTGCCCGGGCCGATGCCCACCAAAAACAGCCTATACATTCTGCCACCTCCAGTCCAAAGCCGGTACGCCGGCCGCCAGGGCCATGGTCACGCCCTCCCGGCTGATTTTCCTTTGTATCACAGGCCCGCCGCTGCACAGGGCTGCGCTTCGCTCGCAGACGTTGTCCGTCCCGGTGACGGCCAGCACAAAGGGCGACGGGGTAAATTCTCCCGGCAAGGCCTGCAATTCTTCCCCGGAAAAGGTTTTCAGGGGAAGGCCGTGGGCCTGGCAAAAGGCCAGAAGCCCGGCCTCCTTCTCCTTAAGATCAATACTGGCAGCACACCGAAGGGCGGCCTCCGGCAGACGGTTTTGGCGGAGCACCTCCTGATAAAGGGCCTCCACAGCCTCCCGGGAAATCCCCCTTTTACAGCCGATTCCCACCACTACCGTCCGGGGAATCAGGTACAGCGACGGAGCATCCTCCACCCCAACCGACACCGTAAAGTCCGCCGAATCGTCTCCGGCAGGCTTTACCCCCTCCGGTGGGGTAAAGCCAATGGGCCAGGGGCAGCGATAGGTGACGATTTTCCCTCGCAGGAGCTTGGCGGAAACCGCCTGAATCCTCTCCGGATTCCACACCGTAAGGCCCTGAACCCGTGCCCAGGCATCCACGGAAAACAGGCCCCGGCAGTCTGTGGCCGTGGTAATCACCGGGATTGCCCCGCAGGCGGCGGCCACCTGCCGAGCCAGATCATTGGCTCCCCCCAAATGCCCGCTGACCAGGGAAATGGCAAACCGTCCACATTCGTCCACCACCACCACGGCAGGATCCACGGTTTTCCCCTGAAGGTAGGGGGCGATTGCCCGCACCGCAATCCCCGCCGCCCCCACAAAAACCATCGCATCCCCGGAGGCGAAGCCCTCTCTTGTCCAGCCGTCCAGGGTGACGCTGCCGCCGCATCGACAGGCAGCCCCTCCCAGGCGGGCCCCAAGGGCTTCCACCAGCCTTAGTCCCCCTTCCGAAAAGGCCAGCAACCGAAGGCTCATGGGGCGGCCTCCCGAAACTCCGTGGAAAAGGCAGGGTCATACAGGCAGCTTCGCCGGTAGCTGCCCCGGAGAAAGTCCCCCACCAGCACCAGGGCGGTTTTGGAAATTCCATGGCTGCGGCCCATATCCGGCAAAGTGCCCACTGTGCCGTAGACCACCCTTTCCTGGGGCCAGGTGGCCTTGTAGACCAGAGCCGCCGGGGTGTCCGGGATATAGGCCCCTTTCAGCAGTGCCTCCCGCACCCCCTCCAGCATACCGGCGGAGAGGAAGATCACCATGGTGCTGCCATGGGCGGCCAGCTTTTCCAGCTCCTCCCCCTCCGGCACAGGGGTACGTCCGGCCAGCCGGGTGATAATCACCGTCTGGCTGACACCGGGCAGGGTGTATTCCACCTGGGCGGCGGCGGCAGCCCCGCAGAAGCTAGAAACCCCGGGGGTAATGTCAAAGGAAAGATTTCTCTGTTTCAGGGCATCCATTTGCTCCCGAATGGCACCGTATAGGCTGGGGTCGCCGGTGTGGAGCCGGACAATGTCCCCCTCCGCCCGGGTCATTACCTCCAGCACCTGCTCCAGGGTCATTTCTGCACTGTTATACAGGGCGGCATCCGGGCGGCACAGGCCCAGCAGGGCTGGATTGACCAGGCTCCCGGCGTAGATCACCGTCCGGGCCTTCCGGAGCAGCTCCGCCCCCCGAAAGGTAATCAGATCCGGCGCACCGGGGCCGGCCCCTACAATGTGAATCATAGGGCTGTCTCCTTTCCTTGGCTCTGGGAGAGCATGGCGAGAATTTCCGGCACAGCAGCGGTGCGGCCCAGCTCACCGTATACGTTGGAAAACAAAATAGCACCAGGTCGGCATTCCGGGCCGGTTCGCCGGATAAGATGCCGGTGAATGACCCCAAGCATGGACTCCATCACGGTCTCCCGCAGTCCCGCCTGCTCCAGCAGTTCCAGACAGGCATCGGTGGTGGCGGCCTCCATCAGCCTCCGGCACAGGGCCGTATCTCCTCCGCATATGGCTCCATGGGCGCAGAACAGCTCGGTACGGCAGTCGGCCTGACGGCTGTGGGTGTTCATGATTCCCCCGGCCAGCTTGCAGAGCTTTCCCACATGGCCCACCAGCAGCACAGAGGTAACGCCGCAGGCGGCGGCCTGATCCAGGGCATCCCCGATAAAATTGGAGCATTTGACCACAGGCATCCCCAGCTCATCCAGTCCCTTGTCCCGGAGGAACTCCATGCCGTAATTCCCGGGGGTCAGAAGCAGATGCCTCGCTCCCATTGCGGCCTGCTGGCGGATTTCCAGGGTAATCGTGTCGATCAGGGCCTGGGTGCTCATAGGCTCTACAATCCCGGAGGTTCCCAGAATGGAGATGCCCCCAAGGATGCCCAGCTCCGGGTTGAAGGTTTTTTCAGCGGCGGCCCTTCCCTCCGGCACATAGATAGTGAGCTTTACCCCGCCGGTATAGTCCACCTGGCGGCAGACCTCCTCTGCGGCCTCCCGAATCATCCGCCGGGGAACCCGATTGATGGCGGCGTTTCCCACCGGCTGATCCAGCCCAGGCTTTGTGACCCGGCCAACGCCCTCTCCGCCCTCAACGGAAATGCCGCCGTCTCCAAGCTCCGCCTTTGCATAGATCAAAAGGCCATCGGTCACGTCAATGTCGTCTCCCCCGTCCTTTCTGACGGCGCATATTCCGCAGCCCTCCCGGAGGGTACACCGCTCCAGAGGCACCTCCACCCGCAGGCCCTTGGGGGTGATAATACTGCCCCGCTCCGGCACGGTGCCGGTGAGCAGCAGTCGGACGGCCCCCTGGGCCGCCAGGGCCGCACAGGTACCGGTGGTAAATCCGCAGCGCAGACGCTTTCCCCCGGAGGAAATATAGTGTTCAAAGGGCATATCATAACCTCCCAGTCTACCGGCCCCCTGTCCGAGCTTTCCTGAGGATTATAGCATAAAAGGCTCTGTTTGTAAATGGAAAGGGAGCCAAACCGGCATGTCAGGCTCCCCTAGTCTCACTTTTTCTTAAACCCAAACAGGCCCTTTTTTTCATAGGGGGCCGTGTCTATGACCTTTAGGGTATAGCCGGTGGCGGCAATGGCCTTTTTCAGGGCCTCCTCCTCCAGGGGCTCCTCAGACAAAATCACCGTCTGGCCCTTACTGTGGGAGGACGTGACCTTTTTTACCTGAAAATTTCTGCGGATGACATCGTTGATATGGCTTTCGCACATTCCGCACATCATTCCGTCAATGGCAAGGGTGATTTGCAGCATTGTTTCGTCTCCTTATTCTTTGGTTTCCAGCAGATTGGTCATACTGCGGATACTGATTCCCAGGGTGGAGACATTGTGCAGCGTGGCCGAGGTGGCCGGCTGTAGGATGCCCATGGCCCCCAGGCAAATCAGGGTTCCGTTGAAGCCAATCACAAAGCGGTAGTTACTGTGGATACGGCCCATCAGCTCCCGGGACAGCAGCCGAAGGGTCAGTAGCTCCTCCAGGCTTTCCGAAGAAATGGTCACATCGGCGATCTCCTTGGCAATGGCGGCTCCATCGCTGACCGCAATTCCCACATTGGCGGCGGACAGGGCAGGAGAATCGTTGATGCCGTCTCCCAGCATAATAACCGTGTGTCCCTTGGCCCGCTCCGCCTCCACAAAGGCAGCCTTATCCTCCGGCAGCACCTCAGAACGGTATTCATCCACGCCCACCTGGGCGGCAATAGCGGCCGCAGTACGTTCGCTGTCTCCGGTGAGCATAACCGTTTTTTGAAAGCCCATCCGCTTCAGGCCCCGAATCACTGCCGGAGCGTCCTCCCGCAGAGGATCCGCAATACAAATCACGGCGGCCAGCTCCCCGCCGATGGTCAGGTATAGATGGGAATACTCCGGCGGCAGGGCATCAAACCTGTCCTGCTCTCCGGCCCGAACCGTGCAGCCCTCGTCCTCAAAGGCGAAATGAGCACTGCCGATCAGCACCCGCTCTCCGCCCACGGTGCTGGCAATGCCGTGAGCCACCACATATTCCACATCGGAGTGCATTTCCTCATGGGAAAGCCCCCGCTCCCGGGCGGCCTGTACCACGGCGTTGGCCATGGAATGGGGAAAATGCTCCTCCAGGCAGGCGGCCAGCCGGAGCATCTCCAGGGCATCCCTGCCCCCAAAGGGCACCACGTCCACCACCTTGGGGCAGGCATGGGTCAGGGTTCCTGTTTTATCAAAGACAATCACATCCGCATTGGCGATGGCCTCCAGGTACCTGCCGCCCTTAACGGTCATGTGCCGGGTGCTGGCCTCCCGCATGGCGGAAAGCACCGCCAGGGGCATGGACAGCTTCAGGGCGCAGGAGAAGTCCACCATCAGCACGGACACCGCACGAAGGGTATTCCTGGTAAGCAAATAAGTGATACCGCTGCCCAAAAGAGTATAGGGCACCAGCCTATCCGCCAGATTGGAGGCCCTGCTTTCCGCCTCGGACTTGAGCTTCTCGGTCTGCTCAATAATGGCGACGATCTTGTCGTAGCGGCTGCCGTTTGCCTGCTGATTTACCGTAAGGACGCATTCTCCCTCCTCCACCACGGTTCCGGCATATACAGTCATACCGGGGCCCTTGGGCACCGGCACGGACTCCCCGGTCAGGGAGGCCTGATTGACCATAACCTCCCCGGAGGAAAGGATGCCGTCCAGAGGAATCATGCTGCCCATGTGGACAGCCACCTGCTCCCCGGCCTGAATCTGGCTGATGGGCACAAGAATCTCTCCGGCGGGGGTCAGCTTCCAGACCCGGTCAATGTTCAGGGACATGGAGCGGGCCAAATCCTCCACGGATTTCTTATGGGTCCATTCTTCCAACAGCTCCCCCAGTCCCAGCAGGAACATGACGGAGCCTGCGGTGTTAAAATCGCCCCGAAGGAGGGAAATACCGATAGACAGGGCATCCAGCAGTTCCACCTTCATCTCCCCACGCAGAACGCACCGCAGCCCCCGGAGAATATAGGGTACGCTCCGGCAAAGGGTGTAGGCCATCCGCAGAGGCGCAGGCAGATACAGCGTCCGCAGGAGCTTAAAGGCGGTCATTCCCATCAGCTTATCCTGATAGACCCGGTTCAGCTCCCGCCCGGTATGGCCGGGAACCTGAATTTCATTTTCCGCCTGCTCCCAGCGAAAGGCCTCGAAATATTGCAAAATCTGCGCCCGCCGACAGGAATAGGTCACGATGGCGCAACAGGTGCGGTCATGGACGGTGGCCTGCCGGACACCCGCCTGATTTTGCAGCCACGCCTCTAAAAGATCCGCCTGGGCCATGGACATCTGCTTCTGCATCACCTGGACACGGATTCGGCCCCGGCTCTCATATAGGATTTTACATTTCATATGCGTACCTCCAAAAAGGAAGAGCCGCAGAATTGCGGCCCTCCCCTTCCAGTCCATTAAATCGCAGCGGCTTCCTCGGAAGTCTCCGACTCCTCCCCGATCACCTGGTCAGCCAAGGCGGCCCGCTCCTGGTTTATGTCCTTGGCGGAGGCCAGAATGTCAGAGCAGTTCTCCTGGACGGTGGTCACAGTTTTCATCACCGACTCCTTCATCCGAAGCACTGCGGCAGTGGTATGGGTGTAGGCCTTCTTGGCATCCTTGCTGGACAGCAGCTTGATCCCGGCAGTGCCGAACAGCACGCCCCCTACAAACAGGCCCATTTCCTTTATATTTTTCATGGATAAGTCCCTCCTTACGCAATGTCGTTCTACTGCTCTACTATAGCACGCTCTGCCGGAAAAGTAAATTGGTGATAAGGGAGAATTTTTATATAGGACAGCAACTTATCCTTCGGTAAGGAGCCTTTGCGCCATAAGGCTGCGGTGCTGTCCGGATTGTCCCGTCACAAAAGGGCAGCCCCCAGGGCCTTGCAGGCGGCAATGGCCTCCTCATCCGGGTCGTCCTGGCAGATCACGCTTTCCCAGGCCAACTCCGCCCCGTCCCCCTTGCAGGTGTCCTCCCAAATGCGCATCCATTCGCCGTCGCCCCAGCCATAGGAGCCAAACAGAGCAATCCGTTTGCCGGAGAGCCTTCCCTCACAGCCGGAGAACATAGGGGCAAACTCTCCGTCCTCCAGCTCCTCTGCGCCCATGGCGGGGCAGCCAAAGGCAATGGCATCGTAGGAATCCACAGCATCGGCGGAAAACTCCCCGGCGGTCAGCATCGTGGCCTCCCCTCCGGCAGCTCTGGCTCCCTCAGCGGCGGCCTGGGCCATTTTCTCGGTGTTGCCGGTTCCGCTCCAATATACAATTGCGATTTTACTCATAATTTGTTACCAACCTTTCTGCGTCTAGGAAGAGCTTACTACAAGCCGATCCAGGGAATGAAACTGATGATAGGCCCGGCAAAGGGTTTTTGTGCATTTTTTATACTTGGCAAAGGTCAGCTTTGCCTGTTCTTCGTTTTCGTATACCTGCCATGCGCCGGTGAGCCTGGCCTTTCTCCCGCCCTGGGTCATAAAGCCCTGCACATCCTCCGGGGGATAGCCCAAAAACAGCCCAATCTCATGGGGAAAGCCATCGGCCTGGCGCAGCCGCCGAATCAGCTCCCCCAGGCACAGCGCCGGGTGCTCCACCGGATAGGCTCTGGCGGCAAGAATCTCCCGGGCCACGGCATTGCCCAAGTCCTTTTCCAGCATACCAGGGCGGTACAAGTAGACCAAAATCCCCCGCTTGAGCCGCTTCATGGGCAGCACACGCATTCCCCGCCGGGAAAAGCGGCGGTTCATCTGCCGGATGCTTTCCCGCAGTTCCCCTGCCTCCTCCAGCGGACAAATAAACAGGCTGCCGGTTTTCAGACCCGCCAGGGTGGGCGAACAAAGGGCCACCATCAGCTCCTCGGACATGGATATACACCTCCGCAAGTTAGTCACCGCTAATCATCAGTCCAGGGAGAAGCGCCCCAAGGCGCTCTCCAGTAAGTTAGTCGTTTCTAACTACATTGGCAGTATAGCATTTTCCCTAGGAAATGTCAACCCAATTCTTTCAATGGCCGTCCCGCAGGCAGGGTAGAAAAATATTCCGTCAAGCCCCGGATAAACAGCTCCGTGGTTTTGGACATATAGTGATGGGTCAGCACGGCGATCCCCATAGGGCGGCGGCAGACCGGCCGGGAGATATGCATGGCCGTGATATAGTGCAAAGGCGGATTGATGATCTCCATAGCCATGAGCCAATGATATACAATGGAGGACATCATCATCACCCCGTGATTCCCGGCCACCAGCTGAAAGGCCAGCTCCGGCTCGTTGCCGTCAAAGACGATATTGGGGGAAAAGCCCGCCAACCGGCAGTGCCGCAGCAGCAGATCACGGCTGTCAAAGCCCGCATTGTTGCAAATAAAGGATTCCTGGGCGCAGGCGGCCAGAGGAATGGCATCTTGGTCTGCCAGGGGATGCTGCTTGGAAATCAGCAGCAGTAGCTCATCCTCCACCAGCCCCGTCCAGCGAATGTGCTCCGAGGACAGATCGGTGGAGCAGATGGCACAGTCCAGCTCCCCCCGCTCCAGAGCGGCAGCCATCTGCTCCGGGTCCATCAGGGACTGACGCAGCCGCACCCGGGGATTTTCCCGGAGAAACCGGTCAATAAAATTGGTACAAAGGCCGGAGGTATTCACCGCAAAGTGAATATCCCCCAGGTCACTGGCGTTGGCCTCCCGCACCGCATCGTCCAGCCCCAGCAGCAGCCGGTCAATCCGAGACAGAAACACCCGGCCTACGGAGTTCAGGACGATTCGGTTCCCCAGCCGGTCAAAGAGCTGAACCCCCAAGTCCTTTTCCAGGGTGGCAATGGTTTTGCTAAGGGAGGACTGGGAAATGTGCAGCTCCTCCGCAGCCTTGGTCATCTGGCCGTATTTTGCCACGGTTTGGAGATAGCGAAGCTGGTTAAGCTCCATTGAAACACCTTCTTACCCCTAAGATTCTGACTGTCCGAATGCTTCTAACCGCCAGACACCGCCACACTCCTTTTGTGGTAATAATCCGCCATCGCCAGATTAGACCAGCTTTGAGAATCCTCTGAAATGTCCGCAAAAAACATCACATAGGGCTTTTGCGAATATAGAAGGATTCTCCAAACAGAGCAGCTGCAAGCACATGAGAAAAATAGCAGAAAACGTGCCCTGCCAAACCTGGTACCATCCACGAGTGCTCTGAAAGGCGGAGCGCAGAACCGCCCATAGAGAGCCTGTAAGCTCCCAGGCGTGATGCGTCCCCACTCCATAGGAGTAATCATCCGCACAGGGCACATTGTATAGACCAATCCACAATACGGGAATCAGGGACAGGATTACAGCCCCAGTACAATCCCGCAGAGAAGCCGCTCGGAGCAGCGAAGCCGCATTGCCCGCTGATATAACCTCGTAAAAAACTGCATTGCATATCACCGTCTGCAATTTTACCATATACTGCAAGAATGCGCAAGCTAAGAAATTGGAGATATTTTATCTCTCCCCCAAGGGCACATACTCCCGCTGGGGCGCCACGCTTTTGTAGGCCGGGCGGATGATCTTGTCGGTGTTGGTAAGCTCCTCCATCCGGTGGGCACTCCAGCCCGCTATCCGGGCCACGGCGAAAATCGGCGTAAACAGCTCTCTGGGAATGCCCAGCATACTGTAGACAAAGCCGCTGTAGAAGTCCACGTTGGGGCAGACACCCTTGTATATTTTGCGCTTTCGGCAAATGATCTGAGGGGCCAGCCGCTCCACCAGGGTGTAAAGCCGGAAGTCCTCCTGCTTGCCCTTTTCGGCGGCAAGCTGCTCCACAAATTTTTTGAATACCACCGCCCGAGGGTCGGACAGGGAGTAGACGGCGTGGCCCATGCCGTAAATCAGCCCGGCGTGGTCAAAGGCCCCGCCCTCCAGGAGAAGCTCCAGATAGCGGCCCACCTGGTCGTCATCGGTAACGTCCTCTACCCGGGCCTTTAGGTCGTCCATCATCTGGGCCACCTTAATGTTGGCCCCGCCGTGCTTCGGACCCTTTAAGGAGCACAGTGCCGCCGCAATGGTGGAATAGGTGTCGGAGCCGGCGGAGGTCACCACATGGGTGGTAAAGGCGGAGTTATTGCCGCCTCCGTGCTCCATGTGCAGGGCCAGGCACAGATCCAGCACCAGGGCCTCCAGCTTTGTAAACCTCTGATCCGGCCGGAGCATCATCAGAAGATTTTCCGCTGTGTTCAAGGCCGGGTCGGGATTGTGAATATAAAAGCTCCCGTCCCGAAGATAGTGGTTGTAGGCGTGATAGCCGTAAACCGACAGCATGGGCATAATGCTGGTGAGCATCAGGGACTGGCGCAGGACGTTTTCCGCGGAGGTGTCCAGAGCCTGGGGGTCGTAGGAGCTAAGGGTCAGCACGCTGCGGGTCAGGGTGTTCATTACATCGCTGCTGGGTGCCTTCATGATTACGTCCCGGGTAAAATTCTGGGGCAGCGTCCTGCACTGGGCCAGGGTGTCCTGGAACAGCTTCAGCTCCCCCCGATCCGGCAGATTGCCAAACAGCAAAAGATAGGCGCATTCCTCCATCAGGGAATGATGATCCTGAATGGCTCCACGAACCAGGTCAAAAATGGAGTAGCCCCGATAATAGAGCTGCCCCTCACAGGGAACCTCCTCCCCGTCCACCAGCTTCTTTCCGCACACATTGGAGATGCCGGTCAGGCCGGCCAAAACGCCCTTTCCGTTTTTATCCCGAAGGCCACGGTTGACCCCGTATTGGTCATAAAGGGCAGCGGGAATTTTGTCCTTTTGGGAAAGCTCCTCCGCCCAGCGGCGGATCGGCTCCGGATTCTGGTTCATGAACATCGCCTCCTTTATCATAGCATACCGAAACAGTTGACAAATGTCAATCTTTTTTGTAGGGAGACTCCGTCTATTCTTGCCGGGTGAGACTGCGTTTGAGCTGGGGAGCGATTTTTCGGAAAAAGACCAGTAGGGTCACTGCGGCCCCCACTATATCGGCGATGGTGGCACACCAAAACACGTCCCCGATGGGGCGCAGCAGCGGCAGAATCAGCACCGAAAGAATGTACAGACCCTTTCGGAAAAAGGAGACGGGCAGGGCATATCTGGTCTGCCCCATGGCGGTAAGCCCATCCACCAGGGCATATTGGACGGCCACCCCCAGCATTCCCGCCGTATACCTCCGAATACAGCCTGCGGCCAGAGGAATCAGCGTCTCCTCCTCCATAAACAGTCGGGCAAACACCTCCGGAATGGTCTGGGAAATCACCAAAAGCAGCAGCATAAAGCCCCCGCACAGGGCCAGCACCCAGCGGAATACCCCCATGACCTTTTCGTAGTGTCCCGCTCCATAGTGATAGCCGTAGAGGGTGGCACAGCCGGTGGTGATGCCCTGGGCGGGATAGTAGGCCAGCACCATAAAGCTCTGCACCACGGCGGCGCAGGAGATATACTCGTCCCCCATGACCCCGCCGTATTTCCGCAGGGTTCCGTTTAGCAGGATCATCAGCAAATTGTCCAGCAGAATAATGAAAAACGGAAGGGAACCAATGGAAAAAATCTTCCCCACCACCGCCCCGGAAAAGCCCCTGAGGCGCAAAGGTATTTCCGCCTTTTTCCCCAGCAGAAAGGCCAGCACATATACCATCACGCAGACCTGGGCCAATACCGTAGCCAGAGCCGCCCCACGGGTTCCCATGTCCAGGGCATAAATAAAGATGGGATCCAGAATCGTATTCACCGCCGCTCCCAGGATTACCGAGAGCATCCCCCGTTTGGCGCAGCCCTGGGCCAAGACAAACTGATTCATGCCAGTGCCCAGGAGCACCGCCGTTGTCCCCAGCACATAGGTGCGGAAATAGGCCCCGGCATAGGGGTACATGGCATCGCTGCACCCTAACCGGTACAGCAGGGGACGCTCCACCGCCAGCAGCACCGCCGTAACCACCACAGAGATACCAAGCAGCAGCAGAAAGCTGGTGGAGATGGCCTGCCGTGCCCTGTCCCGCTCTCGCTTTCCGGCAGAAATGCTCATAATCGCCGCACCACCTACTCCGATCAGGGTAGAAAAGGCGGTGACGGCGGTAAGAGCCGGGGCACAAAGGCCCACACCGGCCAGGGCCAGTCCGCCGCTGCTGGCCATGTGGCCCACAAAAATACGGTCTACAATGCTGTAGAGGATGTTGAAAAACTGGGCCAGCATGGCGGGAAGTCCCAGCCGCAACACCAGCCGCCAAACGGGACTTTGCTCAAATTCCTGTTCCATGGGCATTTCCTACTTTCCTCCTCCCGCTGCGTCCACGCAAGTCTTAATGGCCTCGATTACGGCACTGCGCATTCCCAGGCGCTCCAGCTCTGCCACGGCCCGGATGGTCGTCCCCCCGGGAGAGCAGACCTCATCCTTCAGCACCCCGGGGTGCTTGCCCGTCTCCAGCACCATTTTTCCGGCCCCCAGCACCACCTGGGCCGCCAGCTGATAGGCCTGGACCCGGGGAAGCCCCGCATAGCAGCCCGCATCCGCCATGGCCTCAATAAACATATAGACGTAGGCGGGGCCGGAGCCGGTAAGGGCCGAAACTGCGTTCATAAGGCGCTCCGGCAAAACCGCAGTCCCTCCGGCCAGGGCGAACAGGTCAAGCACCTGCCGCTGCTCCTCCTCCGTCACGTTCTCCCCAAAGGTGAAGGCGGTCATTCCGGCCTGCACCGCCGCCGGAGTGTTGGGCATGGCCCGGATGATTTTCTTGTCCTTCCCAAGGGCCTGGGCGTAGGAGTCTATGGTAAGCCCCACCGCAATGGAAACCACAAGCTGCTCCGGCCTTACCGCCGGGGCGATTTCCTCTAAAACGGAGGGCATGACGATGGGCTTCACCGCCAGCAAGATCAAATCACAGCCCTCTATGGCCTCCCTGGCAGAGGATGCCGGTACTGCGCCGGTACGGCGGCAGGCCTGCTCCAGCTTTTCCCTGCCCTGGTTGTAAGCCCGGAGACTGTTGCCCCGATCCAGGCAGAAGGCGTCCATAAGGGCTCCGCCCATGTTGCCGGTACCAATAATGCCGATTTTCATAATAATTCCTCCCATGGTCCTTGGGCTGCCCTGCGTCCTTGCACCGCAGCCGGGGGCCGTGTTTTGTTTATGATAGCGCACTCTTCCCATCCGGGCAAGTCACCCATCCAGCTGGGATACCAGCCGGGTCAAGGTTTCCCGATCCGTAATCAGATTTAGTGCGTCCAGAAATGCGCCGGTGCCCAGGTGGGCCGGAAGCTCCAGCTGCCGTTTTACATAGTCCCGTCGGGCGGCACTGTTTTCCCCTCCCATCAGGCCCAAGGTGAAAAGCTCCTGCCGGGTGATGGGACTTTCCCCATGGGCCGGGGTGTCCTCCTCCAGAAAATGGGCCCCGGAGCGGCGAAGGGCCTCCAGCAGAATCTCCGGGGTCATTCCCTCCACCCCCAGAAGTCCCTCCTTGGAGGGGGCGTGCTTTCGTTTTTCCTTTCCCGGGATGTCGGGGATATAGGCCTGTAGAAGCCGATCAGGGGGGAGCTGACTTTTCAGCCGGTTTCGTATGACAAAGCCCGCCCCATCGCTGTCCGTCAGCAAAATCAGCCCTCGCTTTTCCGCCACCCGCCGGAGAAAGGCGATTTTCTCCTGATCCTTGAAAATTCCAAAGCCGCCGGTCTCGAAGATGGTTGCATCCACCACCTGGCGAAGGGCGTTTTTGTCATAGCGGCCCTCCACCAAAATGGCCTCCCGAATCCGAACCATCACCGCTCCCTCCTACAGTCCTCCGCCAGCCGGAGAAGCATCAGCTCCAGCAGCTGGTCCTGCTGGCCGCCGGAGGTTTTCATGGCATAGTCCGTCTCCGCAGAGCGCAGCATCCCATGGCGCAGGGCCTCCACGGAGAAGTGGCCCGCCTGCTGATACAGCTCCCGGGCGGCGGATTCCCAGGTGCCGTAAAGCCGCATCAGATCATAGGGCCCCTTCCCGTGGGCACTTAATACCTTGGCTCCGTAGAGCTGCCGCATCTGCCGGCCAATAATGGCGTTGATGGCAATCGGTTCGGTGTCCTGCCGGAGAAGCTCCCGGAGCTTTTCCAGGGCCCCCTGAAAGTTCTTTGCTCCAATGTCCCGGGTGATGTCAAAAATCACCGCCTCCACCACAGGAATCACCACGCTGTCCACGTCGAATTTGGTAATCTCCGGCTGGTCAGAATAGGCCATGAGCTTTTGTATTTCCGCATTCAAAGTGGTCATGGAGCCGCCGGTCTGCAAAATCAGATAGCGGCAGACCTCGTCGCTTATGGTTTTCCCGGTGGTGGCCAGATGCCGCCGAATCCAGGGAATCAGCTGGGCCTCCTTCTGCTTGGCGAACTCCACCTGGAGCCCGGAGGACAGGGCAGCCCAGAGCTTTTTCATGCGCTTATCCGGCTTCCACTCCACTGCGTCAAAGCTCCAGACCAGGGTGCAGTAGTCAGGAATGCCGGACAGCAGCTCCGTCAGGGCCTGCCGCTCCCCCTCTGGCCGGGAAAAAGGGTCAATATCTATGATTTCGATCAGGCTGGTGGGGCTCATTATGGGAATAGCCTCCACCGCCTCCCCCAAGGCCCCCACATCCCAGGTCTCCTCGGTGAAGCGATGATAGTTAAAGTCCTCGGCGGGGCCCTCCGTCAGCTTCTTTTTCAGCTGTCCCCGATAATTTTCCAGAAGGTAGTGTTCCTCCCCGAAGAATATATACATCCGGCGGAAGGCCCCGGATTTTATGTCCGCCTTGAGCTGCTGATAGCCCTCGGTGGCGGAAGTCTTTTTTCCCTTTGCCACGGGTCAAGCCCCCTTTAGTCTTATGGTTCCCTGTTGGTCGGTGCGATAGCACCGGGCGCCCCAGGCGGCAATGCGCCGAAGGGTCTCCTGGGCCGGATGGCCATAGCTGTTTTTTCCCACGGAAATGGCCACAAGCTCCGGGGCGGTCTGCCGGAGCAAAGCCTCGGAGGTGCTGTATTTTGAGCCGTGATGCCCCGCAATCAGCAAATCTACATCCGGCAGAGCTGCGGTGTCTATCAAAAGCTGCTCCTGTTGGGTGTCCATGTCCCCGGTGATCAAAGCTGTAAGCCCGGAGAGCTTCACCAGCACTCCAAGGCCGGTATTCTCGTTTTGATCCGGTGGCGGGAGCAGCTCCAGATTGCCGCCGCCCAGGCTGGCCGTTGTGGTGGAGGTGATATAGCGTATGGGAATATTCCGGGCCTGGGCGGCCTCCTCGATGGCCTGTCGGCAGGAGCCGGGAATATCCGGCAACAGCAGATTGGAAACCGGCATACACTCCAGCAGCTCCTCCACGCCGCCGCTGTGATCCTCGTCATAGTGGGTCAAAATCAGGTACTCCACCCGGTAGATGCCCTGGGCGGCCAGCTCTGCCGCAGCAGTCCCGGCGGGAGAGCCCTGGGAGCCGCCGCAGTCAATCACCGCCGCCTGTCCCTTGTCCAGGGCCAGCAGACATTGGCCCTGGCCCACATCCAGCACGGTAAGGGATGCCCCGCCGCCGGCAAAAAGCATCAGCAGCAGGCATGCCCCCAGGCTCCCGGTCATGGAGCATATTGGCAGCACCTGCATTTTCTGTCCCTTGGGGCGGAACAAAACCAGTGCCATTAGCAAATAGGCCAGCAGCACCCAGCCCACGGCATAGGCCGAGCCGGTACACAGCGTGGCGAAGGGCAGCCGTGAAAGAGCAGCCGCAATCCGCTGGACATAGCGAATCGGCCAGGCGGTAAGCCAGCCCAGGGCCAGGCCAAGGCTGGGAAACGCCTTTCCCAGCAGCCCGGTCAGCAGACTCCCCCGAAAGCACCAGACAATGGCCCAGCCCGTCAGCAGATTGGTCACTGGGGCAATCAGGGAAAGCTGTCCAAAGT
>CAVJIP010000008.1:17272-19983 GCA_963649625.1 Bacteroidaceae bacterium
GTCCAAAGTGGGCCATCATCAGAGGGGTGGTAGAGACGGTGGCCGCCGCCGTGACGGACAGGGAGGCGCTGAGCCAGCTGCGAAGCCGGTAGAGCCTATGCTCTTTCCGCTCTCCGGCCATAGCCCGGTAAAAGCGGTTTCCCAGGAAAATCAATCCGGCCATGGCGGCAAAGCTAAGCTGTAGTCCCCAGCCCAGAAGGCAATAGGGATTTTGCAAGGTCAACAGCAGCCCGGCGGCGGCCAGGGCGGTGGGCGGATCCTCCTCCCGACCCAGCAGAGGTGCCAGCAGCACCAGGCACTGCATCACCGCCGCCCGGACAATGGAGGCCGATGCGCCGGTTATCACCGCAAATGCAATGCTCAGAGGAATCCCCACCCAGGCCCGGAGCCGTTTCTTAGAAATCACCAGCCCCAAAGAGCCAGTCAAAACCGTCATGTGCAGGCCGGAAAGGGCCAGGGCGTGATAGATGCCGGAGGTTTGGAGGGCCGCTTTTTCCCAATCGGTGAGCAAGGCCCGATTTCCTGTGGTCAGGGCCATAGCGTAGCCCAGAGCGTCTGCGGGAACACCGCCCTCCAGGGACTGCTCCAGCTCGTGGGCAATGCGGCGGGGCAGATACCTTAGCCCAGGAGTGGCCTCTTCCGTCAGATGGAATTGGGCCTTGCCGTAGGCAAAAAGCCGAATGCCCTGGGCATAATAATAATCAGAGCCATCCGGGTCTGCGTTCTCCACTGCGGCCAGCACGGCAAACCGGTCGCCGGGAACCAGTGGCTCCTCCCGGTTCAGCCAAACCATGGCCCTGGTCTGCACCTTCCCGGCCCGAAGCACCACCGGGAGCCGTTGGCCGTAATCCGTTTCGGTGCCGTAGTCCGTGGCCTCACATTGGACGGTCATAACCTGTCCGGCCAGGGTCTGAGCTGGTGCGGCGAACATCAACTGATACCCCGCCGTCCAGAAAAGCCCCAGGGCGAAGCCCAGCACCCCGGGCGCAAGGCGAGGCCCCAGGGCAAAAAGGACGATAGCCAGCACCAGCATAGCCGCCCCGGTCAGATACAGGGCCGTCCCGGTCAGGAGAAGAATCGCCGCCAGGGCAGCCAGAATAAACCCGCAGGTAAAGCGCAGCAGCGTCCGCATGGCGGTTTCCTCCCTTCATTCCAGTTTCACAATCACCGGCTTCTATTGTACCATTTTCGGGAGGGCTTGTCGAGAAGAAAGCGATAAAAGACAGGAGGCGCAAATGCGCCTCCCGATGCTTATTTAGCAAAAGCTGCCCAGCTCCTTGCCTGCCAGCACATGGAAGTGGAGATGCTCGACCGTCTGGCCCGCCTCCGGGCCGCAGTTTGTCACCACCCGGAAGCCCTGGGCAAAGCCCATCTCCCGGGCCAACTCCGCAATCACCTGGTAGATGTGCCCCACAATGGGGGCCATCTCCTGGTCAATCTCTGCGGCAGAAGCTATATGCTTCTTGGGAATCACCAGAAAATGGGTAGGAGCCAGAGGCTCAATGTCCCGGAAGGCAAAGCAGAGGTCGTCCTCATAGACTTTGTTGGTGGGAATCTCCCCGGCCATAATCTTGCAGAAAATGCAGTCGTTCATATGCTCCTCCTTATTTTTTAACGTGCTCGGACACGAAGTTATCCACCACGGCCAGAGCGTTGTCCAGCATCAGGGGATCCTTGCCGCCGCCCATGGCAGAATCGGCCTTGCCGCCGCCGGAGCCGCCGGTGATGGCCGTCACCGTGCGAATCAGATCGCCGGCCTTGATGCCTGCCGCCACGGCCTTTTTGCCGCAGACTGCGTTGAAGGTGATCTTATCCCCGGAGATGGAGGACAACACCGCCACCACGGACTCGTCCTTATCCCGGAGCATATCGCCAATCTTCCGCAGAGAGCCTGCGCTCATGGAGGACAGGGTGGTGGTGATCACATTTAAGCCCTCCACCTTCTTGGCGGCGTACAGGAACCGCTCGGCATCGTTGGCCAGAAGCTTGCTTTGCAGCTGATCCAGCTGATGGCGCAGCTCCCGTCCCTCCTTGATGACCTGCTCCAAATGGGGCAGCAGCTCGGTAGGGGTGGTCTTAACGGCGGAAGCGGCACGGCGCAGGAGCTTGGTGTTTTCCGCAGCCAGCATCAGGTTCTGCTTGCCCACCAAGGCCTCGATTCGGCGAACCCCGGAGGCCACGGAGCCCTCGCTGATAATGCAGAAGGAGCCGATTTTGGCCGTATTGTCCAGATGGGTGCCGCCGCACAGCTCCTTGGACACATCGCCCATGGTCACTACACGAACCTGATCCCCATATTTCTCGCCGAACAGGGCCATGGCCCCCTCCTGCTTGGCCTCCTCAATGCCCATGACCCGGGTGGTAATGGGCAGGCCCTCCAGAATTGCGTCATTGACCAGAACGGTAATCTGCCGCAGCTCTTCCTCGGTAATGGCGGAGAAGTGGGTGAAATCAAAGCGCAGATGATCCGGACTGTTAAGGGAGCCCGCCTGATGGACGTGCTCACCCAGCACCTGCTGAAGGGCAGCCTGGAGCAGATGGGTGGCGGAGTGGGCCCGGGAGATGGCCTGGCGGTGCGATGAATCCACCGTGGCAGTCACGGTGTCCTCCACCTCAAGCCTTCCGGCGGTCATTTTTCCGTAATGAAGATACTTTTCCGCCTTGTCCTTCTGGACGTTTGTCACCTCAAAGACGCTGCCATTCAAGGAGAT
>CAVJIP010000009.1:0-9624 GCA_963649625.1 Bacteroidaceae bacterium
GATATTGTCATTGCGGCACCGGCCTTTTCCGGAGAAAAGCTCATCGGCTGGATTGCGAACATTGCCCACCACTCCGACATTGGCGGCAAGGTTCCCGGCTCCACCTCCGGCGATGCAGACAGCCTGTTCCAGGAGGGCATCCGCATCCCCGTCATCCGTATCCGGCAGGGGGGAGAGCTGATTCCCAGCGTGATGGATTTGCTGCTGGACAACACCCGTGTGCCCCAGGAGCGTGAAGGCGACCTGACCGCCCAGATGTCCGCCAATCTGATTGGCATTCAGCGTCTCCAGGAGGCCTATGACCGATACGGCGACACACTGATCGACTGCATGGAGGAGCTGGTGGCCTACTCCGAGCGCCGGGTGCGGGCTGTGGTGTCCGCACTGCCTGATGGGGAGTACAGCTACACCGACTATGTGGACGGCTGCGGCGAAAAGTACCCTGACCCGCTGCCCATCTGCGTCAAGGTCACGGTGGCCGGGGAGAATCTGACCTTTGATTTCACCGGAACCGCCCAGCAAATCAAGGCCCCTATTAACGTACCCTATCCGTGCACCAAGGCGGCGGTGTTCTTCTCCGTGAAGGCCCTAATGGGCGACGACATTCCCGCCAACGAGGGCATTAACCGGGCCGTGCGCATTATCGCCCCCAAGGGCTGCATTGTCAATCCCACAGAGCCAAGCCCCATCGGTGCCCAGATCGACTGCCAGCAACGCATCCCCGATGCCATTTTCGGAGCCTTGGCCCCTATCTTCCCGGACACCGTGGTGACTGCGGGCAACGGTGCGTGTACCACGACCATTCTGGCCGGAGACGGAGCCATCGGCACCGACAGCGTCTTCATTTTCCACGAGGTTATTGCCGGCGGCGGCGGTGCAAGTCTGCAATCGGATGGGCTTTCCGGTGTGCAGGTAAACATGACCAACACCTCCAATATGCCCATTGAGGCCACGGAGATGGAGTTTACCAAGATTCTGGCCCGGAAGTACGAATTAAAGGAGGACACCGGCGGGGCCGGAGAGCGGCGCGGTGGCCTGGGTATCGAGCGGGAGCTGGAGATATTACAGGACAATGTACTGTATACCGGCTTGGGAGATCGGCATAAATTCCACCCATGGGGCCTGGCCGGCGGGCAGGCGGGAGGCAGCGGTGCCTTCTATCGGGTTCGTGCCAAGGACGGAAGCGTCACCCGCATGGGCCACAAAACCACCAGCCTGCCCCTGGAAAAGGGCGATATTATCCGTGTCGTCACCCCTGGAGCCGGTGGCTACGGCAATCCCCTCCGCCGTCCGGCTGAGGCGGTGCTGAAGGACGTGATGTAGAAAAAGGTCAGCGTGCAGGCGGCAGAAACGGTCTACGGCGTGGTCATCCATGCCCAGGGCGTAAATTATACCATTGACGAGCAGGCCACTCAGGCTCTGCGGACAAGGAGAGAGAGCAAATGATCAAAGGAATGCAGCAGGTTGAGACGGTAATGGAGCAGGTGAAGGCGGCACTGGACGCAAACGGCGGGTTGAAGCAGGTGATTTTTGTAGCCTGCGGCGGCTCCCTTAGCTCCTCCTATCCCGCCCGGTATCTTCTGAATCAGGAGGGCTCCATCCGGGTGCAGGGCTACAACAGCAGTGAGTTTGTCAACGCCACGCCGAAAAACGTGGACAAGAACACCCTGGTCATCGGCACCTCCACCAAGGCTACCGCCGAGACGGTGGAGGCCCTGAAAACCGCCCGGGCCAAGGGGGCCGTCACCGTGGGTCTTACCGGCTACGCCGACTCCCTCACCGCCCAGACCGCCCAGTTTTATATTACCTATTATCATGCGGATGAGTGGTATCAGGATCCCTCTTTGGTACACTGCAACAGCCAGGGTACCGCACTGAAAATTGCCTTCTGGCTGCTGAAACACTACGACGGCTATGCCCACTATGATACTGCCATGGATGCCTTCCAGCGGCTGCCTGAGATTTACGGCAAGGCCTACAACAGTGTAAAGGAGGATGCGGCCCTCTTTGCCATGACCTATCAGGACGACCTGATTTGGAATGTGCTCAGCAGCGGCGCAGCCTGGGAAGTGGCCTATTCCGATGCCTTCTGCTTCTTCCAGGAGATGCAGACGGTACACTGCGTCCCCGTTCACTCCGGGGAGTATTTCCATGGGGCCTTTGAGACCTGCTCCAAGGATTTGGCCATTCTTCTGTTTAAGAGCGTTGGCCGCACCCGGCCGCTGGACGAGCGGGCGGAGCGTTTCCTGAGCAAGTTTGCCGGTCATCACTGGATTATTGATGCCGAGAAGCTGGGGCTGGGCGAGCTGGACAGCCATGTGGCCGAGTATTTTAACGCCCTGCTGCTGCACCCCATTTCCAAGCAGTTTATCGCCGCCATGGGCGATGTGCGGATGCACCCCATGTCCTATCGACGGTATATGTGGAAGTTCGACTATTGATGTCCGCTTTTGCTGATTCTAACAGGAAGGACGGCAGGATACTATGAAAAAGCATTTTGGCACCTTTCTCTATGCTGTGCTGGCCGGAATCTGTATCGGCCTGGGCGGGACGGTCTTTCTGCGAATTAAGGATGCTTTTCCCGGAGGAAACGTGGTAGGGGCCCTGCTGTTTGCCATCGGCCTGTTCGCCATCTGCACCCGGGGCTACAACCTGTTCACCGGGAAGGCCTGCTACATCTTCGACAACAAGCCGGATTATCTAGCTTCCCTGGCTGTGATTTGGCTGGGGAACCTGGCCGGTACCTCACTGCTGGCCGCCCTGGAGGGGCTGACCAGTCTGTGCGGCGCAGAGGCCGGCATCAACGTCACCGCCAAGGCCCTGGTGGAGGCAAAGCTGTCCACCGGTCTGGGAAGTGTGTTCCTGCTGGCCTGTATCTGCAATGTTTTCATCTATCTGGCCGTCAATGGCTATGCAAAGAATCCCCATGATTTGGGGAAATACCTGGCGATTTTCCTGGGCGTGTCCGTGTTTATCCTGGCCGGGACGGAGCACAGCATTGCGGATATGTACTACTGGGCCGTTTCCGGCAAGTTCCTGGAGGCCCCGGGCCAGAGTCTTGTGTATCTGGCGGTGATTTCCCTGGGCAATGTGGTAGGCGGGGTCAGCTTTCCCTTGGCAGAAAAGCTGTATGGACATCTGGCTCCCAGTACAAACCCATAAACATTCCGGCAGCAGTCCAAAGACTGCTGCCGGAGCTTTTCCATCTGTTACTTCGCCAGAACCTTTTTTAGCCTTGCAAATCTGGGGAGGCCGTCTACCTTTTCCAGCTTTGTCTCTCCCTGAATCAGGGGACGGGCATAGTCGATAAAGGCCTGGGTCACGCCGTTGCCCGCCTGGTTGATCCACTCTAGGGGCACCTTCTTTTCAAAGTTGGCGCACTTCTCCAGCGGCAGAAGCTCCGTCTCCCAGGCGTAGGGGGCATTGGAGGTTCGCCGGATGGCCACCATATAGCCGGACTTCCCGGAGGTGGCGGCCTCCACTGCCGCCTTTCCCATGGCAAGGGCCTCGTCAATGTCCGTCTGGGAAGCGCAGTGGGCCGCACACCGCTGCATCAGGCTCAGCTCAATGGCCCGGGTCTTGCAGTTGATTTTCTCCTTGAGCAGGCTCTCCAAAACCTGTGCCAGACCGCCCATCTGGGTGTGGCCAAAGGCATCCTTGGCCGCATCTCCGGCATATTCCGAGATAAATTTCCCGTCCTTATCGTGGATGCCCTCCGAGGCGGCAATAATGACCTTGCCCTTCTCCCGGTAAATACGCTCCACATCGGCGTAGAACCTGTCCAGGTCAAAGGGGATTTCCGGCAGATACACCAGGTCGGGGCCTTCCCCGGAGGCGGAGGCCAGTGCCGCCGCACCGGCCAGCCAGCCGGCATTCCGGCCCATAATTTCGATAATGCATATCATGCCGGTGTCATAGACCTTGGCATCCAGGGACACCTCCATACAGGTGGTGGCGATGTATTTGGCTGCGCTGCCGAAGCCGGGGCAGTGGTCAGTGCCGTAGAGATCATTGTCAATGGTCTTGGGTACGCCGATGACATTGCATTCATAGCCTACCTTCTGGAGATACCCGCTGATTTTGGAGCAGGTGTCCATGGAGTCGTTGCCGCCGTTGTAGAAGAAATAGCGCACATTGTATTTCTTAAAAATCTCCAGAATCCGCTGATAATCGGTGTCGTCCACCTCCGGATCCTTTAGCTTGTAGCGGACGGAGCCCAGGGCAGAGGAGGGGGTGTAGGGGAGAAGTGCCAGTTCCCGGGAATCCTCCTGGTCGATTATATAGAGCTGGTCGTTCAAAACCCCCTTGATGCCATGGGCGGCACCGTAGACCTGGGTGATATAGGGGCTTTTCAGCGCCGTGTCAAACACGCCGTAGGCACTGGCGTTGATAACGGAAGTGGGGCCGCCGGACTGGCCGAAGATACACGCACCGGTGAGGGGAGTGGTCATAAAATTACCTCCTAATATTTTCTGCCTCTATGATACCATCCAAGGGGAAAAATCGCAAGGGGCCATTGGTTAAAATTCCGGAAAATCATCAGCTTGTACGAAACGTATCATATATGTTTGCCTATTCTGCCAAAACTGGCATATTGCATTTTTCTGCAAGGGATGGTATACTGTAGTTACTTCAAATGATAAGGAGTGCGTGTTATGCCTATTGTCACATCCACCGAAATGTTCAAAAAGGCCTATGACGGCGGCTATGCCATCGGTGCCTTTAACGTAAACAATATGGAAATCATCCAGGGCATCACCGAGGCGGCCCGGGAGTGCAATGCGCCTGTGATTCTCCAGGTGTCCAAAGGGGCCCGTTCCTACGCCAACCGCACCTATCTGGTCAAGCTGGTGGAGGCCGCCGAGATTGAGACGGGGCTGCCCATCTGCCTGCATCTGGATCACGGGGACACCTTTGAAACCTGCAAGTCCTGCATTGATGACGGCTTTACCTCCGTGATGATCGATGCCTCCTCCAAGCCCTTTGAGGAGAATATTTCCATTACCCGTCAGGTGGTGGAATATGCCCACGATCACGGGGTGGTGGTGGAGGCCGAGCTGGGAACCCTGGCCGGAGTAGAGGACGAGGTCAAGGTTTCCGCCGAGGATTCCTCTTATACCCGCCCGGAGGATGTCCAGGAGTTTGTAGAGCGCACCGGCTGTGACTCTCTGGCCATTGCCATCGGCACCTCCCACGGGGCCTATAAGTTCACCCCCGCCCAGTGTACCCGGAACGAGAAGGGGATTCTGGTGCCCCCTCCGCTGCGGTTTGACATTCTGGAGGAGGTTTCCCGGCGGCTGCCCGGATTTCCCATTGTGCTCCACGGCTCCTCCTCCGTGCCCCAGGAATATGTGAAAATGATCAATGATAACGGCGGAAAAATGCCTGACGCTGTGGGCATTCCCGAGGAGCAGCTCCGCAAGGCCGCTTCCATGGCCGTCTGCAAAATCAACATTGATTCCGACCTGCGCCTTGCTATGACCGGCACCATCCGGCAGTATATGGCAGCCCATCCCGCCGATTTTGACCCCCGCCAGTATTTGAAGCCTGCCCGGGCCAACATTAAGACCCTGGTGATGCACAAAATCACCGATGTGCTGGGCTGCGACAATAAAATCTGATTTCATCCGATGTGGACAAGCCGGGAATCGTGTAAATGCGATTCCCGGCCTTTTGCTTATTCCTTTGTGCTGCCGTCTGCATGGAACCGGGAGAGGGGATTGGCCTCTGCGGCGATTTTCAGCTCCGTACTTTCAATGTGGGTGTAGATTTCCGTGGTATTCAGATGCTCATGACCCAAGACCTCCTGCACTGTTTTCACGTCCACCCCTTGGGAGAGCATCAGGGTGGCCGCCGTATGGCGGAGCTTATGGGCCGAATACTGGGTCGCATCCAGTCCGGCGGCGGTCAAATGCTTTTTTACCAGCCGATGGATGGCGTTGGTGCTCATACGGCCGCCCTTTTGGGAGAGAAACAGGGGACGGCGCACGTCCTGCTGGAGGGGCTCCGGCAGGGTGGCGTTGTATTTCTCAATGGCCCCCTTGCAGGCTTCTCCCATGTACACCGTGCGTTCTTTGTTACCTTTGCCCAAAACTCTCAGTCTGTCTTTGTATATATCGCCATAATTCAGTCCCGTCAGCTCAGAAATTCGCACGCCGCAGTTTAGGAATACCATTAAAATCGCATAGTCCCGAGCTTCATGGGTGCCCTTGACCGAGCTGAGAAGCTGCCGGGCCTGGTCTAGGGTCAAATATTTGGGCAGGGCACGGCGGAGCTTCGGGTATTCCACATCCGCCACCGGATTTTCCTCCAGCTGCTTTGTCCGCACCGTCAGGTACTTGTAAAAGGACTTAATGGCCGACAGCTTTCGAGCCCGGGCGGCGTTGTCAATGCCGTGGCCGGGGTGGCGGGTTTCCGGGTGATAGACCCGGTCATCGCTCAGGTAGGAGAAGAAGTCGTAAATATCCTCCAGGTTGATACTGCGAATAAACTCCAAATCCACATTTTGAATGGAGATGGTATTCAAATCCGTCTCGTAGGGCAGTTCACTGCGAATCAGCACCATGTACCTTAGAAACATCCGAAGATCCAGATAGTATTCGGAAATCGTCCTGGCGGACTGACCCTTGATGGTGGCGTGATAGGACAAAAAATCCCGGAGCACTCTGGGGGAGTCTCGGAAATCCATAGAAAAAGCCTCCTTCGATGGTTTCTGGAGTTGTACTAAAAACGCAACAAAATAAAAATTTTGTTGCGTTTTATGCTATTTTTTCTGTAATGGGCCAGCTTTTGAATTCTATGCAGCCTCGGTGCTTACCGGTTTTCAAAGGGCCAACACAGCATCAAAACAGCTCAGTCAAGTCCTTAAACCGCTCAATCCGTGCCGCATACTGCTTCGCCTGGCCGAAACCATAGGCCGCAAACACAAAGGGAACGCCCGCCGCAGCACTGGCCTGGCAGTCCGTCTGAGTATCGCCCACATACACCGGCCACTGAATCCCATAGGATGCAACAACCTGTCGGATATTGTCGGCCTTGCCACGTCCGGTGGCTCCGTAGCACAAGAATCCGTCAAACAGCGGCTCCAACCCGTTTGCGTGCAAAAATGCCTCAATATACCCATGTTGACAGTTACTGACAATAAACAGCCGATGCTTCTGCCGGAGCACCGTCAAGGTCTCCCGGACATGGGGATACAACTTCGCCCCATGGATATAGAGATACTTATTTTCTGCCGCCACACATTCCTGGGTCAGCCGGAGCTGCCGCTCCTTGTCCACCTTGGGAAAAAGCCTTGCAGCAATATCATCCATTTGCAGGCCCATCAGCCCCTCCATGTCCCGGCGGCAAATGGGCGTTCCGTATTCAGGATATTTGACGATCACCGAGTTCCAGGTCAGCGCGATCTCGTCTACGGAATCCCAGAGCGTTCCGTCTAAATCAAACAAAATTCCATCTGAATCCAAGATATTTCCTCATTTTTTAAGAAAAATAGAACATTTTGACTGTTTTATGCGTTCAAAGGGGCTCGGTATCCTGCGGCTTCTCCAGCTGGCCTGTCTCCCCTGCTGCCTTGGCCGCCTCCTCCGCCTGCATCTGGGCAATGGGCTGCACCAGGTACTTGTCAATCAGCGGATAGCAGGCACTGATGCTGATAAAGTTGGTAAAGCTGTAAATCAGCAGGCCCAAGAATAAAATCTCAAAAAATGGATGCACTGCCATAATCAGCAGGTATGCCGCCACCCAAATCAGCAGATTGCCCAGGCCGCTGAAAAAGTTCCGAAAAATGCCGATAAAGGCCAGAAGCCATGCATTTTTAATCAGAGAAAGGAGGTTCAGCTGCACCGTCACAATCATCAAATAGATGTACTTCCGCATAAACACATAGAACATTCCCGCCAGCAGGGTCACATACTTGCAGACCTGCACCAGTGCCGCCATTTCCGCAGTGGGCCGGTAGGTCATGTTGAATACGATCAGGGTGGCGACAACGCAGTCAACGACACCGAACAGCATCCCCTGCTTCCAGTTTTCCTTGGCCTTGTCCCAGATGTCACTGATCCAGGAATGGCTCTGCCGGGAATAGTTCCGCAGCACATAGGTCACGCCGCACTTGGCCGGGCCGTAGGCCAGCACGGAGAGAATCAGCAGAAGCCAACGAATGGCCGCCGGAACCCTTCCAAAGTAGAGCATGGTCAGGTAAAGCAGTGGGGTAAACATACTCATCAGTCCATCGCCGCCGCTGAGCTGGGCCTCATGGATATTCTCCAGGGGGCCTGTGCCGGAAAAGGTCACATAGTCGTTTTCATAGGCCGCCAGCTCCTCCACGGTAGAAACCCCCTCCAGGGTAAACCAGGTGTCCACCGTATTGGAGGAATCCTTTGCCGCCGTGCCCCGGTCTGTGTACAGAGTCACGGTAAAGGCTCCGCTTTTGTTCTGGTCAATGTCCAGCACATAGTCATTGCCAGAGGCCCCCGGCTCCTTGGCCGTCACGGTGAGCCCTCCCTGGGTGTAGGAGGCGCAGGTCCCCGTATAGTCCAGACGCTGAAAGGTGGTATAGAGGGTGTCATAGACCTCGGCGTAAACCGTCAAAAGCATCGGCAGCAGCACGATAAGGTAGATCACATTGACCTCAATAAACCGCCAGAACTTCCGGCCATAAATCTCAAAAAAGCGGAAAAAGGCGTTTTTTTCCGGGGCATCCTTCTCTACGCCCTTCCCCGGCTTATAATAGCTTTTATAAGAAAACAGTCCCATTGGCCCGATCCTTTCTGCGATGAAAATTCTGCTCGGCAGTATTATAGCATTTCCCCGGGCCAACTGCAAGGAAAAACACAACGGCGCAGGGTGAAACCGTGACTTTTTTGTGCAAAAGCCTCATTTATATTCCCCAAAAAATCTGGTATACTAAAGAAAATACGGAAAACGAGGTCTATACCATGTCATTTTCTCTGAGCAGCTATACCGCAGCCTTCCATATTTCCTCCACGGACACCGATGCCGCCTATGAGCTTCGGCCATCGGCACTGTTTGTGTATCTCCAGCGGGCCATTACGGATCATTCCCAGCAAATTGGCACCAGCCGGGACGATGTGCTGGAAAAATATAACTGCTACTGGATGGTGCTGCGAATCTGGGTCAAGCTAAAGCGGCCCATCATCTGGGGAGAAACCCTTACGGTAAACGTTACGGTGCGCCACCCCCAGGGCACTCGCATCTACCGGGACTGTGACCTGCTGGTGGGCCAGGAGCAGGTGGGCGAAGCCACCACCGTGTGGGTGCTGGCCAATCGCAAGACAAAGCGGCCCATCAACTTAGAGCATCTGCCGGAATTTCCGGAAACGGACGCTCCCACCGCCAAACACATCCAGCTTTCTCGCATTACCTTCCCGGAGAATATGGAGCTTCACGATTGCCGGAAGCTCTACTACAGCGACACGGACATCAACGGCCATATCAACAACACCAGATATGTGGATTTGGCCTCGGATGCGGCGGAGCTGAACCTGCGGCCCCAGGGTGTATTTATGCAGGAAATCTTGATTTCCTATGTGAACGAATGCTTTGCCGGGGAGGAAATCAGTCTGTATCGGGGAAAGACGGACGGCCAGCTGTACATCCATG
>CAVJIP010000010.1:0-9188 GCA_963649625.1 Bacteroidaceae bacterium
GTGATACGGAAGGTAATTTCCCATAACAGCGAGGTTGGATATATGTTTTCAAGCTTCAGAAATTTTCTGAATCATACAATGCGTCTTATCTTTCAAGACTGCCCTGACGCAGCCCAAAAGGATGTGCCAAACGAGCTGCTTGCAGACCATTACAGTAATACCTTGTTTCTGATATGGCAGTGGACAACGATAAAAAACGCCAACTGCACCAAAGCCCAGGCCCATAATTATCTTTGCACTTTGGTCGGTCTGCTGCGAACCACGCCCCATGTTTTTCCTGATGAACGGAAGGAACATACGCAGAGCAAAGAACGGGGCTGGCTCAAATGGAAAACTCCGAACAAACAGTCCTCGTAAACGTCAGAAAAAGTCGTGAAAATCCAGAAGAAACGGACTTTCACGACTTTTTTCATCTGATTTTCAGAAAGTGCTATTTGGAAGCAGCCCCCAATGACACTGGTTACACATAGAAAAGCATATCGGAGTAGCTGGGCAAAGGCCAGTAGTCCTTACCGATGATGATCTCGCAGTGGTCGGCGGCGGTGCGAATCTGCTCCATGGCGGGCAGCACCTGCTTGCAGTAGTACTCTGCCAGCTCATAGGTGCCCTCGATGCCCTCCACCCGGTTCATCAGCTCGTCCAGCTGGTCGGCGGCGGCGTTCATGTCGTCCACGTCCTTGGTGACGGAGGTGAGAATCTGCTCCTCGGTTTTAATGGACAGGGCCGCACTGACCGCCTTCTTGGAGGCGGCGGTTTCCGCCACAGAGGACAGGAACTCCAGCGCCGCAGGAATCAACTGCCGCCGGGCCATGCCCAGGGTGGTCAGGGCCTCAATGTTGATGACCTTGGAGTAATGCTCCAGCTCTACCTCATAGCGGCTCTGCATCTCCACCGGGGTCAGCACATTCATCTCGTCCATCAGCCGGATGTTCTTCTCCGCAAGCAGGCAGGGCAGGGCATCCACGGTGGTCTTTTTGTTCAGCAGGCCCCGCTGCTCCGCCTCGGCCTCCCACTGGGCAGAATAACCGTTGCCGTTAAAGAGGACACGCTGATGGGCCTTGATGGTCTTTTTAATCCAGGCGGCGGCAGTGGCGGTGAAGTCCTCTGCGCCCTCCATCTCGGCGGCAAAGTCCTTGAGCACCTTGGCCACAGCGGTGTTTAATACAGTGTTGGCGCCGGACAGGTTCATGGCGGAGCCGGGCATACGGAACTCAAATTTGTTGCCGGTAAAGGCAAAGGGAGAGGTACGGTTTCTGTCGGTGTTGTCCTTGGGGAACACCGGCAGCACGTCTACCCCCAGGTCGATTTTGGCCTTGCCCTTGGCCTTGTAGGGGCTGTCGTTGGCGATGGAATCCAGAATGTCCCCCAGCTCGTCGCCTACAAAAATGGAGATAATCGCCGGAGGCGCCTCGTTGGCACCTAGCCGGTGGTCATTTCCGGGAGAGGCAACGGCGGCCCGGAGCAGATCCTGATAGTCGTCCACGGCCTTGATGACGGCGGTCAGGAAGGTCAGGAACTGGAGATTATCCATGGGAGTATCGCCGGGATCCAGCAGGTTTTCACTGCCTGCGGACAGGGACCAGTTGTTGTGCTTGCCGGAGCCGTTGACCCCGTCAAAGGGCTTTTCGTGGAGCAGGCACACCAGGCCGTGACGCTCCGCCACCTTCTTCATCATTTCCATGGTCAGCAGGTTATAGTCGATGGCCTTGTTGGTGGTGTCAAAGATGGGAGCCAGTTCGTGCTGGGCCGGGGCCACCTCGTTGTGCTTGGTGCGGGCGGGAATCCCCAGCTTCCAAAGCTCATCGTCCAGCTCCTTCATAAAGGCGGAAACCTGGGGACGAATCACACCGAAATAATGCTCCTCCAGCTCCTGGCCCTTGGCGGCGGAGTGGCCGAACAGGGTGCGTCCGGTGAGGATCAAATCCTCCCGCTGCTCATAGTCCTCCTTGCGAATCAGGAAATACTCCTGCTCCGGACCCACCGTAGAGGATACATGGCTACAGGTTTTCCCAAAGAGCTTCAAGACCTTGCAGGCCTCCTGGGAGATGGCCTTCATGGAGCGGAGCAGGGGGGTCTTTTTGTCCAGGGCCTCCCCGGTGTAGGAGCAGAAGGCCGTGGGAATGCACAGCACATCGTCCTTGACAAAGGCATAGCTGGTGGGATCCCAGGCGGTATAGCCTCTGGCCTCACAGGTGGCCCGCAGACCGCCGGAGGGGAAGGAGGAGGCATCCGGCTCGCCCTGAATCAGTTCCTTGCCCTTAAACTCCATAATGGCCGTGCCGTCGCCCATGGGAGAGACAAAGCCATCGTGCTTTTCGGAGGTGATGCCGGTCAGCGGCTGGAACCAATGGGTATAATGGGTGGCACCTTTTTCGATGGCCCAGTCCTTCATGACGCTGGCCACCACATTGGCCACCTCCAAATTCAGAGGCTTGCCGTCGTCAATGGTGGCCTTGAGGCTTTTGAAGGTGGCGCTGGGAAGCCGCTCCTTCATTACGTGCTCGTTGAATACCATGGAACCGTAGATATCCTTGGTGTTTGCTGCCATAAGAATCAGACTCCTTTACGAAATGTTCTCCCCGGCGGGGTGGTTTACATAATGTTAAAGGCGCTGTGAGATGCCCACGACCTCACAGCGCCCTTGCTGTATGCTTGGATTATACTCCATATCCCGCCCCGGGTCAACCGGGTTTTCGCCGGAAAAAAAGCTCTCATGAAGGATTTTTTTGTGCGCATTGCAAAAGAACCGCTTCCTGCGGGATTGGACGTGGGAGACAGAAACAGACATTTGGCCTGGGGAAAAATGCAGGAAGGGCTGCTTTTTTCCAGATAAAAATTGCCCGGCCAGGCGGGGCGTTTGGGGAGGCCGCCGTGGGCTGGAATTTCTGCTATAGTATCCTGAATATGGAAAGCAAAAGGTAGTAAACTTAACATAACGGACAAATGAAACAGGGAGCCAGGTGGATGCCCTATCCCTTGTAGCAGGAAATTTTTTTACCACAATATCCTGTAATTTCGGGAATATTCCCTGAAAATTCTGGTACCTGCACAAAAAATTGGACAAAGGTTTTTATAGAAATAGAGTTGACATAAAAATAACCCTCTGATACAATGTCCTTGAGGATGTGTGGAAGGGGTTGTGCCAGCGGTGGAGGAAAAGCAGTACCTGACGGTGCAGTCGGACTACCGGAGAATACAGGTGCCGGTGGAGGAGATTGCCTACCTGACCATAGAGGGAAGAAAGACAAAAATCACCCGAAGGGACGGCAGTACCCTGTGTACCAATCGGAGCCTTCGGGACGTGTTCGGGGATTTGCCCGGGGAGGCGTTTGTCAGCGTCAACCGGGGCATCGTGGTGGCCAAGGCCCTGATTCGGGAGGAAAGTGCCGGGGTCATCACCATGGAGGACGGAACCCACTTTAAGCGGCGAATCCGCACAGGCCGCAGCCAGAGTTCCAAGGCCTCGTTGGGCCAGAGCAAGGATCTGCCCCCCTGCCCCGCCGAAACCCTGGAGCAATGGCTGGGAAAGCTGCCCATGCCGGTTTGTATTATGGAACTGGTGTATCGAAAGCGGGGCGGCGGCGCAGAGTTTGTGGTGCGCTATTGCAATCGGGCCATGGAGCAGCTGGAGCAGACGGAGAGACTACAGGATCAGCCCCTGACGGCACTAAAGGGCCTGGGGAATCCCAAATGGCTGACGGCCTTTGCGGACGTGGCCATCAACGGTACGCCCCGCACCTTAGAGGAGCTGTGGGAAAGCGGCGGAAAATATCTGCGCCTCCAATGCTACCAGCCCCGAGAGGACTGCTGCGCCGTGGTGCTTACCGATTTGACCCGGGAAAACAGCCTGATTCAGGAGCTGTTTCAGCGGGGGAAATAAGCAAACAACACAATATCATAAGGGACGGCACCGGACATTCGTGGCTCCGGTGCTGTCTTTTTCCCTGGGCGGCCCCTTTCCGCTTGGCAGTACCCTTGCGAAGCGAAGGCTTTTGTGGTATAATATACAAGTACAATGCGGTCTATGCCGGGAGGAAAATCCATGAAAAAGCAAAAGCGCTATACCATTTATGTGGGGCTGGAGGACAAGGATCTGCACCAGCAGAAGGTGACGCTGGAGCGGGCTTCTGCCCTGGTGGCGGAGGTGTGTAAAAATTACAGCGTGTCCTTTTCCATGGTGCTGCAAAATGGAGGCTATTTTTACCACAATGGGGCCTTTGTGGACGAGGCCAGCATGGCCATCAGCCTGATCGGAGCGGGGAAAAAGCTGGTGCGGGAGATTGCGGCAGACCTGTGCTGCTTTCTCAACCAGGAGTCGGTGATTGTCACCCGGGAGAAAATTTCCACCTATACCGTGGAGGAGAGCATCAGTCTGCCCCCGGAAATCAAGGAATAAGGACGGAACGGTATGTTGAACGAGGAATTGATCCGGAAAATTTTCCCTAGAGCGGACTATGTCCGGGGGCTGGAATATTTTCGCCAGAATCGGGTGGTGACGCTCCATGGGCAGCGAGGGGACAACGGAATCCAGGCAGTCGCCCAGGTTCGGGGCACGAAAAAATACCAGGTGAGTTTCCAAATCACCCCGGGAGGAAAACTGACCCTGCACTGCACCTGTCAGCGCTTCCGGGAAACAGATCGCTGCAAGCACCTGGTGGCGGCAATGCTGGAATATCTGAATACAGATGAGAAAGCCGACTCCGGCAGCGGTGACAAGGGCAGCGGTGGCAAGGGCAGCGGCGACAAGGGCAGCGGCAGCGACCAAACGGTTAAGAGCCTGCTCCGGCGCTATCTCCAAAGGTCCAAGGAATCCCATCCGCCGGCCCGGCCGGTGAACCGGCTGGAGACCCGAATCCTTCCCGGGGCAGGCAGCGAGTATCCCGGGTTTTCTCTGCGGGTGGGCCGGGAAAAAATGTATGTGGTGAAGGATGTGCTGGAGTTTCTCCGGCGGGTCAACCGGCGGGAGGTCAGCGCCTACGGAAAGGGGTTGACCTTGGATCACAGCATGGAGCTGTTTCCCCAAAAGGAGCAGGAGATGATTCGGCTGCTGATGAATGAGTTTGCGGAATTTCGATCTCTGCGAGGAGGCTACCGGCTGGCGAGTTATGGCCCTTCAAAAGGCGAGATCACCCTGACCGGGGACGCCTTTGACCGTTGGTTTGACCTGCTGGAGGGCAGCCAGATAGAGGATATGGCACGGAAACCGTGGCACTTTCACACCCAGGATCCCCAGGTGAGCCTGTGGGTGGAGCAGGCCGACAAGACGGCCCGGCTGCGGGTGGACACCCCCTGCAACTATCGGTTCTTCGGCAGCCAGCAAACCCTGTATGCCATGGGCGGCGGAGCACTGCTGCGTTGCTCCCAGGAGTTCCGGGAAAGGGTCTATCCCCTGCTGGCGGTTCAGCGGCCCGATATGCGGATCTCCCTGGAGGATCTTCCCACCTTTTGCAGCTGCGTGCTGCCGGAGCTTGGCGACCTGGTGGAGGTCAACGACCCCCAGGAGCTGCTCCAAAGCTATATCCCGGATTCCTGTACCCTGTGCTTCTATCTGGACATAGACCAGGACACCCTGCTGCTGGTTCTCAGGTTCCGCTATGACGAGGCGCACAGCTTCACCCCGAAGGACAAGCCAAAGGAATCCGATGGCGTTCGGCGGAATCTGCTGGAGGAGACCAACGGCCTGCAATTTGCCCTGGAGCATTTTCATGAGCAGGAGGGCCGGCTGGTGCTGCAGGGGGAGGAGGAAATATTTCAGTTCCTGATTGGCTCCCTGGATGCCTTCCGGCAGCGGGGCGAGGTCTATCTCAGTGACCGGCTCCAGCGTAAGCGGATTCGGCCCGCCGCCGCCGTGGGCATCTCCGTGGCGGACGGCCTGCTGACCCTGTCCTTGGACACCGGAGACTATCCCCCGGAGGAGCTGTCCCGGCTCTATCAAAGTATGCTCCAGAAACGAAAATACCATCGGCTCACCGATGGCCGGTATTTGGAGCTCAACGGCTCTGTCTGTGAAAAGCTGGCGGAAATGACCCAGATGCTGCAACTCTCCGACCAGGAGCTGTCCCGGGGCCAAGTGACCTTGCCGGCCTATCGGGGGCTGTATCTGGACGAGCTGCTTTCCGGCAGCCAGGAGGTAAAAGTCCACCGGGACAGCCAATTCCGCAGTATGGTTCGGAATTTCAAGACCCTTTCGGAAAGCGACTACGCCCTGCCCCCGGGGCTGGAGGGGGTGCTGCGGCCCTATCAGCAGGTGGGCTTTCAATGGCTGAAAACCCTGGAGAGCTATGGCTTCGGCGGCATATTGGCCGATGAAATGGGCCTGGGCAAGACGCTGGAAATGATTGCGTTCCTGGCCACCGTGCCCCACAAGGCCGTGGGTGCGCCCAGCCTGGTGGTGTGTCCCGCCTCCCTGATCTATAACTGGGGGGATGAGCTGGCCCGCTTTGCGCCTCAGCTGCGGTTTCAGCTGATTCTGGGCAGCGCCGGAGAGCGGGCGACCCTCCGCCGGGATGGAATGGACTGCGACCTGTGGGTCACGTCCTATGAGCTGCTGCGCCAGGACATAGAGGACTATGGAAAAATCCACTTTTACTGCTGCGTGCTGGACGAGGCTCAACACATTAAAAACGTGGCGACCCTGGTCTCCAAGGCGGTCAAGGCCATCAACTGCACCCAGCGGTTTGTGCTGACGGGAACCCCCATTGAAAACCGCCTCAGCGAGCTGTGGAATCTTTTTGATTTCCTGATGCCGGGGTATCTGTATACCAATCACGCCTTCCGGGAAAAGCTGGAAAAGCCCGTGCTGAAGGCCAAAAGCCCGGAGGCCCTGGAGCAGCTCCAGCGGCTGGTGCGGCCCTTTGTGCTTCGGCGGCTGAAGGGAGACGTGCTGAAAGAGCTGCCTCCCAAGGAGGAGCATATCCGAAGGGTTTCCCTGTCCCAGGAGGAGCGAAAGCTCTACTACGCTTGTGTCCAGGCTGCGGTCACAAGCCTGGGAGACGAGCAGGGAAAGCTGCAAATTCTGGCGGCGCTGACTCGGCTGCGGCAGCTATGCTGTGACCCGGAGCTGTGCTTTGAAAACTACACCGGGCCGGCCAGCAAATTGGATGCCTGTGCGGAGCTTTGTGAGGCCATGGTGGAAAACGGCCACCAGATTTTGCTTTTTTCTCAGTTCACCTCCATGCTGGAGCGGATTCGGGCCAGACTGGATGCCCTGCATATCTCCAGCTTCACCCTACAGGGCTCCACCTCCAAGGAAAAGCGGGCGGCCCTGGTCAAGTCCTTTAACGGGGGCGAGGCCTCGGTGTTCCTGATCTCCCTCAAGGCCGGAGGCACCGGGCTGAACCTGACGGCGGCGGACGTGGTGATTCACTATGACCCCTGGTGGAACCAGGCGGCTCAGGATCAGGCCACGGATCGGGCCCACCGCATGGGCCAGCAGGCCCATGTGCAGGTGTATAAGCTCATTGCCAAGGACACCATAGAGGAAAAGATTTTGGCGCTTCAGGAGAAGAAAATCGCTCTGCTGGATGCCATATCTGGCTGCGAGGAGGCGGGAATCCTCAATATGTCCGGGGAGGAGCTGCTCTCCCTGCTCAAGGAGGATTTATAAGGCTAATCAGAATTGCAAAAAGGCGCAGCAGGTGAAAAGCCTGCTGCGCCCGATTATTCTTTTATAGGTGGCTCTCAGAGCCCAGCCGCCCGCAGACCACGGTAAGGTTGCCGTTGCGGGTACGAATCTGATCCAGGAAATTCTTGATTTGATGCTCATCCCGGAGGGTGACGGTGTAGTGGAGCTCATAGAGGGTGCCCATGTTGGTGGTACGCACCTGATCCAGAGTGTGGGAGCTGGTGAACTGGGCCAGCAGGTCATCGAAAATCCCCTCATAGTCCAGGCTTTCGGGAATGGTGATTCGCAGATCCCGACGGTTGTCGGAATGCTCCCCAAAGCCCACCATCGTAAGCACCAGGAAGAAGGCCGTGACCAGCAGGAAAAAGACCCCTGCCAGCAGCAGGTAGCCCATGCCGCAGACAATGCCCAGGGCCACCGCCAGAAACAGGGCACTGATCTGCTGGGCAGTGCCCGGCTCCGAGCGGAAACGAATCAGGGAGAAGGTACCCGCCACCGCCACACCGGCCCCGATGCTGCTGGAGACCATGGTGATAATCACCTGGACAATGGCAGGCAGCAGGGCCAAGGTGATGGCGAAGCCCTTGGAAAAATGGGCCCGGAAGGAGAAGCACAGGGACACCAGCAGTCCCAGCAGCAGGGAGACCCCGGTGCAGCTCAGAAAGGTCAGAGGGGTGAGGGTACTGGTCAGGATGGAATCAAACACAGGCGTTCACTACTTTCATTGGAAATTCCGCCGGCAGAATATTGCCGGTGTAACAGGCACCGATCTTGGAAAAAGAGGTGCGATAGATTTGGTTTTGGCTCAGGGCCTGAGCCAGCCACAGAGGCATGACCCCGGGGATCTTGATCTCCATCAGTACCCGATCCTCCGGAAGAATGGGAGAGCCATAGGCCCCGGCACAAAGGGTCAGCTCCTCCCTACGCCAGAGCAGGTTTCGGTCAAAGGTGACCCGCAGCTCCGGATCCTCCTTGCCGAACATGGCCACCCGGTCATAGCACAAGAACACCTTGGGCACCGGGTGATGCAGGGCCATAAAATGGGCGATCTCCCGGGTGATCTGAGGGTCGGTGTTCCGGGGAAGTGTCCCCTCCAGGAGAAAGGCCCGGGCCTGAGGCACCGGCAGCGCAATGCGCCGCTTGTAGACCACCCGTCGAAACTTCTTTTTCAGCTCAATAAACACCTGACCGGTTTCCGGGTCAGGCAGGCCGTAGGCCCGAACCCGGAGCTTTTCCTTATAGACCGGCCCCTCAATGGAGGCCCTGGTAATATCGAAGGTGTCCGTGTCAAAGAAGATGTTGGAGATGGTGTGCTGGCCGTACTGGTCAACGGAGAAATGCTCCTCCAGGGTGGGAAGCAACGCCGCATACTGTTCCTCCCGGAGCAGATATTTTACCTCATATCTGGAAAAGGACGAAATAATATCGCTGGCCATAGCGGTGCGCCTCCTTACGTCAAGCTAGGGTAAAGTATAAGGGAGAATTATCAAGATTTTGTGTAAAAGCCTTGAAAAATTATCAAACAAACCGAAAAGAAACCGTGACCTCCCACACAGTCTATGTG
>CAVJIP010000011.1:0-2721 GCA_963649625.1 Bacteroidaceae bacterium
GGATGCCCTGCCTGGAAAGAACCGGGGAGATGGCTGCCTGTTCTTCCATCCCGCCTCCACGGGATTGGTGCGGGAGGCCTTTGACGGCAAGACAGCCCGGGGCCTTTGGTACTGCATTTCCCAGGAAACTCTGCCCGATGGCACCGGCCAGGCCGATGCCCGGTGGTATATGGAAAAGCTGGCCGTTGATTTTCTCAAGGAGGACGGCCAGTGGAAGATTTGGCACGTTGTGGTGGCCACAGACCTGCAAAGCGAGGCCGGACAAAACTACATGGAGCAGCCGGTGGATCTCCCGGATCAGGAGAACCGGGCCTTTGTGGAGTTCGGCACCCCTACGCTGCCAATGCGTACCCACAACGAGCGGTATAACTGGCTGGACAACTATCCGGCACCTCCGGCTCCCTATGCCACCTTTGACGAGGACAACAGCTACGGCCCGGAGGGACATCCTGACTATAAGGAGGCGGTGGAGCCATGAGAAAGAAGCATTTGAGTCTGCACCAGCGGATCGCCAACGCCGCTGCCAGCCAGGAAGTGGAAAACGTAAAGGCCATGCACACCTATCTTCACGGCCGGGCGGATGCCTCCGGCGAGTGGGGAACCATGTGGAGCAAGGACGACTGGTGCTCCTGGGGCCACGTTTTTGGCCGGATGCGGGGCTGGGTGCAGGTCTGGAGGGGCTCCGTTACGGCCTATGACAATATGGCCATGCAGAACTCTCTAAACGTCCAGAAAATCTATCCCGAAATCGGCGGCCATGACCCCCGGCCCCTGATGGAGGCATCGGTTCACACTCTGTTTACCGATGTAATCGAGGTGGCAGATGACGGCAAGTCCGCCCGGGGCAGCTTTATTACGCCGGGTGTGATCTTCTGCCGGCTCAACCGCCATGAGTATCCCTACTGCAACGTGCTCTGGGAGCGCTACGGCTCGGACTTTGTGCTGGAGCACGGTAGGTGGCTGTATCTTCATGAGCAGGTCTGCCCGGACATTATGGGCAAGCTGGATATGACCAACTTTGCCCATGACGATTACGCACGGCTGACGGCCCCGGTGGAAGAGGGTATCGGCCCCATCACCCTGGGAGAGGACCCTGACGTTACAGACCCCGGCCCCATCCATTTGCCCTATTCCGTGGTTATGCCGCCCCAGAACACCGTGCCCTGGCCGGAGTCCTACGAGACGCTGGACAATGTGCACAGCTACACCCCGGTCAAAACCGCTGCGGAGCTGGCGGCGGAGAAAGCGTGATATTACAAGACTTTCTCGGAGATTTTACAAAAAATACAGGGATTATTCATGCTTTAGACAGATTTCCCCTATATACTAAGACTATCCAAGGCGGACAGGCAGCAGAGCCGCTGAGGATGTGCGAAATTCTTCATGTTTCCTTTATTCTTTCTCCTTCATCAGCAAGGCCGGACGCATCTGCGCCCGGCCTTGCCCATGATATGAGCTACAGATCACGCCAGCCCCCGTGGAAGAAGTGAATCTTCTTTTCCTTTTCCTCTGGAGGGGCGGCGGTTTGAAGAAAGCCCTGCACCGAAGAGCTGCGGAGAATGGTGCCCATGGCAATCAGGCTCAGAGAGTAGATTCCCAGCCAGATCAGGGAGGAGATGTGAGTGGAGGCCCCACTGCCTAACACCAGGGCTACTACCGCCAGATTCACTACCGCATAGACATAAAGAAGAATGCCCAGCGCCCTGGTCAGGGGATAATCCCCCCGGCGAATGCCCCATACCATAATCAAAATCACAACAGCACCGATAAAGCTGACCACAGAGCCGCTCAACAGCAGATTCAGCAGGGTCAGCCCACTGAGGCAAAGCAGTGTGTACCGAAACAGTGGCTGTCCCGGAGCAGCTGGAGAGGATTTTTTCATAGGGCCTCCTTTCGCTTGGTCAGCTTTCATACGTTAGACAAGCCAGAATTTCGCTGACAACATCATCGGTGCTTTTATGCTCCGTGTTGAGCTTTATCCCGGAAATATCATCCCGAAGCGCAGCAACGCACCGGGGAATCTGACGATAGCACCAACAGTCCTTGTCCTCCCCTCGTGTGAGAATCCGTTCACCGATGGTTTCCGGAGTGGCCTCCAGAATAAAATGGGCCACCTGGATGCCATCATTTCTGAGACGTCCTATCACCTGAGCACAATAACTGGGGTTCAGAATTGCCATAGGGACAATAACCGTTCCGGCATACATCTCGGATAACTCTTTGAGAAGGGAAAAGGTCATCTGTCGCCATGATGGATAGTCCTGAAAATCATCCCGCCACAGGCTGTCCGGTTTTGTTTCTCTTACGCAGTTTCCCACCATTTCCGGGTCAAATATAAAACTGGATGCAATGCGTTTGTGAAGCACTTCGGCAGTGGTAGATTTTCCAACACCATAAGCGCCGTTAATCCATACTATCATGACACCCTCCAACCGGGTTTTCCTCAAGTTTTGCGAAAACTCCGTGTGCGGCGCAAAGCAAACGGCAGCGTTCGAGGCAGTTCTGGCCGGCTCTGCTGATCCTTTGCCTACAACATAACATTGGGCGGGACAGATGTCAAGGGCGGATGGTTTTGCGGCACGAAAGAATCCTGAGATTTTCATTGGTCTGTGATGTAAATAGATATGACCCAATCAAGGTGAAACAATCGCAATGTGGTACATAACGGGTTGTGGGGCGGACGCATCGTCAGATGTGTCCGGCCTGCAACCTTCGCCAAGG
>CAVJIP010000012.1:0-551 GCA_963649625.1 Bacteroidaceae bacterium
GTACCACATTGAGATTGTTTCACCTTGATTGGGTCATATCTATTTACATCACAGAAAAATGGACTAAAAAGTTTTTCAGGACTCTTTCAGATGCGTGTGTATCATGATACAATAGAAATAAGAGGAGGGATGCAGGATGAACATGTTGATTGTAGAGGACGAGGCCCCGCTGGCAGGTGCTTTAGAGCATATTCTCCAAAAGGCCGGGCATATCACCGACTGGGTCAGCGATGGGCAATCGGCCCTGGACTATATCCGGGGCTTTTCCTATGACCTGATTTTGCTGGATGTAATGCTGCCCAAGCTGGACGGCTTTTCCGTGGTGCGGCAGATGCGGGCGGAGGAAATCCCCACGCCGGTGCTGATGCTTACCGCCCGCTCCACCGTCCCGGACAAGGTGGCGGGGCTGAACGCCGGGGCGGACGACTATCTCACCAAGCCCTTTGACCCCCAGGAGCTGCTGGCCCGGGTCAACGCCATGACCCGTCGTACCGGCACGGTGGTCATGGATGAGCTGACCTTTGAGGATCTGCGTTTGTCTCTGAATACGG
>CAVJIP010000012.1:561-5418 GCA_963649625.1 Bacteroidaceae bacterium
GGAGCTTCGCTGCGGGGAAAGCAGCGTCCAGCTCAGCCCCAAGGAGTTTCAAATTGCCCGGCTGCTGCTTGGTCAGCCTCAAATGACCTTTACCAAGGAGCTGCTCATTGACCGGGCCTGGGGCGCAGATTCCGAGGCCACGGACAACAACGTGGAGGCCTATATCTCCTTTCTGCGGAAAAAGCTCAAATATCTCCGCTCCCGAGTGGGCATTAAAAATTTGCAGAAAATCGGCTATCGCCTGGAGGTCTGCCCATGAAGTCCTATCGGAAACGGTTTGTTCAGCTGAATATGCTGCTGATCGGGGTGGTGTTGCTTATCATGGTGGCTCTGGTGGCTGTCTATATGTATCAGGACTACTATCGCACCCTGGAATCCACCATGGAGCAGGTGGTGGAGCCCCTGGATCCTACCACACCCAGGGAGGCCCCCAACGTGCTGGAGGGAGCGGAGCCCGACCCGCCCCGGGAGGATCAAAGGAACATTATGACGGTGTTTTATACGCCCGGAGAGGCCCCGGATGTGCTGTCCCAAACAGATTTGTTTGATGAGGACACCCTTTATGCCCTGGCTGAGGCAGTGACCGGCCAGACTGAGCATTTCGGGACGCTTCCGGAATACCGGGTCATCTACTACTATACCGGCAGCGGCAGCCCCTATAAAATCGCCCTGGCCTCTACCGGCTATATCAGCCACTCTATGACCCACCTGATTCTGATGCTGTCCGGGATATGGGTCACCGCCATGGGCTGCTTTCTGCTGGTGAGCCTTCAGCTTTCCAAGGTGGCCGTCCGGCCCATGGAGGAGGCCATCCGCCGGGAAAAGCAATTTGTGGCGGATGCCTCCCATGACCTGAAAACCCCGCTGTCCGTGATTTTGGCCAACAACAGCATTCTTTTGGAAAGTCCCCAGGCCACCGTTGCCAGTCAGTCCCGCTGGATCGACAGCACCCAACAGGCCGCCAAATCCATGCAGCGGCTGATTGGAGAAATGCTGACCCTGGCGGACGTGGAGCGGCAGGACGCTCCTGTGTCCCTGGAGCCGGTGGATTTTGCCGCCATTGCCATGAAGGCCGCCTTGCAGCTGGAATCCGTGGCCTATGAAAAGCAGGTGGCCCTGGAGACGGAGCTGCCGGAGGAGCTGATTCTGCGCTCCAACGGGGATTATCTTCAGCGGGTTGCCGCCAGCCTGTTGGAAAACGCCATCAAATACGAGCCAGCCGGGGGCGCAGTAGGGGAGCGGCTATTCACCTCCAAGCGGCAGGTCTGCCTGGAGGTTTGGAATCGGGATGCAGTGATTGCCCCGGAGGATATTCCCCATCTTTTTGACCGCTTCTACCGTGGGGACCGCAGCCGTCACTCTGACACAGGGAGTCACGGCCTGGGCCTGTCCATTACCAGGGAAATGGTCAAGGGTCTCCGGGGGAACATTTCCGTTGCCAGCAGGGCAGGGGAGGGCACGGTGTTTTCTGTGCGGATTCCAGTGTAGAGACCGTGCCAAGCCGCATTGTTTTTTCTCCCGGATTGTGATAAGATATTGGTAATATACAAACTGGAGGGTCTAACATGGCAGATCGATCCATCGAAAAAGGGCGTGGAATGCACTACTGCTCCGGCAGCAATATGGATAACTACAGTACCAATCCCACCAGTGATGACCCGGACTTCCAGCTTGTGGCCGTACCCTTCATCGGCAGCAAGGATGGCATCAACCATTCGGAGAATACGGAAACAGTCCGATGGAACCCAGACGGAACCCCCGTGGAACAAATGGGGCCGCCAGTTGGCACCGGTCATGAAAATCAGCAGGGGAGCACGCCTCCTCCGCCACCGACCCCGGAGGATGGGGAGAAAATTCGGAAGATGCTCCTGGAGAGTGCCAACGTCTACCAGCCCTGGACTCATACCGTCAATGAGCCCTATATTCCCCAGCCCTATGACCATTGGAGGCCGGAACAGAGCTATATTCAGTTCATTCCAGAGCATCGAAAAAACGACTTCCAGCTATAGCCCCCATCTGCTCAGGCAGGGAAACCTGTCTGATATAAGAGGAACACCCTGCACCAGGGCGTTCCTCTTTCTTATGCCTCCTCCTGATGGGTAATCAGCCGGTGGGTTTTCCAGTTTCCGGACAGGAAGTACACCAGGCCGATCACCACGGGAACATACCCCGCCAGGGCACTGCCAATCCAGAAGCCCATAAGGCCCATACCGAAGGTGATGCCCAGCAGCAGGGAAAAGCCGATTCGGGCCACAACACCGTCCAGGAGGCCGGCAGTCAGGGACAGGGCGGCAAAGCCGATGCCGTTAATCAGGGCGTTTGCGGTGGCCCGCAGGCCATTGCTCATGTAGCAAAGCACCCCCACCGGCCCGTAGAGAACCGCATATTCCAGCACCGCACTGTCCCGGTTAAACAGGGAAAATATCTGCCGGGGCAGCAGGAGAATCGCCCCGGAGCAGAGCACCGCCCAGCTGACGCAGATCACCATGACCCAGCCCAGGATCTTCTCTACCCGCTTATGCTCCTTTGCTGCCAGATTCTGGGCAATCATAGCCGAGCCGGCGGTTCCCACAGAGTTGCTGACGATCCGAAGGATATTTTCCAGCTTATTGGCAATGCCGTTGGCCGCCGAGGCCGCCACACCAAAGCTGTTGATTTGGGCGCCGATAAACAGCACGGAGATCAGAATCGCACCGAACTGGGCCGCCGTAGGAATGCCCAGCTGCAAAAGCATCTTGAGATACCGGCCCTCCGGCCGAAAGCTGCGGAGCCGGAAGTCAAAGCAGAAGGCGTCTCTCCGGCGGTACAGGTAAAACACCGAAGCCACCACGGAGAAGGCCTGTCCGATAATGGTAGCCAAGGCCGCACCGAAGGCTCCCCAGCCAAAGCCCAGTACAAACAGCAAATCCAGCAGCAGATTGGTCACAGAAGCAATGGCTACAAACAGCAGGGGCCGCTTGCTGTCTCCCATGCCCCGAAGAGCTGCGCTGACCGCATTGTAGCCATAGATGAATACAAAGCCTGCGGCAGATACCAGGGTATAGCTTCTTCCGTCCGCCAGGGCCTCCGCCGGGAGCTTGATCCAGCGGAGCTGCTGATCCAGGGTCAGAATGCACAGAATACTGAATAGTACCGCCAGCAGGGTAAGGGTGGAGAACATGGCCCCAATGGTCTTGCCCACTGAGGATTTGTCGTTTTTTCCCACAAACTGCGCAATGATGATCTGCCCCGCTGAGGCAAGGCCAATGCCGATCATTCCATAGAAGTTCACCAGCTCTCCGCAGGTGGACACCGCAGACAGGGCCGCCGTTCCCACAAATCGTCCCACCACCAGCGCATCCACCGTGGTGTAGAGGGTCTGGAGGCTGTTGGCCAGCAGTAGGGGCAGAGAAAACGCCGCCAGCTGCCGAAGGACGCTGCCCTGGGTCATGTTTCGGATAATTGTCTGTTCCATGATTTTCTCCCGTCTCCTTATGCAAAAATAATCCGATATTGCTTTTCTATATTGTAACGCAAAGGGCTGGGAAAGGGAAGGGTCATTTCCAACGGAAAGTTATCAATTACCAAAAGCAGCCCAAAGGGAGCCGATGGCGCACCTCCATCGGCTCCCTCCGCCTACAGGGAACGGGTGGGATTCATGGCATAAACATTCTTCTGATTTAGTTCCTCCTTCAAAAGCTCCAGTGCCTCCCCGAACCGCTGGAAGTGAACCACTTCCCGCTCCCGCAGAAATTTAATAACATCGCTGACATCCGGGTCATCGGACAGCAGCAGAATATTGTCGTAGGTAGCCCGGGCCTTTTGCTCTGCTGCCAAATCCTCGGTGAGATCCGCAATAGGATCCCCGGCCACTGCCATGCTGGCCCCACTCCAGGGGAAGCCGCTGGCCGCCGTGGGATAGACCCCAGTGCCGTGATCCACAAAGTATGGGGCGAAGGTGCCGTTGCGAAGCTCCTCATCGCTGAGCTTCCGGGTCAACTGGTGGACGAGAGTTCCCACCATCTCCAGGTGGCCCAGTTCTTCTGTACCAATATCTGTTAGCAGTGCCTTCAATCGTGCGCTCGGCATGGTATAACGCTGGGACAGGTAACGAAGGGACGCTCCCAGCTCGCCGTTTGGCCCGCCGTACTGGCTGACAATCAGGGAGGCCAGATGGGGGTTGGGCTTCTGGATTTTTACGGGATATTGCAGCCGTTTTTCATATACAAACATAGCTCAGTCCTCCTGCAGCATGGCCGGGCGTTGATGGGCTCTGGGCTGGGGAACCGCTGCGTCCCAGGGCCATGGATCGTCCACCCAGTCAAAAGCCGGGCCGCCGCTGCTGGTCACTTGCAGGGGGCCGTAGCGCCGCTCATATTCCGCCACCCCTTCACTGTAGAGCTTGTTGTATTTCTGGAACAGGGCCACCGCCTCCGGGTCGTCCCGGTGGGTGTCCAGGTACAGGCCCAGCTCGTGTACCGCAAAGCCCAGGGCCATCAGCTCCTTGAGAGGTGTGGCGGTGGCCACGCTTTGGTTGACCATGCCCATAAAGGGAAGATCCAGCCCCGGGAATAGCGTCCCCCGGGCCAGGGCCTTTTCTGCCTGATAGCTCTCATCCGTGCTCCGCTGCACCGGCACATAGGGCACCGCCAGCAGCCCGCAGTTGGGCAAAAATCCTGTGGCTGTAGGGTCGCAGGACGTATTTGGATCCTTTATCGTATCCAACAAAATAACCTCCTTTTCGTTGCTTCAATGCATCCTATGAGCCTCCCCATAAATTGTTCATTATGTATGTGCTAAAATGATGTGAACCAAATAAAAGATGAGAAGTCAGCCTCGATGTGATATAGTAGATTCACAACAAAACACCAAACACAA
>CAVJIP010000013.1:0-5416 GCA_963649625.1 Bacteroidaceae bacterium
CCTGGGTGAAGATGGCACCGTCACCTACACCCCCTTGGAAAACAAGGTGGGAAAGGACAGCTTCGTCTACACCGTCACCGACCCGGCGGGGAACACCTCCCCGGAGGCCACGGTGCGCATTGAGATTCAAAAGCCTTCGGACAAGCAGACCTACGGAGACATGGAGGGGGATCCGGCCCTGCTGGCGGCCACCTGGCTCCGGGAGGAGGGCATTTTCTCGGGCCAAACCGTGTCCGGCCAGCTGCTGTTTTCCCCGGAGGCCACCGTATCCCGCGGGGAATTTTTGGCCATGTGCGCCGGTCTCACCGGCTGGCGGGGTGAGGCGGTTTCCACCGGCTTTGCAGATGAAGCGGGCATTCCCGTGTGGCTGGAGGGCTATGTAACGGCGGCCCTGCGAGGCGGCTATCTCCGGGGCATTCCCACCGATGAAGGCCTCTGCCTTTGTGCCGGGGAGCCTGTCACCCAGGCCCAGGCCGTTGAGCTGGTCAGCAGAATGCTCTGTCTTGGCAGTGACACCGCCTCGGTAATGGGGCAGGCAGCGGACGTTCCCGCCTGGGCCGCCTCCGCCGTTTCCGCCATGGCCGAGATTTACCAGGTCACGGCTCCCAATGCACCCATGACCCGCCGGGATGCCGCCATGCTGCTCTACAGCACCTGGCAGTATGACGCCGCCTCCCAGGCACACGCCAGTCTCCTGTCCTGGGCGGAGAAATAGGATAACGCAAGCGGCTCCCTGGCGGGGGTCGCTTGCAGACCTGCTAGAGAGAAAACTGCCGTTTGATCTGCGCCTTCAGCAGGCCCGGTGAAATGCCGTCCTCCCGCTTAAAAGCCCGATACATGGTAGAAATGTCCAAATATCCCGCCGCCACGCTGATTTGCTTCAGTGTCCAGTCCGGGTATCGGTGAATCAGCTCCTTGGCCAGGCCCAGCCGCTGGGCCTGGATATATTGGAGAAGGCTAAGCCCAAAATACCGGCGGAACCGCAGGGTCAGCTGAGAGGGAGAGATGGAAAACCGCTCCGCCAGCTGATTCACCGACAGCTCCGGGTCGGAGATTTTTTCGTCCACATAGTCCCGAACCTGCTGCATCCGGGCCCGGTTCCCCACAGCCCCCAGGGTGCGGTATTGCTGGCGCAGCTCCCCCAAAAGGGCCGCCGTGTTTTCCCGCAGCTCCCCCTCCCGCTCAAAGGCCATACACCGCTGGACGATTCGGTGCTGCTGCATATACACCGCATCCACAATGCCGCTGGCACTGAGCTGCTCCGTAAAGGTCAGGGCAAACATCTGGATGTGGTGATGCACCGACTCCATGGAGGGAACGCTGTTTTCCAGCAGCACCTCCACCACCCGGGCCGCAATCCGAGAAATCTCCGTTCCTTTCTCGGTCAGCTCCTGGGCAATCTGGTTGGACAGCTTGCGATAGGCCCCGAAATCCTCCACAAAGGCCCCGTGGAGGATCTGCTCGGTGTCCAGGGCCGTCACCCGGGGTGTGCGCTCTCGAAAGGCGTAATATTCCATGGCATGGTGCAGAGAGTTGGCCGCCATAAACAGCTCGGATTCCCCGTGGAATACATCGCTGATGATTACGGTGAGGTCTGGATTGGCCTGGGCCAGGGCCGAGGTGATCTCCGTAAAGTCCCGGAGCAGCCGGCCCTTGATCCCCTCACGGGTCTCCGGGGAGGTGTCCGCCCGGGGATAGCACAAAACGAAATGAAGGGTTCCGTTGGAAGGGAGCACATAGTAAACCGGCGTGGACAGCAGCTGCCGGCACAGAGGCTCCAGGGCCTGCCCCAGCTGCTCCTGTCGGGAGGCCGACATCACCGGGCCGCCCTCCTGCATCACCGCCACGGCGAAGCAGCCGTTACCTAAAAAGATTCCTTCCCGCTCCAGCCGGTCAAAAAGGCCCTTGGTGTAGCGGTAGTGCTGATTGAGTAAAATGGACAGAGCCTCCTCCTGGTGGGGCGGAGGGGGCACCTGCGCCGGAACGGAAAACAGCATGGAAATCGTCCTCCTTTATATCGCAGTTATGCGATAGTTTTGCAATTTTATAGCTTATCTTCCCCCTTGTGATAATTCATTATTGCATAAAATATATCAAATTGCAATATACCCTCCAGGTTTCTATAATGGAATTGTTAGGAACCCCAAATTGATAAGGAGGATGAACATGAACAAAAAATTTATAGTCTGTCTATGTACCCTGGCCCTGGTCTGGGGCAACCTTGCCGGCTGCGGCGGGCCGGAGCCCTCCGGCGTTCCTGGGGACAGTGCCCCCAAGGAAGCTGCTACGGAAGCTGCCGCCACGGCCACTCCAGAGGCAGCCGCCCCGGTTCAGGAATCCCTGGCGGAATCCGCCCTCCCGGAGGAGCATAACAAGCCTGCGGGGAATCCCTTCTCCGTGGTGCTCCCGGGCATGGACACCGCCCAGCTGGACTTCTCCAACGTCTACACCCTGCCCCTGTCCCAGGAGGGGGAAACCCTAACCGTCATGCATGACGCTCTGAGCCTGATGGGCCCTTTGGCAAATCTGGGGCTTGAAACTTTCCAGGAGATGGATTATATTCAAGAGGTTCAGGCCCGTACCGGCGTTACCCTGGAGATCACCGAGATGAACTTCTTTACCAAAAATGAGCAGCAGCAGCTTGCCATCGCCTCCGGCTCTCTGCCTGACCTGGTATACGGCTTGGCCTATTCCACCGGAGACCAGGGGGCCTTGTCGGATGAGGTGATCATCAACCTGAGTGATTATGCCGAGTATGCGCCCAATTACTTTTATATGATCTCCTCCAACCCCGAACAGGAAAAGCAGTTTCTCTCCGACGGGAAGGTGCTCAAATTTATGTCTCCCTATGACCAGTACCGGGCCAATCAGGGGCTGGTCATCCGCAAGGACTGGCTGGAGGAGCAAGGGCTTTCGGTTCCCGAAACCTATGACCAGATGACCCAGGCCCTGACCGCCTTCAAAAACGCCTATGGCTGCTCCAGCACCATCTATATGAACAGCCAGTGCTATATCACCAGCCTGTCTGATGGCTTTAACATCACCGCCTTTCCCGCTGACGGCGGCGTGGAGATGGTCATGCCCTACTATGTGGACAATGGTACCGTGTATAGCACCCTGAACGCCCAGGGCTTCCGGGAGTACCTAAAGCTGCTGAATCAGTGGTACAAGCTGGGACTGATCGACCCGGACTTTTCCTCCATTGAGTACAACCCCTTCAGCGACTATCTCTCCGGGCAGATCACCACAGACCAGATGGGCGTGTGGTGTACCTCCGGGGAGGGCATTGACAACTATGACGTACCCATAGCCTGCGTCCCCATGCTGGTACAAAAAGAGGGAGATATGGATCATATTTTCACCACCTCCCTGACCGCAGACTCTCAGAACAATATTTACATCTCCACCAACTGCCAGAACGTGGAGCTGGCCATGGCCTATGTGGACTACTGGTATTCCCTGGATGGCATTCTCTTTTCCAACTATGGGGTGGAGGGCATCAGCTACAGCCTCACTGAGGCCATGGAGCCGGAGTTTGATGAGGCCATTGTCAACAACGAATATGGCCTGTCCGTGTCCAATATGATGCGGCTTCACTGCGGCTACGGCATTTGGAACGCCCCCATGCTTCGGATGCGCACCGCTGCCTTCAACTCTCCCCTGGCCAATGAGGCCTGGGAGGTCTGGTCCTCCAAGCTGGACGGCACTATGACCATGCCGGACTACATTTCCCTGACCACCCAGCAGTCCGAAACTGAAGGCTACCACTCCTCCGACATTCTCACCTATGCCCTCCAGATGGTTCCCCAGTTTATTCTGGGCACCGTGGACATTGACAGGGAGTGGGACAGCTACTGCGCCAAGCTGGCAGATATGGGCCTGGACACCTGTGTTTCCCTGTGGCAGGAGGCCTATGACAACGTGATGAAGTAATTGGGCAGGCCCTCCCGGGAGGGCCTGCAATTCCGAAGGAAAGAGGTAATTTACATGACACATCCCTACGCCCACATTCTAACGCCCCTGGAGATCAGGGGCCACATTCTGAAAAACCGTCTGCTGTCCACCAAGTGCGCCTCCCAGCAGCTCCAGGGGCCGGAGAACTACCCTGCCGAGGGGACGATCCGCTTCTATGAGGAGCTGGCCCGAAACGGCGCCGCCATTGTCTGCTGCTCCATGGGTACTTACCCGGATTCCCAGGGAAAGCATCCTCCCATGAGCAACATTGACATGACCAATTGGGATGTGCGGGCCTATTTTATGCAGATGGCGGAGCGTATCCACGCCCACGGCTCCCTGGCCTCTGCGTCCCTGCAGAACGTGGAGCCCCACGATGTGGCCATCTCCTATGTGCCGGACTGGGAAAAAATTCCCATGACCGGGGACTATTCCAGAAATCTGGAGAACAAGCCCACCATCAGCCAGGAGCGCCTCCAGGAGATGATTGCCGATTTTGCTCGTCAGGCCAAGGATTTTCAGTCTCTGGGCTTCGACATGGTCACGGTGTATATGTCCTACCGGGGCGGCATTTTGGCCAACTCCCTAAGTCCTCTGCTGAACCTTCGCACCGACCAGTACGGCGGCAGCCCCAAAAACCGTGCCCGCCTTTCTCTGGAGGTGTTTCAGGCCATCAAGGCCGCCTGCGGGGAGGATTTTCTCATTGAGTGCCAGGTGTCCGCCACAGAGGAGGCCCCCGGCTACGATTTGGAGGAGTTTCTGGATTATGCGGAGCTGGTGCAGGATTATGTGGACATTTTCCAGCTTCGGGCCTGGGAGGGGGCCTTAAACCACGGCAACGGCTTTAACCAGCAGGAGCATATGCCCTATATGCTAAAATACGCCGAGGCCATGAAGCAGCGGGGCATCCGCTCCGTTATCTCCCCGGTGGGGGTATTTCAGAATCTGGATGACATTGAGGGGTTTTTGGCCGAGGGGAAATGCGACTGCGTGTCCATGGCCCGGGCCTTTATCTGCGACCCGGAATATGGGCAAAAGCTCCTGGAGGGCCGGGGGGAGGACGTGGTGCCCTGCCTTCGGTGCAACAGCTGTCACGGCGGGCGGTGCTCGGTGAATCCCCGGCACGGGTATATGCACCTGAATATGTTCCCCGACCCGCCGGAGAAATCTAAGGCTGTGGCCGTGATCGGCGGCGGGCCGGCCGGTATGGTGGCGGCCATTACGGCGGCCAGGCGGGGCCATCATGTGACCCTCTATGAAAAATCCGGGGTGCTGGGCGGCCAGCTCCTCCATGGGGATGTGTGCGCCTTTAAGTGGCCTCTGCGGAATTACAAGAATTTCCTGATTTCCCAGCTGTACAAGTCTGATGTTACCGTGGTGCTGCAAGCAGCGGTAACAAGACAGCAGCTGGAGGCCCAGGGCTTTAACGCAGTGATTGCGGCCTGCGGTGCAGCACCCACCC
>CAVJIP010000014.1:0-16436 GCA_963649625.1 Bacteroidaceae bacterium
GTACCACATTGAGATTGTTTCACCTTGATTGGGTCATATCTATTTACATCACAGAAATCTCTGATAAATTTTTTCTGTCATCCCTGTACATTATCCGGGAAACTTGTTATAATATTTCCGTACGACCTGATTTTTTATTTGGAGTGTGATGCGCTTGCGATCTGTAATAGTTTCCATGCCCGATGACCGGGCTACAACCGGGTTGAAATGTCCCCTGATGCTCCAGCCGATGTCCGGCAGTCCCCTGCTGGCCTGGATGGTGCGGCTGATGCAGGAAAGCGGCTATCAGCGGTTTTTGCTCAGCTGCGGGGAAGATTTTCGGGAGGAGGCCCTGGCCTGCTTTCCGGAGGAGGCAGTGACCTATGCCGGAGAGGCGATTTCTGGCGGGGCCTTACGGGATTTTCTCCGGGACGGGGAGGATTCCCTTCTGGTGGTAACGGCTCCGGCTCTGCTGGGGGGACGGGCCCTCAGCGGCCCCGATGCTCCGGCAGATTCCGATGCCATCGGAGAGGGCTGCGGCTGCTATCTGGTATCCGGGGAATCTCTTTCCTCCGTGGCGGATGCGGCCAATTTTGACCTGGGCCGTTTTGCCTCCGTGCTGGGCACCGAGCTGACCGAGGCCGACGGTGCGATGGCCATCTCTGGCCCCGGCACTCTGGCAGACCTTCAGTCCGTGTTCAAGAGGCTCCGCAACTTCTACCTCTACGCCGACGGGGTGGAGATTTGGGACTTTGACGCCTGCTATGTAGGCCCCTTCGCAGAGGTGGCTCCCGGTGCCGTGCTGATGCCCGGAACCATTTTGAAGGGCCACACCACCATTGCCCCCGGCGCAGTGATCGGCCCCAACTCCCTGCTGGAAAATACGGTGGTGGGCGAGGGCTCCACGGTCAACGCCTCTCAGATCTACGATTCCACCGTGGGCCGGAACACCAACGTAGGCCCCTTTGCCTATATCCGCCCCGGCTGCACCGTAGGGGACGACATTAAGGTGGGAGATTTTGTGGAGCTGAAAAACTCCACCGTAGGCGACGGCACAAAGATTTCCCACCTGACCTATGTGGGCGATACGGATTTGGGTCAGCGGATCAACCTGGGTTGCGGCACCGTCACCGTAAACTACGATGGGAAAAAGAAATACCGCTGCACCGTAGGCGATGACAGCTTTATCGGCTGCAACACCAACATGATCGCCCCCGTGACCATTGGAAAGGGCAGCTATGTGGCCGCCGGCTCCACCATCACCGAGGATGTTCCCCAGGACGCTCTGGCCATTGCCCGGGCCCGTCAGACCAATAAGCCCGGCTGGGCTTCGGATCGCCGAAAAAAAGGCTTGCTCAAGTAATCATCCACCCCCCACAATTTATAAAAGAGAGGTAAAGAACGATGTATTCTCACAGTAAGGAAGTCAAAATCTTCTCCGCAAACGCCAACCGCCCCCTGGCCGAGGCCATCTGCAAAAAGCTGGATATGCCCATGGGCGACAGCGAGGTAAAGACCTTTGCCGATGGCGAGGTGTCCGTGTCCATCAACGAGACAGTTCGCGGCTGCGATGTGTTCGTGATTCAGTCCACCTGCAAGCCCGTCAACGACAGCCTGATGGAGCTGCTGATTCTCATTGATGCCCTGCGCCGGGCCTCCGCCGCCCGGATCACCGCCGTCATTCCTTACTTCGGCTATGCCCGTCAGGATCGGAAGGCCAAGGCCCGGGATCCCATCTCCGCCAAGCTGGTGGCCAACCTGATCACCACCGCCGGCGCAGATCGGGTGCTTACCATGGATCTCCACGCCTCTCAGATTCAGGGCTTCTTCGACATTCCCGTAGATAATCTCCTGGGCAACCCGGTATTTGTGAAATACTACCTGGATAAGTTCCCCGAGGAGCAGCGGGAAAACATGGTAGTGGTTTCCCCGGACGTGGGCTCCGTGGCCCGGGCTCGCACCTTCGCCCAGAAGGTGGGCATGAGCCTGGCCATTGTGGACAAGCGCCGCCAGAAGGCCAACTCCTGCGAGGTCATGAACATTATCGGCGATGTCCAGGGCAGAGACTGCATCCTCTTTGACGACATGATCGACACCGCAGGCTCCCTCTGCAACGCCTGTACGGCCCTCCGGGAGGTGGGCGATGCCAACCGGCTCTACGGCTGCGCCAGCCACGGTGTGCTCTCCGGCCCCGCCCTGGAGCGGATTGAAAACAGCTACTTCGAGGAGGTTCGCATTCTGGACACCATCCCCATGCCCAAGGGCTACACCGGCCAGAAGATCAAGCAGCTCACCGTGGCAGATATGTTCGCCGAGGCCATCACCCGCATTGACGAGGAAGTCTCTATTTCCTCTCTGTTCTAATGCTGTTTTCCAAATCCCAGGACAGTGACTTTCTGGTGGTGGGCCTGGGCAATCCCGGCAGCAAGTACTGGGGCACCCGGCACAATGTGGGCTTTGCGGCCCTGGATGCTTTGGCGGAGATGCTGGAGGCCAAGGTTGACCGGGTCAAGTTTCAGGGACTTACCGGGGAGGCCCGAAGAAACGGCCGGCGGCTGATTCTGCTCAAGCCCACCACCTACATGAATCTCAGCGGTCAGTCCGTGGCCGCCGCCGCCCGGTTTTATAAGATTCCCCCGGAGCGGATTTTAGTGCTGTTTGACGACATTTCCCTGGAGCCGGGGCGGCTTCGGGTTCGGAAAAACGGCTCCGCCGGAGGCCATAACGGCATCAAAAGCATTATCGCCTCCCTGGGCTCCCAGGAGTTTCCCCGGGTCAAAATCGGCGTAGGGGCCAAGCCCCACCCGGACTACGACCTGGCCGACTGGGTGCTGAGCGTGTTTCCCTACGACCAGCGGGAGCTGATGTCCGATGCCTACCATCGGGCCGCCCAGGCCTCCCTGGCCCTGATCGAGGACGGCCCCCAGGCCGCCGCCAATCGGTTCAACGGCAAATAAGTCTTTCCAGGCTGCATCCGAAGGATGCAGCCCTTCCCTGCTTTGTCTCTGCTTGTCCCTGCGATTTTCGTTCCATAGAAGGAGGAGTTGCCCTTGCATCTCATTGATACCGCCCTTCGGGCCCTGCCGGAATACCAGGCCCTGCTGCGGGGGGCCCACCAGTCCGGCGCCTCTGCCATAACGGGCCTTGCCTCCATCCACCGAGCCCATATGGCCGCCGCCCTTCGGGAGGACACTGGCCGCCCGGTGCTGGTGGTCTGCCAGGATGATCTGGCCGCCGCCCGGATGGCCCAGGAGCTTTCCGGCTTTTTGGGGGAAAAGCCCCCGGTATTCCCCACCCGGGAGCTGACCCTGCTGGGGGCGGCCTCCGTGTCCCGGGGCTGGGAGCATCAGCGGCTTTCTATGCTTCACCGGCTCCTCCATGAGGGGTATCCCGTGCTCGTTGCCTCCATAGAGGCCATGAGCCTACGCACCATGCCCCGCAGTGTCCTGGTTTCCGCCTCCCTGCCCTTGGTCGTAGGGGGCAGCTATGACCTGGAGGAGCTGCTTCGCCGCCTGACCCTTTTGGGCTACCGCCGGAGCACGCTGGTGGAGGGTGTGGGACAGTTTGCCCTTCGTGGGGGCATTCTGGACATGTACTCCCCCGGGGCGGAGCACCCGGTACGGGCGGAGTTCTTCGGGGATGAGCTGGATGCCATGGGCTATTTTGACCCTACCTCCCAGCGGCGCACGGAAAACATAGACCGGCTTCTCCTGCTGCCTACGGCGGAGGTGCTGCCCCAGCTGCATCCCGGAGACATTCCCGGTCTGACCCAGGATATACAGGCCCTGCTGTCCCGGCAGAAGCGCAGAAAGCACCAGAATCAGCCCCTGATGGAAACGCTTTGTCAGGATATGGAGCTGCTCTCCGGGGGCGGAGCCTTCCCGGCGGCGGATCGCTATGCCGCCCTGATCTATCCCCAGGCAGAAGCCCTGACGGATTACCTTTCCCCGGAAACTCTGGTGATTTTCTCAGACCGAATGGCCATTGAGCGCCAGCAGAAGCAGCAGCTGGAGGAGCTGGGCCAGAGCCTGGACGTGCTCCTGGGAAACGGCACCCTGGCCGGGGAACTTTGCGAATTTTACGATAATTTTGAAGAAACCTGCAACAAACTGTCGGAAAAATCCGTCATATATATGGATAACTTTTTATCCTCCGCCTATCCCGCCTCCCTTCCGCCCCGGCAGCTTCTCAGCCTTACGGTAAAGCAGCTACCCTCCTACGGCGGCTCTCTGGGCACCGCCGTGGGGGATATGGCGCATTACGTCTCCGCAGGCTTTGCCACTCTGGTGCTCTGCGGCTCCCGGCATCGGGGGGAGCTGTTGCTGGAATCCATGGAGGCCCGAGGAGTTCACGGCACCCTGGCCTTTCCCCTGACCCAGCTCCCCGGCCCCGGAGAAATCCTTTTGGCAGAGGGCTCTCTGGCCTCGGGCATGGAATACCCCTCCCTTGGTCTTGCCATTCTCACCGAGGGCCAGCTCTCCGCCCAGCCATTAAAGCCCCGGCGCAAGCGGAAAAAGGCCGTCACCAACCGGCAGAAGCTCTCCTCCTTTACGGATCTTTCCCCGGGAGATTTGGTAGTTCACGAATCCCACGGCATTGGCCGCTTCTGCGGGGTGGAGCAGATGAAGCTGGATGGAGTGGTCAAGGACTACATCAAAATCGCCTACCAGGGCACCGATGTGCTCTATGTCCCCGCCACCCAGCTGGACATGGTGTCCAAATACATTGGGGCCGGCGAGGACAGCCCGGTGCGGCTGAGCCGTCTGGGAGGCGACTCCTGGGAAAAGGCCAAGAAGAAGGCCAAGGCCGCCGCCAGGGATTTGGCCCAGGGCCTGATTCAGCTTTACGCCCAGCGAAAACGGCTGTCCGGCTACGCCTTCTCCCCGGATTCCCCCTGGCAACAGGAGTTTGAGGACAGCTTCCCCTACACGGAAACCGATGACCAGCTCCGGTGCATTGAGGAAATCAAGGCGGATATGGAGGCTCCCACTCCTATGGATCGGCTCCTCTGCGGCGACGTGGGCTTCGGGAAAACCGAGGTGGCTCTCCGGGCCGCCATGAAGTGCATTCTGGACGGCAAGCAGTGCGCCATTCTGGTACCCACCACGGTTCTGGCCCAGCAGCACTATCTCACCGCCGTCAGCCGTTTTTCCGGTTTCCCGGTAAACATTGACGTACTGTCCCGGTTCCGCACCGCCGCCCAGCAGCGGCAAACCCTTCACGGGCTGGCCCAGGGCACGGTGGATTTGATTGTGGGCACCCACAAGCTGCTCCAGAAAAACGTCCGGTTTAAGGATCTGGGCCTGCTGATTGTGGACGAGGAGCAGCGCTTCGGTGTCAGCCACAAGGAGCGGCTGAAGGAGCTGTCCCGGGGGGTGGATGTGCTGACCCTGTCGGCCACTCCCATTCCCCGAACCCTCAACATGGCCCTCAGTGGCCTCCGGGATATGTCCACCATTGAGGAGCCTCCCAGTGACCGCTACCCGGTGCAGACCTATGTGATTGAGCACAGCTATGACATTCTGGCGGATGCCATTCGCCGGGAGGTGAGCCGGGGCGGCCAGGTGTACTATCTCCACAACCGGGTGGACTCCATCCAGCAGACCGCCGCCCGGCTCCAGCAGCGTCTCCCGGGGGTGTCCATTGGCGTGGCCCATGGGAAAATGAGCGAGGACCTGCTCAGCGACGTAATGCAGCAGATGGCCGACGGAGAGCTTCAGGTGCTGGTGTGTACCACCATCATTGAAACCGGCATTGACATTCCCAATGTGAACACCCTGATTATTGAGGATGCCGACCGGCTGGGCCTGAGCCAGCTCCATCAGCTTCGGGGCCGGGTGGGCCGCAGCAACCGCCACGCCTACGCCTATCTGACCTTCCGGCAGGGCAAGGTGCTTTCGGAGGTGGCGGAGAAGCGCATGGGGGCCATTCGGGAGTTTGCGGAGTTTGGCTCCGGCTTTAAGATTGCCATGCGGGATCTGGAAATTCGGGGGGCGGGCAACCTGCTGGGTGCCGAGCAGTCCGGCCACATGGTTTCCGTGGGGTATGATATGTACCTTAAGCTCCTGGAGGAGGCGGTGCTGGAGGAGAAGGGCGAAACGCCCCCGGAGGAAAAGACCTGCACCGCAGACCTGAGTGTTTCCGCCAATATCCCCGAAACCTATGTGTCCTCCGGGGAGGGCCGGATGGAGCTGTACCGGCGCATTGCCGCCATCCGCTCCGAGGCCGATGCCGATGATGTGCTCGATGAGCTGATTGACCGGTACGGCGAGCCGCCCAAGCCGGTGACGGCACTGATCTCCGTGGCACTGCTTCGCTCCCGGGCCGCCGGGGTGGGCATTCAGGAGATCACCCAGAAGGGCCAAACCCTTCTCTTTACCCTGCGCAGCATTGACTTTCAGGCGGTCAGCGGCATCTGCGCCGACCCACAGCTGAAAAAGCGGGTGCTGTTCTCCGCCGGAGAAACCCCACGCATTACCATGAAGCTGGCACAGGGAGAAAACCCCCTGCGGGCCTGTGAGATTTTTGTAAAGAAATTCGCAGCCTTCACCGCCCCCGATACGTCCCGGCCGGAGAAATAACAGCTCTGTGTCTGGAGCTTGTAACAAAACGGTTGCAAAACACTAAGAACCACGCTATAATGAATCCAAATACGGCAGGTACCCACTGCCTTCGACAAGGTGGAGATTATGATAAATCAGGATAACAACGCAAAAAATCGGAAAACCGCTTCCACCGGCAAGCGGCCTGCCTCTCAGCGCCCCAGCGGTCAGCGGCCTGCCTCTCAGCGGCCCGCCGGTCAAAGGCCCGCCGGTCAGGGAGCCCGCACCCAGCGCCGGCCTGTTCCCCAGAAAAAGCAGCGCCGGTTTAGTCCCGTGCTGATCACCCTGATTGCGGCCCTTGTGCTGGCCATCGGCGTGTTCGCCGGACTGGGCATTTATGTGATGCGCTACAACAACTACGACAAGATCCTGCCCAACGTCTATGTGGCCGGAGTGGACGTGGGCGGCATGACCAAGGCAGAGGCCACCCAGGCCATCAACTCCGCCCTGGCCGTGACGGAGCAGCAGAGCGTCAACGTGGTGTTCCCGGATCGCTCCGTGGCCTTTACCCCGCAGCAGGACACCATCCTGGTGAACGTGGATCAGGCGGTGGACGAGGCCTACGCCTATGGCCGGGCCAGCACCAGCCCCTTCGCCATTGCCCGGGCCATCAAGGCGGCCCAGCGCACCCGGAACGACATTGACATCACCTCCGCTGTCCAGGTGGACACCGCCTATATTGACGCCCTTATCAACGAAACCGCCGCCGCCGTAGAGGAGGCCCTGGTGGAGTCCGATGTGCAGACCGATATGGACTCCCACACCATCACCGTCACCATCGGCTCTCCTGGCCGCTCCTTTGACAAGGACAGACTCAAGGAGCTGGTCATCAGCGCCTTCACCAACGGCGACTACAGCGACATCAGCTTCGACTATAAAATGACCTATCCCGCCACCGTCCAGCTGGACACCCTCTATGACCAGATGACCACCGAGGCCAAGAACGCCGAGTATGACGTAAAAACCGAGGCCATTACCGACGAGGTGGTGGGCTATGTCCCCGCCACGGAGCTGGACAAGGCCAACGAGGAGCTGGCCACCGCCTCCTCTGGAGACGTGCTCACCTTCTACTTTAACGAAACCCAGCCGGAGGTCACTGCGGCCCAGCTGAGCGAACTGCTGTTCCGGGACACCCTGGCGGAATACGGCTCCACCTACTACAGCGGAAACTATGGCCGAACCCGGAATCTGGAGCTGGCCTGTGAGGCCATTGACGGCACCGTGATTGCCCCGGGCGAGGTGTTCTCCTTTAACACCGTGGTGGGCGAGCGCACTGCGGACAAGGGCTATCAGGAGGCCATTGTCTACGTCTCCGGCAACTCGGAGAACCAGCTGGGCGGCGGCGTGTGCCAGGTGGCCTCCACCATTTACTACTGCGCCATGTACGCCGACCTGGAAATTGTGGAGCGCACCGAGCATCAGTTTATTGTGGATTACGTTCCCGGCGGCTTGGATGCCACCGTGTACTACGGCAGTCTGGACTTCCAGTTCCGAAACTCCACGGACTATCCCTTGAAGGTCAACGCCTATCTCTCCGGGGGCAGATGCTGGATTGAGCTGATCGGCACCAACGTCACCGGCCAGTATGTGGAGATCGACAGCGAGTGCGTGTCCTCCACGCCCTTTAGCGTAATTACCGTGGACGACCCGGATCAGACCCAGAGCGGCTACACCGGCTATGTCTATAAGATTATCCGGTATGTCTACGACAAGGACGACAACCTGATTCGCACCGACAGCACCGAGGATCTGGATAAGCTGGGCAGCAGCGGCCTAGGCACCAGCACCTACGATAAGCGGGACAAAAAGGTCTATGGCGGCGGCAGCAGCGAGGAAACGGAGCCTTCCGCCAGCCCCTCTACCGAGCCCTCTACCAGTCCCTCTACGGGGCCTTCCACCACTCCCTCTACGGAGCCCACTACGGAACCCACCACGGAGCCCACCACAGCACCTACGGAGACTACGGAGACTACCACCGAGACAACCACGGAGACTACGGAAACCTCCTAATGCACAGCACCCCCGGCCCTTTGGCCGGGGGTGCTTCTATCATTCATTAAAGCTGCTGGAGTCAAAGGTCAGCTCCAGGTAGTATGTGTGGTTTGGCTCCTGCAGCCCCTGCTCCAGGCCCTGGCGAATCTCTCCCTCCCGGCCCCGCAGGTCATAGGGCACCACCACGTCAAAAATCAGATTGGTGTGCTCCACCCCCGCCACCATGCGGAAGTCGTGGAAGCTCAGCCGTGGGTCCATGCCCTCCAGTACCTGCCCCACCTTCTCCCGGAGCCGTGTCACCTCCGGGTCGTCCGTGACCACCGGGTCATAATGGATGGTCAGATGAATGCGATGTTTTTCCAGAAACATCCGCTCAATGCTGTCGATCATGCTGTGGATCTCGATGACGTCCTCCCGGTGATCCACCTCCACATGGAGGCTGGCAAAGGTCTGTCCCGGCCCGTAGTCGTGAACCATCAGGTCGTGAACCCCCAATATTCTGGGGTCATAGTGGGACACCTCATAGCGGATTTTGTGTACCAGCTCCTCATCCGCCGGCTCTCCCAGCAGAGGGCTAATGGTGTTCTTGGCAATGTCAATGCCGCTGAGCAGTATAAAAGCCGCCACCAGCAGGCCCATATAGCCATCCAGATTCCACCCGGTGAAATGGCCCACCACCGCCGCCGCCAGCACTCCGCCGGTGGCGATTACATCGTTGCGGCTGTCCGCCGCCGTGGCCGCCAGGGAGGTGCTGGAGATTTTCCGGCCCAGCCTTCGGTTAAACACCGCCATCCACAGCTTTAGTCCCATGGACAGCCCCAGCACCGCCACTAGGGCGGCCGAAAACTCCACCGGCTCCGGGTACAGGATTTTTTCCAGAGAGCTTTTTGCCAGCTGAAAACCGATAACCAGAATCAGGCCCGCCACCCCCAGCCCCGACAGATATTCCATTCTGGCGTGGCCATAGGGGTGCTCCGCATCCTCCGGCTTTTGGGCCAGCCGGAACCCCAGCAGGGTCACAATGGACGAGGAGGCATCCGACAGGTTGTTGACCCCGTCGGCGGTAATGGACACGCTGCCACTGAGTGCTCCGATGGTGAGCTTGGCGGCAAACAGAATCAGGTTGCACACAATCCCCACCAGCCCCGCCATGGTGCCGTAGGCTCCCCGAACCCTCGGGTCGTCCACCTGCTCCGGATTTTTCACAAAAAGTCGAACCAAAAGTGCTGTCATATTCTCTCCTCCCTTAAGGCTCTATTGTAGTTGGTTTTTTCCCAGGACGCAAGAGGAAATGTCCTTGACATTCTCCTGGAATCTGATACCATAAAATTATCCCATTTTGAAAAAGGAGGCCCATCCATGATTGCTTTGCGGGAGCAGGGCTCCCTTCCCCTGTACCAGCAGCTCTACCGGCAGCTCCGCCGGGACATCCAATCCGGGGCCATTGCCCCGGGGCAAAGGCTCCCCTCCAAGCGAAAGCTCTCCCAGGAGCTGGGCATCTCCATTAACACCGTAGAAGGGGCCTATACCCAGCTGGAGGCCGAGGGCTTTGTGTCCGCCAGTCCCCGGCGGGGCTTTTTCGTGCTGGAGACGGGACAGCTCCCTCAGCAGTCCCTTCCCCTCCCTTCCGTCCCCCCGAAGCCGGAGCCTCCGCCCCAGACCTACGCCGTAGACTTCTCCCCTTCGGGCATGGCCCGACAGCAGTTCCCCTTTGGGGTATGGCGGCGGCTCCTGCGGAGCTGCTTCAACGAATACGATGACACCCTGCTGCTGCGCACCCCTCAGCAGGGAGATCCCGGGCTTCGTCAGGCGGTGGCAGATTATCTCTACCGGGCCAGAGGTGTCCGCTGCACCCCGGAGCAGATCGTCATTGGGGCAGGCAGCGACAATCTGCTGTTTATGCTCTCCTACATTCTCCCGGAGACCTTCACCCTGGCGGTGGAAAATCCCCTGTACAATCACGCCCACGCCCTGTTCTCCCGTATGGGCCACGGACTTTCCGCCGTTCCCGTGGGGCCGGAGGGCATCCTTCTGCCTGCCCTGCCCCAGACCGATGCCGCCCTGGTGTACATCACCCCCTCCCATCAGTACCCCCTGGGCTTCGCCATGCCCATCGGGCAGCGGACGGCCTTGCTCCGCTGGAGCAGTCAGGGTCCCAGCCGGTATATCATCGAGGACGACTACGATTCGGAGTTTCGCTATTCCTCCCGGCCCATCCCCTCCCTCCAGAGCATTGACCAGCAGGGAAGGGTCATCTATCTGGGCACCTTCTCCCGCAGCGTGGCTCCGGCTCTGCGCATCAGCTATATGGTTCTGCCTCCCGCCCTGCTTCAGCTGTTCCGGGAGAAATACCGGGGCTTTCCCTCCACGGTGTCCGCCTTTGAGCAGGCCGTCCTGCGGGAGTTTATGACCTCCGGGCACTTTGAAACCCATGTAAATCGTATGCGCCTGTACTACCGGGCCCGGCGGCAATGTCTGGTGGAGGCCCTGGCCCCTTTCGGACAGGGCCTGGAGATTTTAGGAGAACCCGCCGGCCATCACCTGACCCTCCGGGTAAAAAACGGTGCCTCAGAGGCCCAGCTGGTGGCGGCGGCCCGGGAGGCCGGAGTTCGGGTCTACCCGGTGTCCCCATACTTTTTGACGGAGGTTCCTCCGGAATACCGCAGCACCGTGCTGCTGGGCTTCGGAGGCCTCACCGACCAGGAAATTCGCCGTGGAGCCGCCCTGCTGGCGGAGGCCTGGCACATCACCAAGGAGGCCATGTCATGAATCCGGATACCTCTCCCATCGTCACCTTTGTGGGCTTATCCGGCACCGGGAAAACCACTTTTTTGGAAAAGCTCATCCCGGAGCTAAAGGCCCGGGGGCTTCGGCTGGCGGTGCTCAAGCACGATGTTCACCAATTTGAAATGGATCATCCCGGCAAGGACACCTATCGGTTTACCGCCGCCGGGGCGGATGTTGTCACCATTGCCAACCGGGAAAAATTCGCCATGCTCCAGCGGACACCTCAGGAGCTGTCCCTTCGGGAGATCATCTCCCGGCTGCCCCCGGTTGACCTGATTCTGGTGGAGGGCTACAAGAAAAACCCCTATCCCAAAATCGAGCTGCACCGGGCCGCCCTGCACCGGCCCCTGTTGGTTCCCCCGGAGGAGCTGCTGGCCGTTCTCACGGACGAGCCTCTGGATACCCCCGCCCGGCAACTTCCCCTGGAGGACGTGATCGGCTGCGCCGACCTGCTGGAGGCTTATTTATCCGGGTTTTCCGCCCTGTAAATTCCCCTGGATTTTTCCTCGGAAATATGGTAAACTATAGAAAAATCCCCATCCCACAGAATGGAGGCCTTTCCATGTCCACTCCCGCCGCCCCTGCGCCCCGCCGCCGACTGTGGCTCCGGGTACTGCTGATTGTGCTGATCTGCCTGCTGTCCCTGCTTCTGACCATTACCATTGTGGTCACGGTGATGCTGGGGCGAATTGGCCGCCCGGACCCTAACGAAACCTATCTCACCCCGGAGGAGCTTCAGCATCAGGAATCCCTGGATTTGAAATCCGCCCTGGAAAACGCCCCGGAGACCAACGTGGTCTACCCGGAGCTGGACAAATCGGAGATTCAGTGGTCGGCTCCCAATCAGGTCATTGGCCACACCAGCCAAGACGTGGTGAACATTCTCCTCATCGGGCAGGATCGCCGGGAGGGAGAGACTCGGGCCCGCAGCGACTCCATGATTCTTGTCACCTTCAACCGCACCACCGGCTCCATTATCCTCACCTCCTTCCTGCGAGATCTGTATGTGCAGATTCCGGGCTATGATTCCAACCGGCTCAACGCCGCCTATGCCTTTGGGGGCATGGAACTGCTGGACGAGACGCTGGAGGAGAACTTTGGGGTGGAGATTGACGCCAATATTGAGGTGGACTTCTCCGGCTTCTCCGACATTATTGATGCCATGGGAGGGGTGGACATTACCCTGTCCCCCTCCGAGGCGGACTATCTGAACCTTTCCGAAGGGGAAAACCACATGGACGGCCAGGAGGCCCTGGCCTATTCCCGCATCCGCTACCTGGACTCGGACTTTGGCCGCACCGGCCGCCAGCGGAAGGTACTCAACGCCCTGTTCCGCCAGATTCAGCAGATGAGCCTGACGGAGTGCCTGTCCACGGCCAACGAGCTGTTTCCCCTGCTCACCACGGATATGTCCAATTTGAAGATCCTCACTCTGGCGGCGGAGCTGTTTCCCATGCTCTCTGGCACCAGCCTCCAAACCCTGTGCATCCCCGCCGAGGGCACCTATTCCTTCAACAGCGTGGACGGCATGGATGTGATTATCGCCGACTTTGCCGCCAATCAAGACCTTCTGGCGCAGACACTTGCCCCCGAAATTCAGGATTAGCCTCCCTTTTCCCCCTATTGTCCGTCCAGTGCGTACAAAGCTCCCGGTGCTTCTGGCAGCCCGGGGGCTTTTCTGTGGAATGATGCCAAAAAAACTGGGAACACTCGGAAATTTCCTATTGTTTTTTCATAAAACCTATGCTATGATTTGTTACGCAGATGTATTTCTGCCGCAATCACGGCGGCAGTCTATGGCCGCCGTGAAATACTCAATCGAAGGAGATCAAGATTATGAACATGAAGAAAATCCTTGCAATGCTCCTGGCTCTTTGCATGGTTCTCTCCATGGCTGCCTGCGGCAGCTCGGAGAGCTCCACAGCCGCCAGCGGCACGGAAACCGCCGCCGGTACTGATGCCGGTACCGATGCCGCCGCTTCCGGCGGTGAGGTGTCCGTGTTCTACTACACCTACGCCGACACCTACATCTCCAGCGTGCGCACCGCTCTGGACGCCCAGCTCACCGCTGCCGGGGTGAACTTCCAGGACTATGACTCCAACGGCAGCCAGACCACCCAGACCGAGGCCATCCAGACCGCCATCTCCAAGGGCTCCTCTCTGCTGGTAGTGAACCTGGTGGACTCCGGCTCCGAGGATGCCGCCACCAACATCATCAACATGGCCAAGGAAAAGAACATCCCCGTGGTATTCTTTAACCGTGCCGTGTCCACCGCCGAGGACGGCGGCGAGGCCGTTATCTCCGCCTATGACAAATGCGCCTTTGTGGGCACCGACTATGAGATGGCCGGACATATGCAGGGCCAGATGATCGGCGACTATGTGCTCAAGAACTACGACACACTGGATCTGAACGGGGACGGCAAAATCTCCTATGTCATGTTCAAGGGCGACGAGGCCAACGCCGAGGCCATTGCCCGTACCCAGTACGGCGTGGAGGACGCAGACAAGGTGCTCACCGATGGCGGCAAGTCCGCTCTGGAGTTCTATGACTCCGCCAACGCCAACAAGTATCTGGTGGATCAGAACGGCACTTGGTCCGCTCAGGCCGCTACCGACTATATGCAGACCATCCTGTCCCAGTATTCCGAGGCCAACGGCAACATGATCGAGCTGGTGATCGCCAACAACGACGACATGGCTCTGGGTGCGATTTCCGCTCTCCAGAACGCCGGCTACAACAAGGAAGGCGCTACCTACATCCCCGTGTTCGGCGTGGATGCCACCGATGCCGCCAAGGAGAAGATCGCTGACGGCTCCATGACCGGCACCATCAAGCAGGACGCTGAGGGCATGGCCAACACCATTGCCACCGTAGTGCAGAACCTCCAGGGCGGCAAGTCCACCTTTGAGGGCGTAGACAGCAGCAACGTGGTGGGCACCTGGCGTGTGAACATCCCCTATGCTACCTACACCGGCGAATAATTTCTCATTTGCCACATTTGCAGCCGCGCGCATCGCGCGCGGCTGCCTTGCAAAAGTCACATGGCAGGAGGCGACGTAATTGGGCAGCAATCCGGCTCAGTCTCCGCAGGCGGACAATGCGGTTCTTCTGCGGATGGAGGGTATCTCTAAAACCTTCCCCGGCGTGAAGGCGCTGGACAATGTATCCCTCACGGTGCGTGCCGGTACCGTACACGCCCTGATGGGCGAAAACGGCGCAGGAAAATCCACCCTGATGAAGTGTCTCTTTGGGGTCTACACCAAGGACGAGGGACATATTTATCTGGAGGGTCAGGAAATCAACTTCAAAAACTCCAAGGAGGCTCTGGAGCATGGCGTGGCTATGGTTCATCAGGAGCTGAATCAGGCGCTCAAGCGCAGCGTTATGGACAATATCTGGCTGGGCCGCTATCCCAAGATCGGCCCCATTGTCTCGGAGCGCAAAATGTATCAGGATACCAAGGCCATTTTTGACGACCTGGACATCCATGTAAACCCTAAAACCATTATGAGCACCATGCCCGTGTCCCAGCGGCAGATGGTGGAGATCGCCAAGGCAGTCTCCTTCCGGTCTAAGGTCATCGTCTTTGACGAGCCCACCTCCTCCCTTACCGAGGCCGAGGTGGAGCACCTGTTCCGCATCATCCATATGCTTCGGGAGCGGGGCTGCGGCATTATTTACATTTCTCACAAAATGGACGAGATTCTGCGAATCTCTGACGATATTACGGTGATGCGGGACGGCACCTGGGTGGCCACAGAGCCTGCCAAGGATATGTCCATGAACCGAATCATTAAGCTGATGGTGGGCCGGGAGCTGACAAACCGTTTCCCGCCCAAGGACAACACCATCTCTCCGGATGTCTCCCTGTCCGTTTCCCATCTGACCGGTATGTACTCCGGCCTTCAGGACATTTCCTTTGAGGCCCACGCCGGAGAGATTCTTGGCATTGCCGGTCTGGACGGCTCCGGCCGCACCGAGACCCTGGAGGCCATCTTCGGCGTGGCCGCCAAGAAGGAGGGCACCATTCACCTCCACGGCAAGGAAGTGAAGAACAAGACCCCCCGGGAGTCCGTGGCCAACGGCTTTGCCCTGCTCACCGAGGAGCGTCGGGGCACTGGCATCTTCGGCATTCTGGACATTCGGGACAACACCACCATTTCCAGCCTGAAAAAGTATCTCCAGGCCGGGCTTCTGAATGTGGGCAAAATGAAGCAGAGCACCGACTGGTCCATACAGGCCATGCGCATTAAGACCCCCAGTCAGTCCACCAAGATCCGCTCCCTCTCCGGCGGCAACCAGCAGAAGGTCATTCTGGGCCGCTGGCTGCTCACCGACCCGGAGGTTCTTCTCCTGGACGAGCCCACCCGGGGCATTGACGTGGGTGCCAAATATGAGATTTATCAGCTGATTATCGACCTGGCAAAGCAGGAGAAAACCGTCATTATGGTCTCCTCGGAAATGCCTGAGCTGCTGGGCGTCTGTGACCGAATCCTGGTCATGTCCGGGGGCCGTCTGGCCGGTCAGGTGGATGCCAAAACCGCCACCCAGGAGGAGATTATGACCCTGGCGGCAAAATACGCATAAGAGGAGGAGCAAAACCGTGGCTGACAATCAAGTGAAAAAAAATTCCCTGCAAACCCGCTGGGCCAGCTTTCAGGCCCTTTCCAAAAAGGATAAGCGGCGAACCGTGGTGGATATGCTGTTCAACAACGCCATGTACATTGTGATCGTGCTGGCAATCATCTTTATCGCCATTCGGGTGCCCCAGTTCGTGTCCCTGTCCTCCATTGTCAATATCGTCTCTCTGACGGCGGCGAAGCTGCCCATTGCCCTGGGCATCGCAGGCTGCATCGTTCTCACCGGCACCGACATTTCTGCTGGCCGTGCCGTGGGCCTGTCCGCCTGTATCTCCGCCTCTCTGCTGACCACCACCAACAAGATCTTCCCGGGCATGGGGGTTCAGCCACTTCCCCTGGTGTTCCTGATCGTGATTGGTGTAGGAGCCCTGATTGGCCTGGTCAACGGCTTCTCCGTGGCCAAGTTTAAGCTGCACCCCTTTATCGTCACCC
>CAVJIP010000015.1:0-2797 GCA_963649625.1 Bacteroidaceae bacterium
AGCCTGCCGACCCGGCGCACCCGCCCAAATTCTGCCCGGAATGCGGGGATCCCTTCAATGACGCAGACATTCGATAAGAAAAGCGGAGCCTACCCATATTGCCCAACCACAACGATTCTGTCCGGAGCCTCACCCTGGGGCCCCGAGCCATCCCAATGAAAGAGAGGCGATTTTATGCCTGCGCAGACCGTAAACTATCAGTGCCCCGCCTGTATGGGGCCGCTGCACTTCTCCGGAGAAGCCGGAAAGCTCCAGTGTGATTACTGCGGCAGTCAATATGACCCCGCCGAGATTGAAAAGCTCTATGATAAAAAGGAGGAGGAGGCAGAGGCCGCCTTCCAGAAGGCGGAGGGAGAGACTGCCTCCCAGAGGGCTGAGACGGAGACAGAGGCGGAGCCGAAGAAAAAAACAAAGACAAAAGCAAAGAAGGAGCCGTCCTGGACTCCCGAGGGGATGCGGGCCTATAGCTGCCCCTCCTGCGGGGCAGAGGTGGTTTGTGACGAAACCACAGTGGCGACCTCCTGCCCCTACTGCGGAAACCCCACGGTAGTGCCGGGGCAGGTGGGCGGAATGCTGAAGCCCGATTACATCATTCCCTTTAAGCTGGATAAGGCCGCAGCCGTCAGTGCCCTGAAAAAGTATTACAAGGGAAAGAAGCTCCTGCCCAGGGCCTTTTCCCAGGAAAACCATGTGACGGAGCTGCAGGGCGTTTACGTCCCCTTCTGGCTGTTTGACGCCAAGGTGGCTGGGCGGATCACCATGAAGGCCCGCAATACCCGCACCTGGACGGAGGGAGACTACGAGGTCACCGAAACCGACCACTACGCAGTGGCCCGGGCGGGAGATGCAGCCTTCCAGCGTGTCCCGGTGGACGGCTCCAAAAAGATGCCGGACAGCCACATGGATTCCATTGAGCCCTTTGACTATGGGGAGATGAAGGAGTTTTCCACGGCCTATCTTCCCGGGTTCCTGGCGGAAAAGTATGACGTAAGTGCCAAGGCCAGCCGGGCCCGGGCCACCAAGCGCATGAAAAACACCCTGACGGAGATGCTGGATGCCTCCGTCCAGGGCTACAGCAGCACCAGTAGCCGCACTAGTCAAATGGACACCAGTGACGAGACCTCCCATTATGCGATGCTCCCGGTGTGGATGCTTCACACCAAGTGGCAGGATAAGGACTATCTCTTTGCCATGAACGGCCAGACCGGCAAGCTGATCGGGGATCTGCCGGTGTCCAAGGGGAAATTTGCCGCCTGGATGGCGGGAATCTCCCTGCCGCTGATGGCTCTGACAACGGGGCTGATGTATCTGCTGTGCCGATAGGAGGGGAGAAGATGAAAAGACAAATTGCCATACTGCTGACCCTGCTTCTCCTGGGGGCCCTGATGGGAACCTCCGCCCTGGCCTGGAGCGAGTATGGAGCGGTGTACACCGCCATAGACGAGCTGAGCAATGACCGGCTGGAGAGCCAGGGCACGGATATGCTCCCCACCCTGTCGGAGTCCATCTCCTTTGGACTGTATGTGGACATTGTGGACGATCTGGAGGGCTATGACATCACGGAGTATGCGGCGCTGTTCTATGAGCAGTACGGCTATGGAGAGGGGAGTGCCCAAGGGGGAGCCCTGATGATGCTCTACGTTACAGAGCAGGAGGGCCAGGTGAGCATCCAGGACTGCTGCGTCTACGGAGACGGCGTGGGCCGGGAGGTGATGGCCAGTGATGCCAGCGACGGCATGATGGAGGCCCTGGCGGCGGTGCTGTCCCTGGAGGAGCCTATGAGCTATGAGGCTGCAGGAGAGGCCTGCGCCGATGCGGTGGATATTTTCGCCGCCCAAATGTCTGCCCTGGTGCTGGAGCGAACCGGGGCCACACTGACCGGGGAGGCCGCTGTCCCGGAAGCCTCGGCAGCCCAGAGATCTTCGGCCCCGGAGGTCTCTGAGACGGCTTCGGCGGAGGATTCCGAGGCCCTGGCGGCGGAGCCTGCCCAAACGTCGGCGGCCTCAGCGGCCCAGACCACCCAGAGCCTGAGCCTGGGCCAGCTGATCATTGACAACGCAGAGCTGCTGACCGAGAAGGAAAAGCTGCGGCTGGAGGATAAGGCCCAGCGAATCTCCCAGCAGTACGGCTGCAATATCTATGTGCTTACGGTTCCCACCATGGACGGGGCGGAGCGCCGGGAATTTGCCAAAGCCTATTATACGGAGCATCAGCTGGGCAGCGGCGAGTATCGCAACGGCATTCTGTTTATGATCGCCATGGACACCCGGGACTATGTGACCATCACCTACGGCCGGAACCCGGAGGACACCAGCCAGTATGGCAGCGGCATTTTGGCCTTTACCGACTATGGGATTTCCCAGCTGGAGGAGCAGGTGGTGCCCTATCTGTCCGAGGGAGACTATTACACCGCCTTTGACACCTATGTGGACACCTGTCGGGTCTACCTGTCCACCTATGATCAGGGAACGCCCTATGACGTGGGGGTTCGTCTGCCGGGAGAGCCGATCTTCGGAGCCTTTGAGATTGGAATTATTATTCTGGTTCCGCTGCTGATCGCCTTTATTGTGTGCATGGTGTTCCGGGCCCAGATGAAAACCGCCGTAAAGGCCACAAGGGCGGGGGATTATCTGGTGGACGGCAGCTTCCATATTACCGAGAGCCGGGACGATTTTATCCGCACCACCCGCTCCAGGCGAAAAATCGAGCGAACGAGCAGCTCGGGCGGCGGCAGCTCCGGCGGCTCCACGGTGGACTCCGATGGCTTCGGCGGCTCCAGCGGTGGAGAGTTCTAGTC
>CAVJIP010000016.1:0-2453 GCA_963649625.1 Bacteroidaceae bacterium
CAGTGTGCCCCAAATTTTGCGTTTTCTCCTTGCTTTTTCAGGCCGAATCTGATACCGTAGGTGTAGTGCATTTGCCATATGGCTTTACAGGAGGACAGGACGATGGGGATTCAAATCAATCAGAAAAACGCCACCGTGATCTATGCGGTGATTCATGGGCTGTATTTCTGCACTCTGGCCCTGATCGGCAGCTACGCCTCGGCCTATTTGCTGGATCGGGGCTTTACCAACGGGCAAATTGGTCTGATGCTGGGAATCGGCAGCCTGGGGGCTGTGGGATTTCAGCTGCTGGCCGCCGTATTTGTCCAGCGGACGGGGAAAAGAATCGGGGATGTGATGATTGCCGCCTATGTGGCCATTACGGTGCTGGCACTGCTGCTTTTGCTGCTCCCGGTCAGCGGAATCACCTTCTGTGTAATGTATGTTCTGGTATACCTTCTCAACGCCGCCATGCAGTCCACCGTCAATTCCCTGTACCGGGGCTATCATGAACAGGGGACGAAGATAAATTTCGGCCTGGCCCGGGGCTGCGGCTCCGTAAGCTATTCCCTGTCCAGCCTTGCCGCCGGCGTGCTGATTCAGCGGCTGTCGCCGGGAATTTTGCCGGGGCTGTATCTGGTTCCCTGCGTTCTGCTCTGCGTGAGCCTTTATATCTTCCATGCGCCCAACGTGACGGAGCGGCAGCCGGGCAGCGTGACCCCGGCGGAAAAAAAGCTGCTGTTGCGGGAATACCCCCAGTTTTATATTTTCTTCGCCGGGGTGGTGTGCCTGGCTACCACTCACAGCTTTACGGAAACCTATATGCTCCAGATCATTCAGCGCATCGGGGGAACCAGCTCCAACCTGGGCCTGGCCATATTCATCTCCTCCATGACGGAATTGCCCGCTATGCTTCTGTACCGCCGCTTTGCGGACAGGGTGGGAAACCGGCGGCTGCTGGCCTTTGCAGGGGCCATGTGGGCCGCAAAGAATTTCCTGATTATGATTGCCCCCAATGTATATTTTATCTATGGGGCGGAGCTGCTGCAATTTGCGGGTTATGCCATCTATGTACCGGCGGGGGTGCGTTATATTGCCCACGCCCTTCCGGAAAGCGAGTTTTTGAAGGGACAGGCCCTGGTGGGCAGCGGGTTTACGGCAGGGTATCTGATTTCCAGCTTTGTAGGCGGGCCTATGATCGACCTGATCGGCCTGAGAGCCACTATGTGGGGGGTGCAGCTTTTCTCCGTAGGCGGAGTGCTTTTGTTCACCTGGGCCATGACAAAGAGCCTGCATATGTTCCCCTCGGTGAGCGTGGGGAAGAAGGAAAAATAAAGGAATGCCCGGGTTTCCCGGCGGCAGAAAGGGTCAAGGCAAAAGCCTCGACCCTTTGCGTTACCATCAGGATACAGGAAAGCAGATTATACGATAACCTTCTGCTGAGGGGACTTTTCCATGTTCTTTCCCCCGAGCGCCTTTTTCATGCCGTTTTGCTTTTCGGCAGTAAGGATGGATTTGGCCACGTTGCTGCCAAAGTTCTGGGAAATGGCACCCCGCAGCTCCTTCGGGTTTTTCAAATCCACCTTCTCCAAGGCCGACTGGAACACCTGAGAGGCTTTCACCTTCTCCGTCAGGGCCGAGATGCTGCGCTTGGGGAGCTTGCCCTCCTCGCTGGTATAAATCAGCAGGGCAGAGGCGGATTGCAAGGCCAGGGCATCTCGTCCCTGCTGCTCTGCCATGGCCGTGTTGCCGGCCTTTTGAGCGGCTTCACTGCCCTTCACATGGGCTTCCACCTTATCCTTTATACCGTGGAAGTAGTCCCGTTTCTTCTGCTCGGCCACCTGGGGGGCCGCATTTACCAGGGAATCCTTGACCATAGACAGAATCTGATCGCCTACGGGCTTGGCGAAAACCTCCGGGTAGGAGAGTGCGTCATCCAGCTGGGCAGAATCCTGTGGGTTGAACTTATCAAATTCTTTCTCAAACAGGCGAGACTCCTGAATCATATTTTGCAGCATACTATACCGGCCTCTCTCCACCACATTTTCCAGAACCATTTGGGTGGGGTCTGCTTCCATCATGTATTGCAGGGTGGCAATGGCCAGGGCCTGCTTTGCGGAGTTCTGCGCAGAGTAGGAGGCAGGACCTTGGGCGCCTGCAAACAAAGAAAACAGATCCGTGTTATACTTGTTTTGCTCGATCAAATGCTTCTTTGCCGGGGAGGTGCTGTAGGGCTCTCGATCCACTTTCGCCCAGTCAGTTTGGTCTAAGGTCTTGGCAACGGACAAAATATTTCCCAGGGCTTTATGGAGATCCTCGTTGTCCCGTTGCTGCTGCTCCGTATACTTTACCGGCTCGTCAGCCTGCTGCTCTCTTTGGGTCTGGAGTCGTTGGCCTTCGGCGGCAATGGTATCCTTCCCCATGGCAAGGAGGGCGTCTCCCACCGGCTTGCAGAACAGCTCCTCATTTTCCAG
>CAVJIP010000017.1:0-6730 GCA_963649625.1 Bacteroidaceae bacterium
CTGCTACCAAAATGTTGTTAAAACCATATAAAAAATCGCAGGATTTCCCTTGACGAATGTCATGCGGTGCTATAGAATATCCACGTTGGAGATACGTCTATTTCCAAACCACGAAACTGCGGGACACCGCAACAGGGAAGGAAGGAACGATTATGAAAAAGATACTTGCAATGCTGATGGCGGTGGCCATGGTGCTGACGGTATTTGCCGGCTGCGGCACCGAAACGACCAGCGAGACTGCCGCTTCGGCGGGGACTGCCGCTTCTGCGGAGACTGCCGCCTCGGCGGAGACCACCGGCTTCAAATGGAACGGCCAGAAGGAGGTTTGGTCCATTCTGCCCACCACTGCCGCTGAGGGCCTGATTATGATCAATGACGCCATGGGCGCAAAGATGGAGGAGCAGGGCTTTACTTACGTCAAGAAGGATGCCCAGGGCGATCCCTCTGCGCAGGTCTCCTTTGTGGAGGATGCCATTGCCGCCGGAAACGTGGGGGCACTGATGATCGCAGCCATGAGCGTGGATATGCTCAAGGACGTGGTACAGCAGGCCGTGGATGCGGGCATTGCCGTAGCGTACCTGGGGGCCCAGCCCACAGATTACACCATCGCCGGATGCGTGTACACCGCCTATGAGATCACCGGTATGTATGCGGTTCAGGCCGCTGAGGACTGGGTGGCCAAGCGGGTGGCCGAGGGCGGCAACGTGCCCAAGAATGCCGACGGAAAGTATGAGGTGGCCTGTGACGTATACACCGACATTGCAGACGGCGTATACCGCTCCAATGCCATTGTTGGCACCGTGGACTCCTCCGACACCCTGGTGCGGGTGTCCACCACCTCCTCTTACAAGGACGGCTACAACAAGGCCAACAGCAACGCCCAGGACGTGCTCAGTGCCAACCCCGATTGTCACATTTTCATTGCCTATGAGCCTCAGCTGGCCATGGGTATGTCCGATGCCATCGCCGACTACTGCGAGCAGAACGGCCTGGATATGGCGGACTACTGTGTGATCCCCTGCTACGGCGAGGACAACACCTTTACCGAGATGTACAATGCGGTCAGCGCAGACCACTCCGCCAACGCCATCAAGGGCTATGCCACCTACGGCGATCCTCCCATTGAGCGGGACGGGGAGACCATCATTCCTCCTGTGCAGACCGGCGAGCACCTGGCGGACGCTCTGCTTACCGCCTGCGGCCTGAGCGAGGCCTGGAACGATTCCCTCATCGGCGGCTACGGCGGAACCTATTATGACACCATCACCGCAGTGAATGTCTACGGCTTTGAGGCCAGCTGGAAGATGGGTCAGGAGAATCCTGCCTCCCAGTACAAGGACGCAAAATATATCGGCGGCTGATTCCTACGTCTGCAGCTTCGGTTGGGGCGGCGTGAGATTGTTTCGCGCCGCCCCAGCTTTCCAACAAAAAAGCCGCTGAAGGGTTCCCTTCGGCAGGGGGAGGGCTATATTTGGATACAAAACAGCCAATTTTGTCACTAAAGAACATTATGAAAATCTATCCCGGCGTGGTGGCTCTGAACAAGGTGTCCATCGATTTTTATCCTGGAGAGGTTCACGCACTGATTGGGGAAAATGGGGCCGGGAAATCCACCTTTATTAAGACCATCACCGGGGCCCATGCGCCGGACGGCGGAACCATCACCATGGACGGGGAAACCTATTCCGCCATGACCCCGGCCCTGGCCAGGGAGCATGGGGTGGAATGTATTTACCAGGAGTTTAACCTGATCGACGTACTGTCCGCAGCGGAGAACATCTGCTACGGCCAGAGACAGGGAAAGCTGGTAGACCAGAAGAAAATGCGGAAAATCGCCCAAGCGCTCTTTGACGACTTTGGGGTGGACATTGACCCGGATACCCTGGTGCGGGACCTGACCCCCGGGCATATGCAAATTGTGGAGATCGCCAAGGCCGTCTCCAAGCAGACCCGGGTACTGATTCTGGATGAGCCCACTGCGCCCCTGTCTGTGGCGGAGGTGGAGATTTTGTTCCGCATTGTGCGGAAGCTCCGGGACGAGGGGGTTGCCGTTATCTTTATCTCCCATCGGCTGGACGAGGTCTTTGAGCTGACGGATCGGGTGTCCATTCTCCGGGACGGGGAGTATATCACCACCCTGAACACCAAGGAGACAAACCGGGCGGAGCTGATTCGCTATATGGTGGGGCGGGAAATGACGGCCACCTTCCCGCCCCGAAAGGCCCAGGTGGGGGAGGTAGCCTTGGAGCTGAAAAACCTCACCGGGAACGGAGTGAAGAATATTTCCTTCCAGGCCCACCGAGGGGAGATTCTGGGCATATCGGGCCTGGTGGGGGCAGGCCGCACCGAGATCATGAAGGTGGTCTACGGGGCGGAAAAGAAGCAGTGGGGCCATGTATATGTCAACGGCCAGGAGGCGGACATTCATTCCCCCAAGGATGCCATGCATAAGTACGGCATCAGCCTGATTCCGGAGGATCGGAAACGGGAGGGCTGTTTCCTGGGGGAGACCATATCCTGGAACCTGGTGTACAATGTGCTGCAAAAGATTTCCCGCTTTGGAGTGGTCAACCGGAAAAAGGAGCAGGAGATTGCGGACTACTACGGAACGGCCATGCGAATCAAGGCCCCGGATCTTAAAAATACCAAGGTCATGACCCTGTCCGGAGGCAACCAGCAGAAAGTGGTGGTGGGCAAGGCCCTGGCTACCCAGTCGGACATTGTGATTTTCGATGAGCCCACCCGGGGCATTGACGTGGGGGCCAAGTACGAAATCTATGAGCTGATGAACGGCCTCTGTGAGGCGGGCAAATGTGTCATTATGATTACCTCCGACATGGAGGAACTGCTGGGAATGTCGGATCGGATTGTGGTCTTTGGAGAAAAGTGCCTGGCCGGAGAGCTAAGCAAGGAGCAGTTCTCTCAGGAAACAATCCTGGACATGGCATCTACCAATGAGCGGACAAAAGAAAATATGGGGGCATAACATCCATGAAGAAAAAGAGCATTTCTACATATTTGAAGGACTATATGATGGTGCTGGTGCTCATAGCACTGCTGGCAGTGTTTGGGATGCTGTGTCCCATCCTGGTGGGCCGTCCCTTCCTGACAATGCCCAACCTGCTCAATGTGCTGGGACAGAACGCCTATATGGTGATTTTGGGCGTGGGCATTACGTTTATTATGCTGGGCGGCGCCATGGATTTGTCCACCGGCTACCTGATCTCCACTGTGGGCATCGCCATGGCCCTGATCAACCAGCACAGCAATTTCGCCGTCACCATGATCTGCGGCATTCTTCTGGCGGTGCTGCTGTCCACCTTTAACGGTCTGGTTTACTCCTGGCTGAAGGTGTTCCCCTTTATCATCACCCTGGCCACCCAGTACATTCTCAACGGGGCCACCTATCTGCTCTCCGGCGGCATGACCAATACCTACCGGGATCTGTCCGATGGGTTCAAGATTTTGGGAGGATACAACATTCCGCTCCTGGGCGGCTCTCTAAAGTCCGGCGTACTGGTGATGATTTTGATGGTGGCGGTAGGGTCCTTTATTCTGAACAAGACTTATTTGGGCCGGAATATCTACGCCCTGGGCTCCAATCCCGATGCAGTGGCCCTGTCCGGGGTGTCCGTGGCCAAAATGCGGATTATTATCTTTGCTCTGGCAGGCTTCTTCTTCGGTATCGCTCAGATCGTCAATATCGGCAAGATCGGCTCCGTGAACAACTCCATGGGCATCGGCGCAGAGTTTACCGTTATGGCCGGCGCCATGCTGGGCGGCATCAAAATGGGCGGCGGCGGCGGCAAAATGAGCAACATGGTGGTGGGTGTGCTGATTATCGGCGTGCTCAATTCCGGCATGAACTTCCTGAACATCAACCAGTATTGGCAGTATGTGGCCCTGGGCATTGTGCTCCTGGCGGCGGTGACAATGGACACCCTCCAGACCCGTGCGGCGGCCAACGCAGCCAAGAAGGTCACAGGCCAGGCTCCGGCAGAGGAAAAGTGAGGCTTTTTCCAAAAGCCATCCCGAAAAAAGTGCTTAGCAGCCAACAAAAAGTCGTGAAAATCCGCAGCCGGGTTTTCACGACTTTTCCAGTTTTTAAGGATATTTTACCGTATCCTCAGCCGACCCCGGTGTCCTGGGTGGACTCCACGGAGGGAGGCTCCAGAGCCTCCAGGGCCTTTGCGGTGCGCAGCATTAGGGCTGCGGCCTCCGAGCGAATCAGCGCATTCTTGGGCCGGAAGTATCCGTCCGGGTCGCCCTCCATCAGGCCGGTAATGCGCATATGGGTAATATGCTTCAGGGCATATTCCTCCATCTGGGCTGTGTCCGCAAACTGGGGAGTGGCTGCCTTTTTGGGGAGCTCTGCCTGTAGATAGTCCAGATACCGGGCAATCAGGGCTGCGGCCTGCTCCCGAGTGACCGGGGAGTCCGGCTCAAAGGTGGTTTCCGTGGTGCCTGTGACAATGCCCTTTTCCGCAGCCCAGGCCACATAGCCCACATAGTATTCTCCGGGGATCAGGTCGGTGAAGGGAGATTCGGTGTACTGGCTGACATCCACGCCGGCCATACGGCCCAGCACGGTAACAAACATACACCGGGTCATGGTGTCGTCCGGGCTGAACAGATTGTCCTCGGTGCCCTGGAACAGCTTCCGCTCCACGGTTTCGTTGACCAGGGAGAAGGCCCAATGTTCGGGAAGTACGTCCAGGAAATAGCCGATTTCCCGGAAGTCGGCCTTCAGGGCCGTTGCAAGAGGTGCGGCCACAGCCTCGGGGCCGTAGACCGTGGCGGTCTGACAGCCGGAGAACAGGCTTACCGGCAGAGCGGTAATGCGCCGGTCAATCAAAACGGTGGAAAAGGAGAATCTGGCCCAGTCGCCCTGGTTGACCTGGCCGGTGCCGGAAATGGTCAGGACACCCGATTTCTTGTCCAGGCTCCACCGGGCATCCGGGCCGCAGCCGCCGGAGGCGGTGGTGGCCTCCGCAATGGTTCGGGAGAGGGTTCGGCTGGTGCGGGTTCCGTCGGCGGCGGTGGCGGCTACATAAAAGGTGGCTGCACCAGGAGCGTAGGGGGCCAAATCCACCGAGCAGGAGGCGGACAGACCGCTGACGGTCATGGGATAGCTCCGCTGGGTGCCAGCCCCGTCCGTGCTGTACAGGGTGGCGGAAACCAGGCCGCTGAGAGAAATCTGCCCGGAGAGAAGGTCGTTTGTGGTGGCACTATCCCCGGAGAGGGTAAAGGCAATGCCGCTGCTGTCGGTAAGCAGCAGCCCCTCCCGGGCCGGGGTATAGGTGAGAGTGCCCTTTTGCTCCAGAATAAACCAGTCGGTTCCCTCACAGGTCAGGTGGCCCCGGCAGGTGATGGTGTCCCCGGCGGCACAGACCAACTGGCCGGAGGGGGAGGCATCCCGGAAAAAGCCATAAATGGGAAGGGTCTGGGGGCTGGTGACTAAAACAAAGCCATCTTCCATAACCAGCTCCGACATACGATAGCTGGTAAGCTGCACGGTGGTGATCTCTTCCCCAGAGTAATCCCAGGGCATATGATAGCGGTCAGAGGTGTGACAGTTGATAATGGGGGTTCCTGCGCTGTTGGTGCCCACGCAGAACACCGAGTGGTGATAGCTTTCGTCACGGCGGCGATCCAGATAGAGCACACTGCCGGGATAAATGTCCCCCGCCGTGGCCTGACGAACCTTCTTCCCGTGGTTGGCGGCGAAATATTCCTCACTATAGTAGGCGTTGACCCAGGCGTAGGTATAGGGGGCCCAGTCGCTGTCGGTGGGAATGCCGCCTGCGTGAATGCACTGGGAGGTAAAGTTGGTGCAGTCGCCCCCCTGGCCGTTAAAGTCGTAGTATTCCGGGTTGTAGTAGCTGGTGTCCTCCTCGTCCACCGGCGGGTTGGGGGAAACGTAGGTGTCTGCGTAGATAATGGCCTGAATCGGGTCATAGCCGCTATAGTACCCGGAGGTCCGGAGGGTGGACTGCCTGCCCGGGGCCTGGGAGCCCTCGGTGGTATTCATCACGTCCTCATCGCTGTAGACATCCGAGACAAGCACAGGCTCCCCCTGGGCATCCAGGGAGAAGGTCATGGTGTGGGTGGTGCCGTATCCGGCGGTATCTCTGCCGCCCGGACCATCGGCCAAGTCGTCGTAATCGAAAAACGTCCACTCATAGACCGTGAGAAGAATGCCCTCCTCCGTCTCCTGGGCGGAGAGCACCTGACTATGGACATCGGCATCCAGAATTCTGGCGTTGATCCGCTGGGCCAGAGCCTGAATCTCCTGGGGCCGCTGGGCCGTGTCGGCCTTCAGCTGGGCATCTGCCCCGGCGGAGAGCCGGGTTCCGGCGGTTCTTCCGGTGAAGCTGTCTCCCCGAAGGGAGAAATAGTCCGTCAGCAGAGCCTCCAGACTGTCGGCGGTCTGGGCGGGAAGGGCGGTGTCCAGTACAGCGGTATCGGTGGACTGGTTGCCGAACCAGTCCTGGGCCATGGTGTGGCAGTCCCCGGCGGCCAGGGCGGAAACTGTCAGCAGGGCGGCGGCCAGGCCGAAGAGGAAAATTCGTTTGATTCCTTTCATGTGAGCCTCCTTGTTTATTTCCACAGCAGACGCTGGAGACGCTCCCAGCTGTACAGGGGATTTTCCTCCAGACGCTGATGGAGAGAGCGGGAAACCTCCGGGTTTTCCTCCATGCACCGGGCAAAGTGCTAGCACAGGGCGGTC
>CAVJIP010000018.1:0-6942 GCA_963649625.1 Bacteroidaceae bacterium
GGGTAGCCAGCCCCTTCTTGGCATCGTCCCGCTTCTGCATCTCATGGAGCAGGGTGACAATGATACGGGCGCCGGAGCAGCCAACGGGGTGGCCGATGGACAGAGCACCGCCGTTCACATTGACCTTGTTCATGTCAAAGCCCAGCTCGCGAGCCACGGCGATGGACTGAGCGGCAAAGGCCTCGTTGGCCTCAATCAGGTCAATGTCGTCCATGGTCACGCCGGCCTTGGCCATGGCCTGACGGGAGGCGGGAACGGGGCCGGTGCCCATGATCTTGGGATCTACGCCGCCCTGGCCCCAGCCCAGCAGCTTGGCCATGGGCTTCAGACCGTACTTCTTCACGGCCTCGCCGGAGGCCAGTACAATGGCGGCAGCACCGTCGTTGATGCCGGAGGCGTTACCGGCGGTGACACGAGGCGTGCCGGCATCCGCCTGAGCGGGCTTGCAGGCCTTGGCATCGAAGGTGTCTACCACAGTGCCGCCGTTGGCCTGGAAGGCGTTGTCGGAGGACACAGGGAAAGCGGTTTTCAGCTTGGCCAGGGACTCCAGGTTGGTGGAGGGACGGGGGAACTCGTCCACCTTAAAGTCAACCACCTGCTTCTTGACCTTTACGGGAACGGGAACGATCTCATCGTCAAACTTACCGGCGGCCTGGGCGGCAGCGGTCTTGGCCTGAGAGGAGGCGGCAAACTCGTCCAGATCCTGGCGGGTAATGCCCCAGATGTCGCAGATGTTCTCGGCGGTGGTGCCCATGTGGTAGTTGTTAAAGGCATCCCACAGGCCGTCCTTGACCATGGTGTCTACCATCTTCTTATCAAACATACGGCCACCCCAACGGGCATCGGGGAGGATATAGGGGGCAGCGGACATATTCTCGGTGCCGCCGCAGACCACGATCTCCGCATCGCCGGAGGCAATGGCACGACCGGCCTCAATGACGGACTTCATGCCGGAGCCGCATACCATGTTCACGGAGTAAGCGGGAACGGAAACCGGCAGACCGGCCTTAATGCCCACCTGGCGGGCCACATTCTGGCCCAGACCGGCGCTGATGCAGCAGCCAAACATCAGCTCGTCCACCTGCTCAGGCTTTACACCGGCCCGGTTCAGGGCCTCCTTGACCACAATGGCACCCAGGTCAGCGGCGGGGGTGCCCTTCAGGCTGCCGCCAAAGGAGCCGACGGCGGTACGGCAGCAGTTTACAACATACAAATCTTTCATGAAATAACCTCCATATTATTTGTCTCAGGGACAATTTATCAGGTTTACCCTTCTACTAATTATACGGCACAATTCCCCATCCGTCAACCGTTCTTCCAAAAAAGCTCACACCAAAGCCGAAGGCAGGACACTTTCGGTCAGAGCCGGACAGGGGAAGGGCGGAAAATGTGTAAGTTATGTGTTGCTTTTCAAATGTCTAGTGGTGAAATTCACAGAAACCTAAAAAATTTTGACCTGGATTCTGTGAGAGATTGCAGTGGTCAAAGGTATCATTTTTTGCTAAAATAAGTATCAAATGTGTTACTGCACACATAATTTTTGAAAGATGGAGGAACATCCAAGCATGACAAAACGCATTTTTGCAGTTCTGCTGAGTGCCGCTATGCTGCTGGGCCTGATGGCCGGCTGCGGAAATCAGCAGTCCTCTTCCGGGACAACCACGGCGAAAGAGGACACGGCGGAGGCTACGGCCACCGCATCTGTGGGAGCCAAGGATCTGGGCTCCTCTCTGGAGGTCACTACTGCGGCAGAGTCCGCCGTGGAGGAGGCCGCCGCTTCCAACGATCCCAGCCTGCAGCTATATTCCTATGACAGCAAGTATGGCGTCGGCGCACTGACCACCGGCCTGCCTCTTACCGATGAGGGGGAGACCTTCACCCTGTGGCTCAGCGTCCCCGGCAATGTGGGCACCCTGTTTAAGAACGGCATGGCCGATCACCCTGTGTTCCAGAAGGCCGAGGAGTTCACCGGCGTTCATATTGATTTCCTGGAGCAGTCCGCCGAGACCAACGCCGAAAAGTTTAACCTGATGCTGGTTTCCGGGGACTATCCCGATCTGGTCAACGGCATGGACTTCACCGGCGGCAACGACTTGGCGGTAGAGTCCGACTTCGCCATCAACCTGGCGGACGACATTGCCGAGTACGCCCCCAACTATCAGGCACTGATTGATTCCGACCCCAGCATTGTTAAGAACATCACCACCGATGAGGGCAACATTGTGGCCTTCTACACCTTCAACTCCGAGAAGCAGGGCACCACCGAGGGTGCCTGGATTCGGGGCGATTGGCTGGAGGATCTGAACCTGGAGAATCCCAAGACCTATGAGGAGTGGGAGACTGTCCTGATTGCCTTTAAGAACGAGAAGGGTGCCCAGGAGCCTCTGATGATGCCCTCTGATATGGTTCCCTCCGGCAACTTCCTGGCCTCCGGCTTCGGCATCACCGCCGCCTTCCAGTCCATGATGGGTGCCGCCTATCCCTACTATGTAGAGGACGGCGAGGTCAAGTATGGCCCTCTGGAGGAGGGCTACAAGGAGTATGTGGAGCTGATCCGGGATTGGACGGATAAGGGCCTGATCTCCAAGACCTTCATTCAGGACAACGCCAACCCCATGGGTGATGTGTACAGCACCAATGTTGCCACCGGCCGTACCGGCATCTTCTTCAACGGCGTGGGCATGATTGGTATGTTCCAGTCCACCCTCACCGATGCAGACCCTAACGGCCAGCTGATTGCCTGCTACGATGCCCGTAAGAACGAGGACGATGTGCTCCACAACGCCAACGAGGACAGCATTGTGGGCAAAATGGGCATTACCATCACCACCGCCTGCGCCAACAGCGAGCTGGCCATGAAGTGGTGCGACTTCTGGTACACCCAGGACGGCGTGCTCCTGGCCAACTACGGCATTGAGGGACAGAGCTTTGAGTTTGACGAGAACGGCATCCCCTATATCACCGAGCTTGTTACCAACAACCCGGACGGCTTGAGCCTGATGGACACCCAGTTCATGTATTCCACCGACTCCGTCAACCGGATCAACGACATCACCAAGACCCGCAGCACCTACACCGAGGCCGGCCTGGAGGCCCGTGACGTTTGGGATTACAACCGGGACGATGCCAACACCTATCCCTCTGCTGCGGCTCTGACTGCCGATGAGGCGGACGAGCACTCCTCCGTCTACTCCGACATTAACACCTACCTCCAGGAGCAGATTGCCCAGTTTATCACTGGTGCCAAGGATATGGACGAGTGGGATTCCTTTGTGGAGACTCTGAAGGACATGGGTATCGAGGACTGCATCCAGCTCAAGCAGGATGCCTATGACCGGTATCTGGCCCGCTAAGACCTTTCAACACACTGCAAAACGGCATGGCTTCGGCTGTGCCGTTTCTTTTGTGTCTAAAGTTCTGCAAAGGGCTTGACTTTTCCTCCTGGATTCGATATATTAAAAGTGTACCAAATGAGACAAAAAGGGGAGGGGACTATGGCAGGAGCGCTTCCGGAGCAGAAGCTGGGGCGGGTGGCCGCCACGTTTCTGTTTCAAGGAGTGGATGAGCTGGTGGTGGAGGGAATCGTCCGGGATCCCCGCTGTGAGCTTCGGCGATTCCAGAAAAACCAGGTCATTTTTGACGAAACCCACTTTACCCGCTCTCTGGGAATCCTTCTGGTGGGGGCTGTCCGGGTGGACAAGGAGACCCCGGAGGGCAAGCGCATGAAAATGTCCGAGCTGGGCCCCGGGGGGTGCTTTGGAGCGGCCAGTATGTTTTCTGACCGGGACACCTACGCCACCCGGCTGACGGCCCAGAGAAGCACCGAAATCCTCTTTATCCCGGAGGAACTGATTCGCTGGGCCATGCTGCGCAACTTCAAAATCACGGAGAACTATATCTCCTATCTGTCCAACCGAATCTGGTTTCTCAATGAAAAAATCTCCAGCCTGACTGCGGGGTCTGTGGAGCAGCGGCTGTCCGTGTTTTTAGCGGAGCAGTGCGGCAGCTCCGGCCGGTTTAACTCCTCCATGACGGAGCTGAGCCGACAGCTGAACATTGGCCGGGCCTCCCTGTATCGGGCCCTGGATGCCCTGGAGGCGAAGGGCCTGATTCGGCGGGAGGGAAAACACCTTTTTCTTTCGGAGGAACTGCGCACAAATGCGTGTTCTGATACCAAAAACTGACAAGCAAGGAGTATCCAAACATGAAGAAATTGATTGCAATGCTGATGACGGCGGCCATGCTTACGGGTCTGTGCTCCGCCTGCGGCAATACCCAGACCACCTCCAGCGTGGCCTCTGCCCAGGAGACGGCAGCCTCTGTTCAGGAGGCGGTGGCCCCTACCCAGGAGGCGGTCCAGGAATCCGCTCAGGAGGCGGCCTCCCTGGAGGAGCCCGCCTCCCTGGTGGAAGAAGCCTATGAGGGGATAGACATTACGGTGGGCACCCTGAAGGGCCCCACGGGGGCCGGTATGGCCAAGCTCATGGAGGAGACAGAGGCGGGAACGGCGGCCAACAACTACCAGTTCACCCTGAGCGCAGACCCCTCCGAGGTGGTCACGAAGGTGATCGCCGGAGAATTTGACATTGCCTGCCTGCCCACCAACAGTGCCGCTGTGGTGTATCAGAAGACCCAGGGCAAGGTGCAGCTCCTGGCCCTGAACACCGAGGGGGTGCTGCACATTCTCCAGAATACCGTCAACGGAGAGGCCGTCACCGATTGGGCCCAGCTCAAGGGCAAGACCATCTACACCATCGGCCAGGGGGCGAACCCGGAATATGTGCTGGACTATGTGCTGCGGGGCCACGGCATTGATCCGGATGCGGATGTGACCATCCAGTTCTGCGCCGCCGCAGACGAGGTGATCGCCGCCTGTGCCTCCGGGGAGGCGGAGTTTTGTATGCTCCCGGAGCCCAATGTGTCCGTGCTCACCGGCAAGGTGGAGGGCTTTACCGCCGTGCTAGATCTGACGGACGCCTGGAATGAAATCGTGGAGGACGGCAGCATATTGACCCAGGGCTGTGTGGTGGTGCAGAGCAGCTTCGCCCAGGAGCATCCCCAGGCGGTAAAGAAGTTCCTGGAGGAGTATGAGGCCTCCATCCGCTTTGTCACGGAGGATCAGGAGGCGGCGGCAAAGCTGCTGGCCCAGTATGAGATTGTGCCCAGCGAGGCCATTGCCCTCAAGGCCCTGCCAGGCTGCCACATCATCTTCCAGGCCGGGGAGGAGATGAAAAAGAGCATCCAGGGCTACTACCAGGTACTTTTTGATGCGGATCCTACATCGATAGGCGGACAGCTGCCGGACGATGGCTTCTACTATATCTCGGATTAAAGGGCCGGTCAAGGGACTTTTGGCCGCAGGCTTCTGGCTTCTTGTCTGGCAGCTTGCGGCCAACGCCGTTGACCTGCCCCTGCTGCTCCCCGGCCCCGGGGCGGTTTTGAAGGCCCTGGGGACACTGGCGGGGGAGGGACAGTTCTGGGCCCAGGTGGGGCTGACCCTGCTGCGGATTTTAGGGGGCTTTGCCCTGGGAGCCGCTGCGGGCTTTCTGGCGGCAATATTGACGGAGGGAGTTCCTGTGTGCGGGACTCTTTTGACCCCGGCCATTGGGGTGATACGGGCCACGCCGGTGGCCTCCTTTATCCTGCTGTGTATGCTCTGGATGAAAAGCGGCCTGGTGCCCGGATTTATTGCGGGACTGATGGTGCTGCCGGTGGTCTGGGGCAATGTGTCCGAGGGCTTTCGGCGGACGGACAAGCAGCTTCTGGAGATGACAAAAATCTTTGGTATGGGTCGGTGGCGAACCTTTCGGTATCTGTACCTTCCCGGGACACTGCCCTATTTCCGGGCGGCCTGCCTCACCGCCATGGGCATGGCCTGGAAATCCGGGGTGGCGGCGGAGGTGCTGTGCCAGCCCAGACGCTCCATTGGAACCGGCCTGTATTACGCCAAAATCTATCTGGAAACCCCGAATCTGTTCGCCTGGACGGCGGTGGTGATTCTCCTGAGCGTCCTGGTGGAAAAGCTCTTTACCCGGCTGCTGGGCTGGATGGAGCAGCCGAACAAGGGAAGGGCTTGATCCGGCATCCCCAAAACCTCCCCCTTTGGGGGGCTTTAGCCGTGTCGGATGAGGAAAAACCGGCAGTTCGTTCTCCCTCATCCGCCGCCTCCGGCGGCACCTTCCCCCAGAGGGAAGGTCTTGACTTGGACGCACCCATAACCTTCCCCTTTGGGGAAGGTGGCACGGCTTTAGCCGTGACGAAAGAGGAAATAGGGCAAGACGGAAGAGGAAAAAGCACCAGGTGGGAAAATAGTGGGACAAAAGTGGGACAAAAGTGGGACAAAATCGGGATGAAATTCCCCTTCCTTCGTGCTACACTGGTAGCATCCAGGCCCAGGGATGAGAGACAGCGGGAGAAAACACAGAGACCTGTGGCTTCTCCCGCTGGTTTTAACGAAGAACAAACATTACAGAGACATTGCGGCGGTATAGCCGGTAAACACCGCCTCCTTGATGGTGGCGGGCTTGCGGTTATCCCCCACCACATAGAACTCCGGCGCAGCACCGGCCAGAGCCATGGCCTCCGAGGCTCTGGGGCTTCTGCCCCCGGAGAACACCACGCTGTCGCAGTCCAGCCGGTGGGCTTGACCCGCCACGTCCCTATAGCACACGGCGTTTTTTCCCACCTGGGTGGTTTGACACTGGGTGAGATATTGGAAGTCCGCCTCAGCCTCCATGTAGTCCCGGGTGGCCTTTAGGGTGTGCCAGTCGCAGGGGAAGTGTTTCCGGCGGCTGACCACCGTGACCGCATGGCCGCAGTCGGCCAGATACAGCCCCACCTCCAGGCCGATTTCACCGCCGCCGACCACCACCACCCGGTGGCCCAGCTCCGTCTCCCGGCCAAATACGTCCACAGGCATCCAGACCCCCTGGCCATCCAGCC
>CAVJIP010000019.1:0-3320 GCA_963649625.1 Bacteroidaceae bacterium
TGTTTCTCCAGTAGCTCCTCCTGCTCCAGCCGCCCCAGAATCTCCGCCGCCTCCGCCTGGGTCATGCCCAGACGCCGAAGCTCCCGCTCCGTCACCTGACTGTCCGGGCTTTCCTCTCCGGGGCCCAGGGCCCTGAGCATCCCCAACAGGCTGCGATAGGCCGTACTCCCCAGGGGCTTTTCCCGCCCCAGCTGAGCAAACAGCAGCAGCATACACCGCTCCGCCGGGGTATACCCTCTCATCGGTACTTTTTGCGGATCACAGGAGCCTTGACCTTCTGCTCCACCAGCGTTCCATTTACCAGCTTTACCGGGGTCACGGTAAACCGGGAGTATTTGGCGATCTCATCCAGCTTGGCCTTGTCCAGCAGGGAGCCCAGCAGACTGATGGCCACCCCTTTTTTCCTGGCCCGGCCCGTCCGGCCGATTCGGTGGATATAATACTCGTTTTCCGCAGGAATGTCATAGTTCAGCACGCAGTCCACGTCGTCCACGTCGATTCCCCGGGAGGCCACGTCTGTGGCCACCAGTACGCTGAGCTTTCCCTCCCGAAACCGCTGCATCACCTTTTCCCGCTGGCTCTGGCGAATGTCTCCATGGAGGCAGTCCACGGAATAGCTTCTGCCCCGGAGATCGTCGCCGACCCGCTGGCACATATGCTTGGTGTTGCAGAAGATAATGACCCGCTCATAGTGGAGGGCATCCAGCAGCTCTATGGTGGTCAGGAGCTTTTCCAGCTCGTTGCAGGAGATGCTGTACTGCTGAATATCCGGGCGGCTCTCCTCCTTGGGCTGGACGGTGATCTCCACCTCGTCCCGTTGATATAGCCAGCTTACGGTCATCACCTCCTGGGAGATGGTGGCGGAAAACAGACCCATATTGGTGCGGTTCTTCATTTTCTCCACAATCCCGGTGACATCCTTATAAAAGCCCATGTCCAGCATCCGGTCTGCCTCGTCCAGAATCACGGTTTTAATGCTGTCAAACCGCAGGTTTTTTCGCTTATAGTGATCCATCAGCCGGCCCGGGGTAGCCACGATGATCTGGGGCTTTTTGGCCAGCTGCTTGGCCTGGGTGTCCAGCCGCTGGCCCCCGTAGAGCACCGCCACCCGGATTCCCGGCTTAAACTCCAGCAGGGCCCGAAGCTCGTCTCCGATTTGCAGGGCCAGCTCCCGGGTGGGGGCCAGAATGGCCGCCTGAACGGCCTGGGAGCCCGGGTCAATATGCTCGATCACCGGGATTCCAAAGGCGAAGGTCTTGCCGGTTCCCGTGGGGGCCTTGGCGATTACGTCCTTCCACTCCATCAGCGGCGGGATGGCCTCCGCCTGAATCTGGGTGGGGTACCCATAGCCCTTTTTCTCCAGGGCCCGGAGAACCTCCTGACTGATGGGAAGCTCCTGAAATGTCATAGTTTCCATGTTCAACCTCAATTACACTGAAAATTCACATCTCCATTATACCCTGTTCCCCTATGGAATGCAAGGGCCCTGTTTCGCCTCTCCTTCGTCAGAAGGCGGCCTGTTTCGCAAATTTCTCTGGTTGCACTTCCTCCGGCTTTGTGGTATAATATGCTCTGAGGACGGTGAGATCGGTGGCGGAAAAGAGTGGCATCAAAATCCTGGCCAAGAATCCCAAGGCTTTTCATGAATATTTTATCCTGGAGCGATTTGAGGCGGGCATTGAGCTGCTGGGCACCGAGGTCAAGTCCATCCGCAGCGGCGGTCTGAGCCTAAAGGAGGCCTGGTGCTCCATTCAGAACGGAGAGCTGTATCTCAAGCAAATGCACATCTCTCCCTATTCCCACGGCAGTTTCTCCAACCCGGATCCCCTGCGGCCAAAGCGTCTGCTGATGCACAAAAAGGAGATTATGACGCTTTTGGGAAAAACCCAGCAGGCGGGCTATGCCCTGGTGCCCCTGTCTGTGTATTTGAAAAATTCACGGGTAAAGGTGGAGATCGCCTTGGCCAAGGGCAAAAAGCTCCACGATAAGCGGTCCGCCCAGGCGGAAAAGGATGCCAAGCGGCAGATGGATCGCGCTATGAAAGAGAGGAATCAGTACAGATGAAAAATCCTGTTGTGACCATTGAAATGGAGGACGGGGACAAGATTGTCGCAGAGCTCTACCCGGAGATTGCCCCGGAGACCGTCAACAACTTTGTCTCCCTGGTGCAGGAGGGCTTTTATGACGGCCTGGTCTTTCACCGGGTGATCCCCGGCTTTATGATTCAGGGCGGCGACCCCAGGGGGGACGGCACTGGCGGCCCCGGCTACTGCATCAAGGGCGAGTTCCTGATGAACGGGGTGAAGAACGAGCTGAGCCACAAGCGGGGCGTGCTGTCCATGGCCCGGGCCGGTCATCCCAACTCTGCCGGAAGCCAGTTTTTTATTATGCACGCCGATGCCAAGCACCTGAACAACCAGTACGCCGCCTTCGGCAAGGTCACAGAGGGCCTGGATGTGGTAGACCGTATCGCCTCGGTGCAGACCGGCGCCAATGACCGTCCCAAGACCGAGATGAAGATGAAAAAGGTCACGGTGGACACCTTCGGCCAGGAGTTCCCCCAGCCCAAGAAGCTGCCGGATCCCTTTGGCAGATACTAATTTTTAGTTGTCAGCCGCTGGCCGCCCTTGCGGTCAGCACTCCCATGGGGCTGTAACGGGTTCGACGGGGGTAGTGAGGCTTGATTAGCGGGCAGAGGTGCCTGGCCTCTATAAAACGGGCAACTTCTAAATTAACTGACAACGATAACGTCGTTCTGGCTGCTGCTTAATTAGCGGCCCATCCGTCCCGGAAGGACCACGAGCCGGGGTTCGGGTGTGATTTGAGTGGTGACCGTGCGTGTGCTAAGCTTTGCGCACACCATGCATCATGAAGCTACCAAACCGGAGAGTGTGACGATTCACGCTCCGGCAAGGGAATGTAAATAATCGCCTGCGCCCGGAGAAGATCCTGTCAAGCTGCTTTCGGACAGGGGTTCAATTCCCCTCAGCTCCACCAAATAGTGCAAATCCGAGCTCATTCTTTTTCGTTAAGCACTGTTTCGGATTTGTTTTCATAGCAGAGGACGTAGGTTAATCTACGTCCTCTTTTTTCGGCGTTTCGTAGGTAAGAGCCTGTTTGGAATCGCCAATACCAGCGGTGGTCGGGTCGGTCACGATACCAAGGAACTATTTGAGTAACTCATTCTTCATCGTCTCCTTTGCCATTACTAAGTGCTTCGAGCATTTCTTCTGTTACTTCATTTTCGGGCATTTGATTTTTCCTCCTTATCTTTCAGAGGTAAATGCTCTACCTCTTTCATAATTTTTTCAGCCGTACCG
>CAVJIP010000020.1:0-17964 GCA_963649625.1 Bacteroidaceae bacterium
TGCCGTAGGTATAGCCCCCCTCCGGCAGAATGATAGAGCCGGTGATTCCCGGGGCCTCGGAGTTAAAGGAAACGATCACCCCGGTATCCGCCGCTCCCTGGGCCATGCGCAGGTGGGGAAAGTCGGTCAAGTCCTCCTCCGTGACCCGCCAGCCAATGAGATAGGCCGCCACCAGCTGCTTTTGCAGGCTCTGGTCGTCAAAAAATTCCTCCATCAGCCGCAGGGCCAAATCCGCCCCCTGGGAATATCCCGCCAGCAGGAAGGGCTTGCCCTGGTTCTCATGCTCTAAATACCACGCAAAGGCCGAGCGGACATCCTCATAGGCGGCGGCAAAGTAGGGCCCCCGCTGGGAATCCGGCAGATAGTACACGCTCAGACAGGCCTGCCGGTAGTAGGGGGCGTAAATCCGGCAGCTGTCCCGGTACAATAGCTCCTGGAAACCCAGCAGTGCCGATTGATAATACCGGTCATCCGGCTCCCAACAGGAGGACAGAAAGGTGTCGTCCTGGCCCAGATCCGCCGTGGCTCCCACCAGGAACACGTCCACGGGCTGCTCCCCTCCCCTGTCCCGCCTGGCCCACATCAGGGGGCTGCGGTAAAATCCGCCCCAGGGAAACAGTAAAATCCCCAGAGAAAGCCCCGCCAGAAGTACCGCACAAATCAGCCGTTGCCTCATGTTCTTCACCGTTCCTTCACATTTCCTCCCTATGAGAGTAGCATAGCGGGGCGGAGGTGTCAAGGGGGCGTTTTATGACCGTGCCCGGAGGGCAAGGCAGATGAGAAATCCTCAGATGCTTGATGCTACCAGTGTAACACAGGGAACTGTAGATTTCATCCCGATTTTGTCCCGTTTTGTCCCACTTTTGTCCCATGTCGTCGCAAAGTCCGCTGTGGTTCGGGCTTCCCCTGGTCGCCCTCCCTCCGCTCCCTTGCTCCTCCTTTCCCCAGCAAACCTGCTGCGCTGGGCTTCGCCGGGGCCCCGGAAGGGTATCCTCTTCCGTCTTGCCCTACGGGCAATCCACCTTCCCCAGAGGGGAAGGTTTTTATTTCGACTAAAAGGCATGACCCCCGGCTTAGCCGGAGGTCATGGCTATCTTCTTCGTTTGGCGTAGAGCTTCTCCACCCTGAAGTGGGACACCTGATCCTCCCGGGCGTTGTACTGCCGGGCCGCCAAAAAGGCGATTCCGGCGGAAACAAGGCAGGTGATGCCGTCCCGGACATAGCCGTTTGTAAGAATGCCCGCCTGGAACAGTCCGTCCGGCAGCACCGCCAAACAGTGCATCAGGGGAATCAGCCCATAAAAGGCTTTCTTCCCGTCCTGGCCCATGGCGTACCACAGCAGCACACACAGGGCGATCTCCCGTACCAGGAAGAACACCCGGTTCACCCCGGTGGCCACAAATTCCCAAGGCCCCTGCCGGGAAATGGTCTGGAGCAGCTCCAGCGCCTCCTGGGTGTCACTGCCGCTGTTGGCCACAAAGCTGTCCATACCGGTTTTGAGGAACTCCGAGGCCACGGTGTAGCAGTTAAAATAATAGGCCCCGCAGACACACAGATACAGTCCCCCAAAGCCGATGGCGAAGCCGATGGCCGCATCCGTTTTTTGAAAGCTCCCCCGGACACCGTATTTCATGGCTGCAAATCGAATCAGCTCCCGGGCCGCCACCACGGAAAACACCACATACAGCCCGTGGGCAAGCCCCGTCTGGGGCAGCCCCAGGTTTAGGCTCACCAGGTCAAATATATTCTCCAGGAGCATCACCAGCACATAGGAGAACAGGCCCAGAATGATTTGGGAGAGCTGGATCCGATCCCGGACGGTGTACCAGGCCACCAGCACCGCCAAAAGGCACATGGCCGCCGTGACCATCAGGCAGGTGACGGTCAAGGACTCAATATGAATATCAGCTTGCATAGACATCCTTTCTCAGGGTGCAGGAAGGGCACCGCCCCAAAATACAAGGGTATCTCAAGGCGGTGCCCGGTCATTTCAATTATCTCCGATTGAAGATACGGAAAATGTCATCAATGTCGGAAACATCGGGCTTGGAGGGAGCCTCAGGCTCCGCCGCTGCCTTTTCCCCGGCGGTGGTAAAGGCCCCGGACTCGCCGGAATCGTCAAAGCCGGTGGCAATCACCGTGACCCGGAGGGCATCCTCCAGAGAGCTGTCAAAGGTGGCGCCGAAGATAATGTTGGCATCGGGATTGGCCGCCTCCATGACGATATTGGCGGCAGTCTCCACGTCCTCCAGCTCCATATCCGGGGAGCCGGTGACGTTGATGAGCACGCCCATGGCCCCGTTGATGGAGGTTTCCAGCAGAGGGGAGGACACGGCGGCCATGGCGGCAGCCTCCGCCTTCTCCTTGCCGGAGGCCACGCCTACGCCCATGTGAGCACGGCCGGCGTCCCGCATAATGGCAGACACATCGGCAAAATCCTGGTTAATCAGGATGTTGTCGGAATAGCCCACCAGCTCGGAAATGGAGCTGACTGCCTGCTTGAGCACATCGTCAGCAATGCCAAAGGCGTTGGCAAAGGTGATCTTCTGCTCGGTGACGTATTTAAGCCGGTCATTGGGAATGATAATCAGGGAATCCACCTTCCCGGCCAGATTGGCAATGCCCTCCTCGGCCTGTCCCATCCGTCGCGCCCCCTCAAACTTAAAGGGCTTGGTCACAACGCCTACGGTCAGGGCCCCGGTCTCCCGGGCGATGTCCGCAATAATGGGAGCTGCACCGGTGCCGGTGCCTCCGCCCATACCGGCGGTGATAAAGACCATATCGGTGTTCTCCAGAATCTTGGCAATGGCTGCACGGCTCTCCTCGGCGGACTTCCGGCCAATCTCCGGCTTGGAGCCTGCGCCCATGCCGCCGGTGAGCTTTTCACCGATCTGTACCTTTTCCGGAGCCTTGGACTTGTTCAAATCCTGCTTATCTGTGTTGACTGCAATAAAATCAACGCCCTGGACACCGGCCTCGATCATGCGGTTGACAACATTGTTGCCTGCGCCGCCAACACCGATGACCTTAATGGCGACAACTCTCTCGGGATAGGACTCGCTCATAAGTATTCCTCCTAAGTTCTTTATTGGTACGCAAAATGCGCAAAGATGCCATTTTGCTTATATTTTATCGCACTTAGTCCTCCGGGTCAATAGCAACTTTTGATTTTCCATAATTTTATGAAAGAGGATGGAAAATCCCCTGATTCCCGGTGGAAAAGCTCAAGTCCAGCGTTCCCCGGGCGGTTTCCGTGAGCTTGGACAGGGCCGCCTTCAGATACTCCAGCCGGTAGGGAATGTCCGTGCCGTCTCCCAGCTCCACCTGGATTCGATTTTCATAGTTCAGATAATTCTTGTCCCCCACATGGATGGTGCGGACGCTGTCGGAAAGCCCCGCCGCCGCCACCTGGGCGGCAATCTCCATGGACTGGGAGCCCAGGGTCAGGTCGTCAAAGGCCGCCTGATCTCCCGCAAAGGGAAGCTGCAGCAATGCCCCCTGAATCAGGGGATAGGTGCTCTCCTCGTCTACCCGCTCCAAAATCTTCCCCTGGGCATTCAGGAGCCATTTTGTCCCCGTTTCCGCCTCCGCCATCACCAGGGCCTCACACTCCACCAGCTGAATGCTGACGGTTCCCGGCAGGGACTTGGACACCTCCACCTGCTCCACATAGGGCAGCTTCACCAGAATGCGGCTGGCCACCTTGGTTTTATTGACCCCCATCAGCACATCTCCCAGGGTGATCCCGCTGGCCTCCATGACCTCCTCGGTGCTGTAGCGGGTGCTTCCGCTCACGTCAAAGCTCCGCACCCGGAACAGCAGCAGCATCAGCAGCAGCACCACCGCCACCCCGATCAGGGTTTTCCCCCACATGGGAAGGCCCTGCTTCTGAAGGGCCTCCTCCTTCTGGGCCTGCTGCTCCATGCGGAGCCTGCGGAAATAGGCCCGCTGGCTCTTAAGGCTCCGGGCCTTTTCCTGTGGGGCGGCCTTCTGCCGGGTGGGCTGATTTTTTTCCTGAGACACGACCCGCTTCCGGGTAGGCTGGGCCTTTTTCCGAGTCGTGGCCTTCCAGTTCTTTGTTTCTCTCTGAGGCTGAGCCGCCCCGGAGCGATTGGGCTTTTTACTCTGCGCCATGGGCGTTTCTCCTTCCCTCAGGAGCCGGTAAGCTCCAGAATAATGTCGTAAATACGCTGGGCGGAATCCGGCACGCCCATCCCTTGGACGGCCCGGCCCATGCGCTCCAGACGGGCTTTGTCCTCCAGCAGGGCTCGGGCCGCCTCATAGAGCCGGTCTCCGTCACACTCCGCCTCCCGAAGCACCACGGCGGCTCCATGCTCCTCCAGAATCCTGGCGTTCTTTTCCTGGTGATTGTCTGTCACGTTGGGGGATGGGACGAAAATGGCAGGCTTTCCCGCTGCAGCCGTCTCAGCAATGGTGGCCGCTCCCGCCCGGCAAATCACCAGGTCTGCCGCCGCCATAACCGTGGGCATATCGTAGACATATTCCCGCATATCAATGGCAGGCTGCTCCGCCAAATCCACCCCCTGCTCCTTCACATATTCGGGCATCCACCTCCAGCCGTAGCTGCCTGTGGCATGAATATGCTGATAAGGGGTGCCGTCTTGTACCTCCCGGGCCATAAACCGGGCGATTTTTTTATTCATCTCCCTGGCCCCCAGGGAGCCCCAGTAGCTCACCACCACCGGCCGGTCATCCAGGCCCAGTGCCCTTTTGGCATCGGCCTTTTTGGTAAACAGGAACTCGCCCCGCACCGGCATTCCCACCACCCGCACCTTCTCCGGGTGGGGATAGCAGCTCCGGCTCTCCTCAAAAGACACCATGACCCGGTCCATTTTATCCATAACCAGCCGTGTGGTCAGGCCGGGGACGGCATTGGACTCGTGAATGGCGGTGGGAACCCCTCTTTTGGCCCCCTGGTGGAGCATGGGATAGCTGGCATAGCCGCCGGTTCCCACAATAACGTCCGGCTGAAACTCCCGGATGATCTGGTCTGCCCTTCGGCGGCTACTGAGCATATAGCCCACAGCCTTAATATTATGGAGAATATTCTTCGGGGTGGGCTTTCGCCAAAAGCTGGCAATCTGCACGGTTTCCAGAGGAAACCCGGCACGGGGCACCAGGTCTGCCTCCATGCCGTCCACCGCCCCCACAAAGAGAATTTTGGCCTGGGGCTGGTGTTCCTTGATTAAATTCGCCACGGCAACGGCGGGGCTGATATGCCCTCCGGTGCCGCCGCAGGTAAAAATCACGTTCATGCTGTTCACGACCTTTATAGGTTACTTATAGGAAACCCGCAGAGCACTGCCGGGACGCCCCCAAAATCAGACCCATCTCTCCCAGCTGAATCAGCAGGGCCGTGCCGCCGTAGCTGAAAAAGGGCAGGGAAATGCCGGTAGAGGGCAGAAGGTTTGTCACCACGCCGATATTGAAAAACACCTGTAGGGCCGTCAGGGTGGTGATGCCGGCCACGGTCAGGGATAGAAACCGATCCCGCACATGGAGGGCGATATAATACCCCCGGAGAATCAGCAATGCGTACAGGGCCAAGATTCCCATGGCCCCCACCAGGCCCAGCTCCTCACAGGCGATGGCAAAGATATAGTCGTTGTGCTCCTCCGGCAGGTAGAGGTATTTCTGCCGACCCTGGCCGAAGCCCAGGCCCCAAAGGCCCCCACTGCCAATGGCATACAGGGACTGAAGAATCTGATAGCCGCTGTCGGTAGGGTCGGAAAAGGGATCCCGCCAGGCGGTGATTCGGCTGACCTCATAGCCTCCCGCTCCCAGTATCACCACCAGCCCCATGGCCATCAGGCTGCCGCCCAGAACAAACCAGCGGTACTTCACCCCGCCCAGGAACAGCATGGCCCCTGCCGTGCAGGCGATAATCACAATGGCGGAGTTGTGCGGCTCCAGCCGCAGCAGCACCACAATCACCACCAAAATGGCGGCGAAGGGAGCGATGCCCCAGCGGAAGGTCTGCATTTTCTCCTGGAAGGCGGCGATCATGGCCCCGTAGCTGAGAATCACCCCCAGCTTGGCGATTTCCGAGGGCTGGAAGGAGATGCCCAGGCACACCCATCGGGTGGCCCCGTTCTCTGATCGGCCGATTCCCGGCACAAACACCAGCACCAGGCACAGCACCGACACCCCTAAAACAGGAAAGGCCAGCTTGCGAAGCAGCGGAGGCCGAACCCGGCTGACGGCCAGCATGGCCCCCACCCCCACCAGAGAAAAAATCAGCTGTCGCTTGAAGAAATACAGGCTGTCTCCCGTCTCATACCGGGCCCGGGCATAGCTGGCCGACAGAATCATCAGCAGCCCCAGGGTGGTCAGTACCAGGGTCAGCATCAGGAAAGGAAGATCCACCAGGCTCCCCCGCTCCCGCTTTTCCACGTCCGGCAGCCCAGGTCTGCTCATGGTGCCTCCTTGTCTTATCTAAAAGCGGTGCATGACCCCCAAATAGGCCAGCACACAAAAAACCACCGTAATCCCGGAGAATACCCCCACGATTTTCACCTCGCTCCAGCCGCACTTTTCAAAGTGATGGTGCAGCGGGGCCATCTTGAAGACTCGTTTTCCGTGGGTCAACTTGAAGTAAGTCACCTGGATAATGTCGCTTAACGTCTCCACAATGTAGATGATTCCCACCAGAATCAGAATCAGGGGCATATCCAGGGCGTAGGCCAGACCGCAAACTGCACCGCCCAGAAAGAGGGATCCGGTGTCTCCCATAAACACCTTGGCCGGATGGAAGTTATAAATCAGGAAACCCAGCAGGCCGCCCACCAGGGCCATAGCCACCTGAGAGGCCCCTATCCGCTGCCACTGCCAGGCCACCACTCCATAGAGCAGCATCACCGGGATGGTCACGCAAGTGCATAATCCGTCCACCCCATCGGTGAGATTCACCGCATTGACCGTACCCACAATAATAAAAATGCTGAGAATCAGGTATAGCACCCAGGGAATGGCCACGCTGATATTGGCAAAGGGGATGTAAAGCTGGGAGGTCAGGTGTCCCGTTCTCCGGAGCACCACCAGATATAGTGCGGCAGCCGCCAGCTGGAGCAGGAGCTTTTGCAGCTCCGTCAGGCCCAGGTTCCGCTTTTTCTTTACCTTGATAAAATCGTCTAAAAAGCCGATAACGCCGAAAATCAGAGCAAAGCAGTACACCAGCAGGTAGGTATAATCTCCCCCTCGCAAGCTGCCCAAGGCCGTGAGAATCCCCACAAGCCCTGCGGAAATAAACATCAGCCCGCCCATGGTGGGGGTTCCCTGCTTAGAATTATGCCAGGTCGGCCCTACCTCCCGGATGCTCTGGCCCACATGAAGGGCCCGGAGTGCCGGAATCAAAAATTTGCCCGAGACTGCGCTGACCACAAAGGCCAGCACACAGGTAATCACGCTTTCCATAACTATCCTCCGTCGATCATTCGTCCTGCATAAACTCCTTGAGGAGCGTCTCCATATGCATTCCGTGGCTGCCCTTAAACAGCAGCACATCTCCGGGCTTGGCCCGGTTCCGCAGGGCGTTGAGCAGCTCCTCCTGAGACAGGAAGTTCATGGCGCTACGCTGGCTCATGCCCCCGGTGATGGCTCCCTGCACCATGTGGGCCGCCTCCGGCCCGTAGGTCAGCAGCAGGTCGGACTTGTAGGCCGCCACCCGGCCAATGCGGTAATGCTCGGCACTGGAATGATTACCCAGCTCCAGCATATCTCCCAACACGGCAATGTGCTTGGACTTTTCTCCGGAGCCGCTGGTGTCCTTCAGCACCCGCAGGGCCGCCTCCGTGGATTCCGGCCCGGCGTTGTAGGTGTCGTCAATGATGGTGTAGCCCTTCCAGCGGATGGTCTGCTGCCGCTGGCTGGTATTCACATAGCCGCTCATGGCCTCCTGAATTTTCTCCACCGGCACTTGATAATACAGGGCCACGGAGATGGCCCCCAGGGCATTGTGGACATTGTGCAGGCCCCCCACCGCCAGCTCTACCCGGAAGTCCTGGCCCATGCCCTGAACCCGGAAGCTGCTTTTCCCCTCCATCAGGCGGATGTCCGAGGCTCGAATGTGGCTGGCCTGGTTTTCTATGCCAAAATACCAGGTCTTTTCCCGGTTCGTCTCCCGAAGATTCCACAGCAGAGGCTCGTCTCCGTTGAAGAAGCAGACACCGCCGGGATGCAGCCCCTCCAAAATCTCCAGCTTGGCCTTGAGAATGCCCTCCCGGCTGCCCAAATTCTCAATGTGCATACTGCCGATGTTGGTAATCAGCACCGTGTCCGGCCTTCCAATGGCCGTCAGCTGCCGCATTTCTCCAAAATGGTTCATGCCCATTTCCAGAACTAGCATTTCGCAGTCCGGGTTCACCCGGCCAATGGTCACAGGCAGACCGATGTCGTTATTGTAGTTCTTCACGGTGCCGCAGGTTTTGTAGTGCTGGGCCAGCAGGGCCATCAGCATGGTGCGGGTGGTGGTTTTACCTACGCTGCCAGTAATGGCCACGGTCTTGCAGCTTAGGGTCTCCTTATAGGCCCCGGCAATGTCGCCCATGGCCTTCCGGGTGTCCGCCACTATCACAGCAGGCAGCTCCACCTCCACCGGGTGGGTCACTACTGCTGCGGCGGCTCCTGCGGCCTTGGCGGCGGCCACAAAGTCATGGCCGTCATGCTCCCCCGCCAGGGCAAAAAACAGGGCACCCGCCTGAATTTCCCGGGAGTCGTGGCAAAGGCTGTTTACGGTGACGGCTTCAAACCGTGGCTCCAGGATTCCACCGCACCACTGGGCAATTTCCTTGAGGGTTGTGGGCTTCATAGTTTATCGTCCCTTCTGTTCCCGGAGTGCGGCGGCAACCTCCTCCCGCTCGTCCAGGTGTGTCTTTTCTGTTCCAATAATCTGATAGGTTTCATGGCCCTTGCCGCAGAGCACAAGAATGTCGTCCTTTTGCGCCAGCTCCATGGCCATACGGATGGCCTTCCGGCGGTTTTCCTCCACCAGGCAGTTAGACCGGTCCTGGATGCCTTCCAAAATCTGGTCAATGATCCTTCCGGGCTCCTCCGTGCGGGGGTTGTCCGAGGTGATCACGGCAATGTCCGACAGCTCTGCACCGATTTTTCCCATAATGGGCCGCTTGGTATTGTCCCGATCTCCGCCGCAGCCAAACAGGGAGATCACCCGGCCCTTGCAGAAGCCCCGAACCGACCGAAGCACATTTTCCAGGGAATCCGGGGTATGGGCGTAGTCGATAAGCACCGTATAGCCGGTTCCCGCCGTGGGAACCACCTCCACCCGGCCCTTGACGCCCCGGGCGGTTTCCAGGGCGGCGGCGGCAGCCTCCAGGGAAATCCCCAAAGCCAGGGCCGCCCCCAGCACCGCCAGGGCGTTATACACGGTAAATCCCCCGGGAATGCCCAAGCGGACAGGAACGGATTTTCCCTGATACCGGGCGGTAAAGGTTACGCTGTCGGCATGAAGCTGAGCATTTTCACCCATCAGCTCCGCCGGATGGTTTTGTCCATAGGTCAAGGGACGACAGGTGGCCTCCCCCATGATTTTCTCGCTGGCCCCATCGTCCAGGTTATAAACCCCCACGTCACACATACGGAACAGCCGGGCCTTGGCCTTGCGATATTCCTCCATGGTTTTGTGGAAATCCAGGTGATCCTGGGTGAGATTGGTAAACACTCCCACCTGAAAATGTACTCCCGACACCCGCTCCAGGGCCAGGGCGTGGGAGGACACCTCCATCACCACATGGGTGCAGCCCTTCTCCGCCATCCGGGCGAAAAGCCTTTGCAGCTCATAGGATTCCGGGGTGGTACGCTCCGTCTCCAGCACTTCCTCCCCGATCATATTCTGAATGGTTCCCACCAGGCCCACCTTGGTCCCCAGGGTCTTTTCCAGAAGTGCTTTCAACAGATAGGCGGTGGTGGTTTTCCCATTGGTGCCGGTGACACCGATAAAGGTCATTTTCTCCGCCGGATGGTCAAACAGGTTGGCCGAAGCCAGGGCCAGGGCCTGCCGGGTATCCTTCACCTGGACATAGGGAATCCCACCCTCCGGGACACGCTCACAGAGCACTGCGGCGGCTCCCTTCTCCATGGCCATGGGGATAAACTTATGTCCGTCGGAGGCGAAGCCTGTCACCGCCACAAACAGCTCCCCCGGCTTTACCTGCCGGGAATCGTAAGCGATACCCGGAATCTCCAGCTCCATCGGTGCGCTGGCCGATTGTATTTCAATTCCCTTTAGAATGTCACACAGCTTCATTGTGTCCTCCTTAATCTCTGGCGGACAGGTCGGAAAATTCCACCTCCACCACCGTCCCCGGCTGCACCGTCTGGCCGGCCTCCGGACTTTGAGCGGCGGCCAGGATGGTTCCCTCCCCGGATGCGCCGATTATTTTCATATACAGTCCCTGTTGGGTGAGCAGGGCGTTTGCCGTCTGGGCATCCTTCCCCACTACGTCCGGCACCGTCACCTGCCCCTGGGGCTGATGGGCACCAAAATACAACACGATCTCACTGCCGCCGGGAATCACCGCATCGGCAGGCGGCACCTGCTCCGTCACCGTCTCTCCTTCTCCCATGCTGCGGAAGGTCAGCTTCTTTTCCTCCAGGGCCTCTTTGGCCTCTTGGGAGGTCATGCCGGTAACGTCCGGCACGGACACATCCGTCAGAGCGGCCTCCTCCTGGGAGTAGTCCGGCTGAATCCCCAAATAGGGCAGGATGTCCGCCAGCACATTCCGAACCGTTGGGGCCCCCATTTGGCCGCCGGAGATGTAATAGCCCGTGGCCGTAGAGGGGGTATCCAGGGCCACCAGCACAATATACCGTGGGTGTTCCATGGGGGCGATGCCCACAAAGGAGACGATTTTGTCCTCCACCGGGTTTCCGTTTTCATCCAGCACGTCGATTTTTTCCGATGTGCCGGTTTTGCCCCCGATACGATACCCGGCGATCTGGGCGTTTTTGGCCGTGCCCTGGGACACCACGGACTCCAGCAGGGCACACATGGTCCGGGAGGTCTGCGCACTGATCACCTGGCGCAGCACGGTTCGCCCCTGCTCCTCCACCAGGTTTCCCTCCTGATCCAGCACCTGCTTGACCACATGAGGCTCCAGCAGATACCCGCCGTTCACCACGGCGGCGATGGCCCGCACCAGTTGTAGGGGCGTGACCTTGAAGGTCTGGCCAAAGGCGGCGGAGGTCAGAGAGGCATAGCTGTCGGGATTGGCCAGGGTGGCCTCATCAAAGAAGATGCCGCTGGCCTCGCCGCCCAGCTCAATGCCGGTTTGCTCCGTCAGGCCGAACCGATGGACATACTCATAGAGCTTTTCCCCGCCCAACCGGATGCCAATATTGGCAAAGGCCACGTTGCAGGAGTTTTGCAGGGCCTCCGCCGTGGACTGCTGGCCGTGTCCGGCGGACTTCCAGCAGTGAAGGGGGCGGGTTCGTCCCTTGACGGCGGTGCTGCCGGAGCAGTAAAAGCCATCTGACAGGCTCACCGCTCCCTCCTCCAGGGCCGCAGCCAGGGTGATGCTTTTGAAGGTGGAGCCGGGCTCATATCCGTCTGAAATGACCCGATTCCGCCACTGGCTCAGCCGGGCGTTGACTACCGCCTCCTGATAGGCCTCCAGCAAGGACTCCCGCTCCGCCTCCGGAGCCTCCAGGGCTGCCTGCCGCTTTTCCTCCAGAGCCTGACGTATCTTGTCATCGTAGATTTCGGAATAGCTGTTGGGGTCATAGCCGGACAGGGTGGCCATAGCCAGAATGTCCCCATTCTCCACGTCCATCACCACCCCGAAGGCCCCGTTCTGCACATCGTACTGGGTGATGGCCTCCTGAATATGCTTTTCCAGCATTTCCTGCACCGTCTCGTCAATGGTCAGCACCAGGTCATAGCCCTGGGTGGCATCATAATATACCTCGTGGTGGAACTCCATCTCCGCCCCATAATTGCCCTTGGCCGAGACAATGCGTCCGCCCTGGCCGGAAAGGGTCTTGTCGTAGGCGGCCTCAATGCCGTCCAGGCCCGTATTGTCGCTGCCCACAAAACCCATAACCTGGGCGGCCAAGGCTCCGGCGGGATAGTACCGCTTGGTGTCCGGCTCCAGATACACCCCCGTGACATTTCCCTGGGCCAGATAGGCCCGAACCTGAGAAGCCTCCTCCTGCTCCACCTTGCGCTTGACGATTTGATAGCGGTAGCCGATATCAGCCATAAGTGATTGAATTTTTTCCTGCTCCACCGAGAGAATCCGGCTAAGGGCCTGGGCAATGGCCTCCGTGTCCTGGCCGGACAGGGCCAGCTCATTGGGGTCAATGCACACGTTTTCCACATCGGCACTGATTGCCAGCAGATTCATATTGCGGTCATAAATGGTGCCCCGGGCCGCCGTCACCCGACTGGTTCTGGTCTGATTTTCCACCGCCAGGGCACTGAGCCTTTCATGCTCTATGATTTGCAGCCGCACCAGCTGGGCCGTCAGGGGAAGGAACATGACAACTCCAAACAGGGCCATCAATATGGCGGTTCGCCGCAGGATCCTGCGCTCCGGGCCGCCGGGAAGTCTGGGAACATGGGGACGCAAGGGACTGCCTCCTTTCGGGTAGGGTCTTTACAGGGTATGCCCGAAAAACGTCCGTTATGTTGCTCATTCCTTCTCGCCGCCCCGGATGTGGAGCACCTCCACCTGTTCCGGCTCCACGGGCCGAAGCCCCAGCTCCCGGGATCGATGGGCCATATCCGGCAGCTCCGCCGCCTGTCGCTCCAGCTCCCGCAGGGCCTCCTGCCGCTCCTGGATCCGCTCCTCCAGGGCCTGATTTGCCTGGCGCAGCTCATAGAGCCGCACGTTGGCCCCCAGCATACTTCCCAACAGCACCGCCGCCGTCAGCCCCACCAAGAGGGCTCCGGGCCCCAGCCGCTGTTTCTGTTCAACCTCCACCACCGGCCCACCGTACACGGCTAGAGCCTCTGGCATATCCGCAGCTTGGCACTGCGGGCCCTGGGATTTTCCTCCAGCTCCGTCTCTCCCGACACAATGGGCTTTCGGGTCAGCACCTTCACCTGGGGCTTTTTCCCGCAGATACACACCGGGAACTCCGGCGGGCAGGTGCAGCCCTTGGCTGCGGCGTTCATGGCGGATTTTACGATCCGATCCTCCAGGGAATGGAAGGTGATCACTGCCAGCCGTCCCCCTGGGTTCAGCCTGGGAATGGCCGCCTCCAGCATTTCCCTGACGGAGCCCAGCTCATCATTGACCGCAATCCGGATGGCCTGAAAGCTCCGCTTGGCGGGATGCTGCTTCTCCCGAAGGGCCTGGGCGGGAAGGGCTCCACGAATAACCTCCACCAGCTCCAGGGTGGTGGCAATGGGCTGCTGGCGGCGGCGGTCAATGGCCCCGGCGATTTGGGGGGCGTAACGCTCCTCCCCGTATTCATAGAGGATTCGGCGCAGCTCCTCCCGGGGCCACTGATTGACCACCTCATAGGCGGTAAGCCGATCCTCCCGGTTCATGCGCATATCCAGGGGCGCATCGGCCATATAGGAAAAGCCCCGCTCCGCCTGATCCAGCTGAGGAGAGGAAACCCCCAGGTCAAAGAGCATTCCGTCCACCCCGGACAGGCCCAGGTCATCCAAGATTCCATCCAGCTCCTTAAAATTGCGATGTACCAGCGTGACCCGATCCATATAGGGCCCCAGCCGCTCCCGGGCGGCCTCCAGGGCTGCGCCGTCCCGGTCTATCCCGATGAGCCGCCCGGTGGTAAGCCGCCGGACGATTTCCAGAGAATGGCCCGCCCCGCCCAGAGTGCCGTCCAAATAGATGCCCTCCGGGCGAATGTTCAGGCCGTCAATGCATTCGTCCAGCAGGACGGACTTGTGTGAAAAGGCCATAGGGCCTCCTTTCCGAAGCTCACAGCTCCAGGGCGGAGAGCACCTGATCCATGGTTCCCTCCTGTAAAAATGCCCGCTCCATGGCATCATAGGCCGCCGCATCCCAAATCTCCGCCTTGTCTCCAAAGCCCACCAGCACCACCTCCTGGGTCAGGTTCCCATAGCGGCGCAGCTCACCGGGCAGAAGGATGCGCCCCTGCTTGTCCGGCTCACAGCGAACGGCGTTGGCAAAGAAGAACCGCAGGTTCTGGACCTGGGCCATGGGCATGGACTGCTTTTTCTCCTCCAGGCCCTTCCAGACCTGCTCCGGCAGCACCATCAGGGAGCGTCCCAGTCCAATGGTCACATAGAAGGCATCGCCCAGCTCCTCCCGGAGGCGGGCAGGCACAAACAGACGACCCTTCCCGTCAATATTGTGGCGGAATTTTCCCGTCATGGATGCAACCCCCTTCCCTGTGGGCAGAAGCACCACTTCTCCCCACTTCCTAGCTAGTATACTCTAATCCCCCTCTAATTGCAAGGTTTTTTCGCACGAATCCCGCCGCCACGAAAAAACCGGCCCGCAGCAGCGAGCCGGTTTTAGGCTGTTCTAATGGTCTCTTGGGGCTTAGCCCTTCAGAGAGCCGACCATCATGCCCTTGGTGAAATACTTCAGGATGAAGGGATAGAAGCAGAAGATGGGGAGGATCGCAACCACGATGGTGCAATACTCAACCAGATCGGAGTACTTGGCAAGCTCCGGATCGTAGGTCAGAGAAGAAGAGTCAGACTCAGTCAGGATTTCTTTCAGAATAACCTGGAGGGGATAGAGAGCGCGGGTCTGCAGATAGATCATAGCCTCGAAGTAGGAGTTCCACTTCATGAGGATGTACTGCAGTGCCAGCACTGCGACGGTAGCCTTAACCAGAGGAATAACGATCTTGAACAGGATGGTGAAGTTGCCAGCGCCGTCCAGACGAGCGGATTCCTCCAGGGAGTCGGGCATACCCTGAATTGCGGTACGAATGATAACCAGGCTCATGACGTTAACAGCCATGGGGATGATCATAACCCAACGGGTGTCGAGCATATGCAGACCCTTGATGACCATGTAGGTGGGGATCATGCCGCCGTTGAAGAACATGGTGATGGTGATCATCAGCATAACGTATTTCTTCAGAACCAGGCCCTTACGGGACAGGACGAAGCCGCCCATGGTGCAGACGATGGTGGAGAACGCACCGCCCACTGCACAGTAGAAAATGGTGTTGGCATAGCCCATCAGCAGGGAGTTGTTGCCGAAAACCATTTTGTAGCCGTACCAGGTAATGGGATGATCCGCATCAAAAAGCGGATAGAGAATAATGCCGGAGTGCTGTGCCATCAGGGTAGGATCCGACACGGAGGCCCAGATACAATGGAGCACAGGCAGCAGACAGATGATGCCGAACAGGCCCAGAAGGATGTAGTTGATAGCCTCGAAAATACGTCTGCTGGGAGTCTTAATCACGAAATTCAAATTCATACGTCAACTTCCTCCCATCAGAACAGGCTCGTCTCGGAGTACTTTCTGGACACACCATTGGCAATGAACAGAAGCACCACGTTGACGGCGGAGTTGAAAAGACCCACTGCGGTGGAATAGCCGTAGTCCGCTTCCAGCAGGCCCTTTCTGTAAACGAAGGTACCGATTACATCGGAGGTCTCGTAAATCAGGGGGTTGTACAGAAGCAGGATCTTTTCCTGGTTGGCGTTCATCAGGCCGCCGATCCGCATGATCAGCATGATGACCACGGTGGGCATAATGCCGGGGATGGTCACGTGCATGGTCTGCTTCCAGCGGTTTGCGCCGTCGATTACAGCGGCCTCGTAAAGCTCCTGATCAATACCGGTCAGTGCCGCCAGGAACAGAATGGAGCCGAAGCCGACCTGCTGCCACAGATCAGTCAGAACCATAAGGGTCCGGAAGTACTGGGGTACCGACAGAAGGTTTTTCGCTTCCTTCAGGAAGCCGATCTTGACCAGCATATCCGTGATAACACCATCGGACGCAACGAAGTCGATGATGATACCGGAGATAACGACGGTAGAGATGAAGTTGGGCATGTAGCTGACGACCTGGATAACCTTCTTATAGTACTCGTTGTCCAGTTCGTTGAGCAGCAGAGCAAAAATAATCGGTGCAGGAAATCCGAAAATAATGCTGTAGAGGCTGAGGATCAGGGTATTCTTCAGCACGCGGATAAAGAACACGGAGCTGAAGAAGGTCACGAAATGCTTCAGACCGACCCATTCACTCATGTACACACCGTTCTTAGGCGTGAAGCGTTCAAAGCCCAGAACGATGCCTGCCATAGGCACATAGTTGAAGATGATGAGATACACGACGACCGGGATGATCAAGAGATAAAGACCCTTGTTCATGCGCCAGTCTCGCTTTAACTCAAGCAATCGCATGCCAATTCTCCTTTACTTAATTGGTTTGCATTTCTGCATTTTTCACGTTCCCCATTCGCCGCAGAGTGCGGCGTCGCACGAAGTCAAAAATGCCACGAAACGGTTCGCTGCTGGCACCGTGCTAACGGGTTTTGGGCATTGGCCCATGCATTAGCGAACAGAACCCACCGTATTTAACGGGCCTTCAGGCCTGCACATCCAAAGGCCCTGCTCCGGCGGTTCTATCCTACGCAGCATTTCCTCCCTTCTGTGTGAAATCACGCGGTGCCCATCGGGAAAGACCATGATTGGATGGCACGGTCTTTTGCCTTATCCTTTTGGGCACTTTTTTGAAGGCTCTCGCCTATCATTGATGATTATAGCATAATTTGCGGTTTTTACAAGTCATTTTTCATAAAAATCGTCAAAAATTTTGGTGATTTCCCCGTAGGGCATGGCATTATACACAAATTCCTATACGGATTCCCCGGTTTTCTCTCCCGGTTTTTGTGCAATCTCACCTGATTCTATCTAATTTTTCTCCGGCACGTTTCGGATATTTTTGTGAAAAAACCGAATAATTTTGACTATTTTCTACTTTTTCGTCATAATGCCAGTAGCCCCTTCTCCCTTTATTTTATGCACCATATACAGTGCCCAGAACCGGTAATCGCTGCATCTCCTTTCTCCCCTCGGGTGGGCCGGATAAGGGCGAAAGCCTCTCCGGCGTGTCCGCCTTCGCCCCTGTGGGGAAGGTCTTGGTTCCGGCGGTTTTGAATCGGTACGCCCCATAACCTTCCCCTTTGGGGAAGGTGGCAGGTTGTACGCCGTGACGAAAGAGGAAAAACGGCAGTTCTTTCTCCCTCATCCGCCGCCTCCGGCGGCACCTTTCCCACCAAGGGGGAGGTCTTGGCTTGGGCCAAACTAAAGGGGCGAACGTGGCAGGGTGGGACAAAAGCGGGACAAAAGTGGGACAAAAGCGGGATGAAATCTACCGTTCCCTGTGCTACACTGGTAGTATCAAACCCCGGGGCAATCCGGACAGGGCTTACGCCGTTAGCGTCCTTCACACCTCTATCCGAATCCCCTCCGGCCCTGCCTGGGCCCGGGCCTCCCCGGCCCAGGCCCCCCGGGAAAGCAGCTCCGCCAGAGGATCTCCCAGCTCCCGGTTGATCAGTCGGCCCAGGCTCCGCACTCCGTAGCCGTCCCTGTCCCACCTGCCGCAGAGGTATTCCGCCACCCCAGGCTCCGCCCGCAGGCTTCGTCCCTCCCGGCTCACCCGGCGGCAGAAGTCCCTCAGCAGCTTCTCCGCAATGGCCTGTCTTGCCGCTCCGTCCGGCCTTCGGAAGGGCACAATGGCATCCAGCCGCCCCAGAAACTCCCGGGAAAAGCCCGTTTCCAGCTCCCGGCGAAGCTCCGTCCCCCTGGGAGAGGCTCCATCGGAAAAGCCCAGGGTCAGCCCCTCCCGGGAGATGGCCTCCCCGCCCAGGTTGCAGGTCATCACCACCAGGGTGTTTCGGAAATCCACCGAAAGCCCCTCCGCATCTGTCAGCCGCCCCTCGTCCATGATTTGAAGCAGCAGGGCCCGGACGGTGCCGTGGGCCTTTTCGATCTCGTCAAACAGCACCAGGGAGTAGGGC
>CAVJIP010000021.1:0-1765 GCA_963649625.1 Bacteroidaceae bacterium
CCCCCTGCCAGAGCGAAAGCCCTTTCACGAGCTGGTGGGCCATACCCTGCCCCAGGTGCTCATGGGGGCCCTGCTGGGGATTCTGGTGGCGGTAGGGGTTTGCACCTATATGGGATAATGGGATAAAAACAGCTCCCCGGGCCCTTAGACCCTGGGGAGCTGTTATATTACTGTTCGGGAACCACAATTTTGTGGGGCATATGCTCCGCCGTGTCGTAGGGCACAGGCGGCTCCGGCTCGTGGGCGGGATAGACGGCGGTTTTGCTCCACTGCCAGAAATCCGGGGCCCTCTGGCCGGTCATGGGGTTGGTCTCACCGGGCTTGGTCTGGTCGGCGTCCGGGTTGATGGCCTGCTCCACCTTGGTTTCCGCCTCCGTCCAGGCCTGGTGATACCCGGTCTTAAACAGGGGATAGAGCACCATATGCCAGAGCTTCCAGGAGCCGTCCTCCTCCCGGATAAACTCCACCTCGTATTTGGACCAGGCCCACATAGGGTCAGGCACCAGCTTCTCCGGCTCCTTGGCCGGGTCTACGTTTTCCGGATTCCGCAAAAAGGTCTCGTGGCCCGGAGAGATCCAAACCCCCTTGGCGGTTTTGCAGTCGGCGGCCACCTCCAGCACCTCTGTGTCCAGCTGGTGCATGGTCATAATGCCCCGGAGCTTCTGATCCATGCCCGGGTCATCCCGGTCGCCATGCTCCACCAGATAGCAGTGGGCGATGGCCTCATAGCCGATGTACTGGCCAAAGGGGAACTTGAAATAGCTGTCGGGCCGCTGGGCCCACAGGGTCATGTAGTCCTTGTTGCGGAAGGCAGTGTGGTAGTAGGAATACCGGCCCATGAGATTTCGGCAGGCCTGGGCGGCCTGGAGACGCTCCACCTGGAGCGCCAAATCCTCCATATTCATCGAAATACCTCCTTGATGTGATAGGTCAACCTTACCCCTCCATTATAAAAGCCGGAGGCCCTTTCGTCAAATATAGGATTCTCCATAGAAGCATGAACTGTACTCCATAGAATCAGCCACCGAAGCGCCTGGGCAATACCGCACAATTGCGCCAAAGCTCCTTGCCGAATTATGGGGTATTGCCCCTGCTCCGATGACTGCACTATGATTCCTCTCCCAGCAGCTGGGCCAGGATTTTCTGAATCACCTGGGGATTGCCCTTTCCGTGGGTTTTCTTCATCATCTGCCCCACCAGAGCATGGAAGGCGTTTTTGTTGCCTCTCTGCAGGTCGGATACCACCTTCTGGCTCTGCTCCAGCACCTCCCGGGCCAGAGGCAGCAGTACCCCTTCGTCACTGATCTGCTGGAGCCCCTGGGACTCAATGAGTGCGGCGGGATCCTGATCCTCCTGGAACAGCAGGGCCACCACCCGCTTACCGGTGCTGCCGTTGACCTTCCCCTCTCCCAGCAGGTCGGCCAAAAGGGCGATATGCTCCGGGGCCACAGGAATGGCCTGCTCCTCCGGGCAAAGCCGGGCCACCTCCCCGGACACCAGATTGGCGGCCAGCAGGGGATAGCGGGTGCTCTGCACCACCGTCTCAAAGTAGTCGGCAATGTCCTTCCGTGTGACCAGGGTCTCGGCGGCCAGGGAGCTCAGGCCGTACTGGGCCTGATACTGCTCCTTCCGCTGATCCGGCAGCACCGGGATTCTCTCCTCCAGCTCCCGGCGAAGTGTCTCGCTGACCAGAATGGGCACCAGGTCAGGGTCCGGGAAATACCGGTAGTCGTCGGCGTTTTCCTTGGAGCGCATGGAGGAGGTC
>CAVJIP010000021.1:1775-22303 GCA_963649625.1 Bacteroidaceae bacterium
CCCGTGTTCATGTCAAAGCGGCGGGTCTCCTGAATCACCTCGCCCCCCTCCTCCAGCACGCTGACCTGCCGGGCATATTCATATTCAATGGCCTTGACCACGCTCTGAAAGCTGTTGAGGTTTTTCATTTCCGTCCGGGTGCCCAGGGTGTCGCTGCCCCGTTTCCGAATGGACAGGTTTACGTCACAGCGGAGAGAGCCCTCGTTCATTTTGCAGTCGGACACCCCGGTATAGAGGATAATGGCCCGGAGCTTTTGCAGGTAGGCCCTGGCCTCCTCCGCCGAACGCATATCCGGCTCGGATACGATTTCAATCAGAGGCACGCCGCAGCGGTTACAGTCGATCAGGGTGCCCCGGCCCTCCACATGGGTGAGCTTTCCTGCGTCCTCCTCAATGTGAATCCGGGTGATGCCGATGCGCTTTTTCCCGGCCTCCGTCTCAATGTCCAGATAGCCCCGGCTGCACAGGGGCAGCTCATATTGGGAAATCTGATAGGCCTTGGGCAGGTCGGGATAAAAATAGTTTTTCCGGTCCTGCTTGGAGTAGGTGGCAATGGTGCAGTTGGTGGCCAATCCGGCCATCACCGCATATTCCACCACCTTGCCGTTGAGCACCGGCAGGGAGCCGGGCATACCGGTACACACCGGGCAGCACTGGGTGTTGGGGGGTGCGCCGAAGCGGGTGGAGCAGCCGCAGAAAATCTTCGTGGCGGTTTTCAGCTCCACATGAACCTCCAGGCCAATGACCATTTCATAATCCTTTAGCATGGTTCTACGCCTCCTTCCGTTTCAAAGGCAAATCCGGCCCGGTACAGGGTGGGCTCGGAGAAGGGCTTTCCAATGAGCTGCATCCCAATGGGCAGGCCCTGGGAGTCGGTGCCGCAGGGCAGGGACAGGGCGGGCAGCCCGGCAATATTCACGGGAACGGTGTACACGTCCCCCAGGTACATCTCCAGCGGATCCTGGGTCTTTTCCCCGATTTTATAGGCGGTGGTGGGGGCCACCGGGGAGATGATGGCGTCATACTGGGCGAAAATCCGGTCAAAGGACTGCTTGAGCAGGGTTCTGGCCTGCAGGGCCTTTTTGTAATAGGCGTCATAATAGCCCGCAGAGAGCACAAAGGAGCCCAGCATGATTCGCCGCTTCACCTCCGGCCCAAAGCCCTGGGAGCGAGTCTCCCGGTAGAGCTCCCGAATGTCCCGAAGGTTCTGGGCCCGGAAGCCGTATTTCACCCCGTCAAACCGGGCCAGGTTAGAGGAGGCCTCGGCGGAGGAGATCACATAATAGGCCGGAAGGGCATAGTCCAGCCCCTCCAGGCTCACCTCGTCCACCTGGGCCCCCAGGGTTTCCAGCCGGTGGGCGGCGGCACGAAGGGCGGCGGCGATTTCCGGCTGCAGTCCCTGGGAGAAGTATTCCTGGGGCAGGGCGAAGCGCATCCCCTTGACCCCGGCCTCCATGCCCTGGGTCATAGAGAGCCCGGAGCCGGGCAGGGAGGTGGAATCCTTCGGGTCGTGGCCGAAGATGGCCTCCAGCACCAGGGCATTATCGTAGACCGTCCGGGTCAGAGGGCCAATCTGGTCTAAGGAGGAGGCAAAGGCAATCAGCCCGTACCGGGATACCAGGCCATAGGTGGGCTTCATGCCCACCACCCCGCAGAAGGCGGCAGGCTGGCGGATGGAGCCGCCGGTGTCCGAACCCAGGGTAAAGGCGGCCTCCCGGGCGGCCACGGCTGCGGCGGAGCCGCCGGAGCTTCCCCCGGGAACCCGGCCAGGGTCGTGGGGGTTGTGGGTCAGATGAAAGTAGGAGTTCTCCGTGGAGGAGCCCATGGCAAACTCGTCCATGTTGAGCTTGCCCAGCATAACGGCCCCCTGGGCCTGGAGCCGTTCCATCACGGTGGCGTCATAGGGGGGCGTAAAATGCTCCAGCATTCTGGAGGCGCAGGTGGTGGGAATGCCCCGGGTACAGATGTTGTCCTTTATGCCGCAGGGAACCCCCGCCAGAGGGGGAAGGAGCTCCCCCTGGGCCCGGCGCTGGTCAATGCTGTCGGCGGCGGCCAGGGCCTCCTTTTCGGTAACGGTCAGATAGGCCCCCACCTCCGGCTCCTGTTCGGCCATCCGGGCGAGATAGCCCTCCGCAGCCTCCCGGGCGGAGACGGCCTTCCTTTGGAGGGCACCCGTCAGCTCCCTTAGGGTCAGTTCTGTAATATCCATGACTTGTCCTCCTTACTCCACCACCTGGGGGACGAAGATATATCCGTCCTCCTTGGCGGGGGCATTTTCCAAAAGCTCCTCCCGGCGGTTTTCGTTTGCGACCACATCCTCCCGCCAGACGTTTTGCAGGGGGGCGATATGGGCCATAGGCTCCACGCCGGTGGTGTCCAGCTTGTCCAGACGGCTGGCAAACTCCACCATTTCCAGCAGATCCTGCTCCATGGTGCTCTGCTCCGCAGGACTGATGCGCAGCATGGCCAAATCGGCAATATGCTGGAGATCAATTCCTCCGGCCACCGGTTGGGCAGTCTTGGCCCCCCGCATTCTGCCGGAGGCATCCCGGGCCCCAATGCCCAAAATCTCCAGCTGGGCCTCGTCCACGGTGTTGGGGGCGTCGGTAAGGGGACAGGAGGCATCCTTGAGTTTGGGGAAGGCGATCACGTCCCGGAGGGAGGCGGCCTCCGTCAGAAGCATCACCAGCCGGTCCAGACCGAAGGCAAAGCCTGCGTGGGGCGGGGTGCCGTAGCGGAAGGCATCCACCATAAACCCAAACCGCTCTGTGATCTGCTCCTGGGTAAAGCCCAGGGCCTCAAACATTTTGTTCTGTACCTCCCGCTGGTGGATTCGCACGGAGCCGCTGCCCAGCTCAATGCCGTTGAGCACCACGTCATAGGCCTGGGCCCGCACCCGGCCCGGGTCGGAGAGAAGATACTGCACGTCCTCGGGATAGGGCATGGTAAAGGGATGATGGGTGGACACCCAGCGGCCCTCCTCCTGGGAGAACTCAAACTGGGGAAAGTCCGTGACAAAGAGAATGTTCCATTCCTTCCGGCGAAGCCCCAGATGGTCTGCCAGCTTCAGCCGCAGGCCCCCCAGCACCCGCCGCACCGTGGCGAGGGTGTCTGCGGAAAACAGGATAAAGTCCCCGGGGGCGGCATCCATGGCCGAGAGCAGCCGATCCATCTGCTCCCCGGTGAAATACTTGGTCAAAATGGAGTAGATTTCCCCGGTGGGCCGCCAGGCGATCCAGGCCATGCCCTTGGCCCCCAGCCCCAGGGCCTCATCGGTGAGCATTTCAATCTCCGTGCGGGTAAAGTCCGCCCGGCCCCGCACGTTAATGGCCCGCACCACCCCGTCCTTTTTCAGGGCGTTTTGGAACACGGAAAAGCCGCAGTCCCGCAGGGTGTCCGTCAGGTCTACAATGGGCAGGTCAAAGCGCAGGTCAGGCTTGTCCGAGCCGTATTTGTCCATGCACTCCGTCCAGGTGAGCCGGGGGAAGGGGCAGGGCAGCTCCGCCCCCATCAGCTCCCGGAACAGATGCCGGAACAGCTTCTCCAGGTGCTCCAGCACGTCCTCCTGGTCTACAAAGCTCATCTCCATGTCCACCTGGGTAAACTCCGGCTGCCGGTCTGCCCGAAGGTCCTCGTCCCGGAAGCACCGGGCCACTTGGTAGTATTTGTCAATTCCGCCTACCATCAGCAGCTGCTTAAAAATCTGGGGAGACTGGGGCAGGGCGTAGAACAGGCCATTATGAACCCGGGAGGGCACCAGATAGTCCCGGGCCCCCTCCGGGGTGGACTTGGTGAGAATGGGGGTTTCTACCGAGAGAAAGCCCTGGCCGTCCAGATAGTCCTCTGCGCACCGCTGTACCCGGTGGCGGAATTTCAGCCGGGAAATCATCTCCGGCCGGCGCAGGTCAAGGTAGCGGTACTTCAGCCGCAGGGCCTCGTTGCCGGTGCCCTCCTCTATGGAAAAGGGCAGCGGGTCTGCCTGGGAAATAATTTCCAGCTCTCTGGCCCGAAGCTCCACAGTGCCGGTGGCCAGCTTGGGGTTGACCGTCTCCTGGTCCCGCTTGCGGACGTAGCCCTCCACGGCAATCACCGTTTCGTTTTTCAGCCGGTCTGCGGCGGAGAACTGCTCCTCCGGCAGATTTTTTGCGTCAAATACCACCTGAAGGATCCCTTCCCGGTCTCTCAGGTCAATAAACACCACGCCGCCCATGTCACGCTTGGTCTGCACCCAGCCGGTGACGACGGCATCCTGACCGATATGGGCCTCTCTCAGTGCGCCGCAGTAAATGGTGCGCTTTAACATCGTATCATCCTCTCTGATGGCCAAGGCGGGGGATTTGCGGGGGAACAGAACCATGCACCTTGGCCCAATTATGGGGTGTTGCGCAAGAAAAAAGCCCTCCGCCCCGTCTCCTTACAGAGACATGGGACGAAAGACACAAACCCTCCGTGGTACCACCCATATGAATCCTTGCGAATCCGCTCATTGCGATTAAGCATCAGCTGTAACGTGCTGACCACGGCACACCCTACTGCTGTAGACCAGGTTCGAGCTGCGGCTCCGGGATGTTCTTTCCTGGAATGCGCCTGCCGGCTTTCAGCTGCCCCGGCTCTCTGGATGGCGTGGAATCCCATTACTTTTTCCCATCATTGCCTTTTGGAATATCAATTCAAGGGTATTATACAGACAAAGTAACACCGGGTCAAGGGGCTAAATGCATAAACTTTGGAAAAATCCCGGCCATCTTCTGGGGAGTATCCGCAAAAAAGCCGGACTCCCGCATATCATGTAGTATCACCCAAAGGGAAAGGAGTATACTATGCCCAGCATTTTTCTAAGCCCATCCACCCAGGAGGGGAATCTCTATGTGACGGGAAATTCCGAGGCGTACTGGATGAACCGACTGGCGGATGCCATGGAGCCCTATTTGACCGCCTCCGGCATCGACTTTACCCGAAACTCCCCCACCGGCTCCGCCTCCCAATCCATCCGCCAGAGCAACATGGGAAGCTACGATCTGCACCTGGCCCTTCACTCCAACGGGGCCCCGGAGGGCCTGTACGGCCAGGTCAGAGGCAGCGACATCTATTACTACCCCTCTAGCCTGGAGGGAAAGCGGGCGGCCAATCTGGTGGCCGAGGGGCTCAAAACCATCTATCCCGACCCCAACCTGGTGCGGGCCTTGGGCACCACCGCCATTGGAGAGGTGCGCCAGACCAGAGCCCCGGCGGTGTTTGTGGAGCTGGCCTATCATGACAACCCGGAGGACGCCAGCTGGATCACCTCCAACCTGACCCAAATCGCCCGAATCCTGGTTCTGGCCCTGACCGAGTATTTTAACATTCCCTTCCGGGCGCCGGGAGAGAATTTCCCCCGAAAAGGGACGGTGCGCCTAAGTTCCGGCACTCTGAATCTGCGGGAGAAGCCCAGCCTGGAGGCGGCGGTGCTCCGCTCCCTGCCCAACGGGGCCAACCTGGACGTGCTGGGGCAGCAGGGGGACTGGTACGCCGTGGCATATCAGGGGACGGACGGCTATGTGTCCAAGGTGTTTGTGGACGTGGCATAAATGTGGCATAAAAAAGATGCGCTGCCGGTTTGGCAGCGCATCCCGATGCTTTTTTACAGCAGGCCCATCAGGTTGAAGGCCACGATCAGGCCGGAGAACACGATGGAAACCGTGGAGACCAGCTTGATGAGGATGTTCAGAGAGGGGCCGGAGGTATCCTTGAAGGGGTCGCCCACGGTGTCACCGACCACAGCGGCCTTATGCTGCTCGCTGCCCTTGCCGCCATGGTTGCCTCTTTCGATGTACTTCTTGGCGTTGTCCCATGCGCCGCCGGCGTTGGACATAAACACGGCCATGGCAAAGCCGGTGACGGAAACGCCGCCCAGCAGACCCACCACACCGGTGGGGCCCAGGATCAGGCCGGTGAAAATGGGAACGATAATGGCCAGCAGAGCGGGAACCACCATCTCGTGGAGGGCACCCTTGGTGCACATACCCACGCAGGCCTGGTAGTCGGGCTTTGCCTTGTACTCCATAATGCCGGGGATCTCCTTAAACTGACGGCGAACCTCGGTGACAATGGTCTGAGCGGCGGTCTGCACTGCGCCCATGGTAAAGGCGGAGAACACAAAGGTCAGCATGGCACCGATAAACAGGCCCACCAGAACCGTGGGGCTGGTCAGGGTAAAGTTCAGCACCTCGGTGGTCTTGTCCTGGACAATGCTCACATAGGAGACCAGCAGAGCCAGAGCGGTCAGAGAGGCAGAGCCAATGGCAAAGCCCTTGCCGGTGGCGGCGGTGGTGTTGCCCAGAGAGTCCAGGGCATCGGTGCGCTCACGGACAAACTCAGGCAGCTCGGCCATTTCGGCAATGCCGCCGGCGTTGTCGGCCACGGGGCCGTAGGCATCGGTGGCCAGGGTGATGCCCAGGGTGGAGAGCATACCAACACCGGCAATGCCAATGCCGTACAGGCCCTCATAGAAGGCGGTGGTAAAGGCGCCGGAGCCGTCCACGATCTCCAGAGAGCCGCCGGCGGCGAAGTAGGAGATGAGAACCGCAGCACCCACAATGAGAATGGAGGAGGCGGTGGACTTCAGGCCCAGAGAGATGCCGCCAATGATGATGGTGGCGGAGCCGGTCTCAGAGGCCGCAGCCAACTCCTGGGTGGGCTTGTAGGTGTCGGAGGTGTAATACTCGGTGAAGTAGCCGATGGCACAGCCCCCCACCAGTCCGCAGAGAATGGCCACAAACACGCCCATGCTGCCCATGATCGCATAGGTCAGCACGGCGGCACAGATGGCGGCCAGCACGGCGGCGGAATAGGTGCCGGTGCGCAGGGTGCGGAGCAGGGACTTCTGGTCGGCGTCCTCCTTGGTCTTGACCATAAAGGAGCCGATCAGGGAGCAGACCATACCGGCCACGGCAATCAGCAGGGGCAGCAGCATTCCCTTAAAGCCATAGCCGGCGGTAGCGGCCAGGGAGAAGGTGGCCAGAATGGAGCCTACATAGCTCTCGTACAGGTCAGCACCCATACCGGCCACATCGCCTACGTTGTCGCCTACGTTGTCGGCGATGGTGGCGGGGTTCCGGGGGTCGTCCTCGGGGATACCGGCCTCCACCTTGCCCACCAGGTCAGCACCCACGTCGGCGGCCTTGGTATAGATGCCGCCGCCCACACGGGCAAACAGAGCCATAAAGGAGGCGCCCATGCCGTTCATGACCATAATGTTGCCCAGCTCCATGGGGTCGGTGATGCCGAAGGCAAAATGCAGAATGCAGAACCACATGGTCACGTCCAGCATACCCAGGCCCACCACAGTAAAGCCCATGACGGAGCCGGAGGAGAAGGCCACCCGCAGACCCTTGTTCAGGCCCTCATAGGCGGCCTGGGCAGTACGGGCGTTGGAGTTGGTGGCGATCTTCATGCCGATGAAGCCGGCCAGCATGGAGAAGATACCGCCGGTGACAAAGGCAAAGGGGGTGAACTTGGACAGCATTTCGCCGCCGGTGGCAAAGGACATAATGAGAAGGACGACGAATACAACGGCAAAGACCTTGCCCACGGTCAGGTACTGATGCTTCAGATAAGCGTTCGCACCGTCCCGAATGGCCTGAGCGATCTCCACCATTTTCTCGTTTCCTTCAGAGTGCTTCATCACGATGCCGCGCTGTACAAAGGCGAAGATCAGCGCAATGACCGCACCGGCGAAGCCCAGAAGAAACAGGTTTTCCAACAATAAACACTCCTTACTAAAAAATATGTATTGCCTGCTTATTTTACCATATTTCCATGGGAATGCAAGGGGTTCTGCAATAAAATCGAGAAAAACACGAAACCCCGGCGAAGTGGGACATTTTCTGCCCATTGGGAAGTTCTCCTTGCAATCCGGGCCAAAATGGGCTATAGTGGGCATATCCATAGAGTAGGAGGGGTTGCCTGTGGCAAAAAACGGTATTACAGCCTTTACCGTGGCAAAGGTGGAGGAGAAAAGGGCCGGACTTTTGGGAGACAGGGTCGTGGAGGAGGAGGTTCTGCGGATGGACACCCCCGGCGGCTGTGTCTATTTGTCCCGGAGCGCCGTGGAGCGGGCCGGGGACAGCTGGACCCGGGTCAAGCGCCGCCTCTCCTCTCAGGCGGAGGAAAAAAGCATTCCCTTTTGGGATGGGACAAAATGAAAAGCATCCTGACCCCGGAGCCTGTGGGCTTCGGGGCCGCTGCTTTCTTCGGGGGAATGGACGACCCCTTCGCCGGCTTCCGTGAAATTCCACCGGGTTTTGCGGCAAGGGGGTTTCCTGGTGGGGAAAAGTGTGCTATAATAGCGGTCACGGAACAGGCCGCCCGGCGGCATTCCACACAACATAGAGACAAAATTCTCCCGGCCCAAGCCGGGAGCCAGGATAAAGAGGTAACAATATGCTGGAAGTATTGTCCCCTGCCGGCTCCAGTGACGCCCTGATTGCGGCGGTACAGAACGGTGCGGACGCAGTGTACCTGGGCTACGGCACCTTTAACGCCCGGATGAATGCGAAAAACTTCACAGAGGAGCAGCTGCGCCAGTGCGTAAGCTACTGTCACGTCCGAGGGGTCAAGGTCTATCTGACCCTGAACACCCTGGTGCGGGACCGGGAGCTAAAGGCGGCGGGCCAGGTGGTGCAGGAGGCCCGGCAGGCGGGGGTGGATGCGGTGCTGGTGCAGGATTTGGGGGTTTTGCAGCTGGTGCGGCAAATGGCCCCGGATATGCCCATTCACGCCAGCACCCAGATGTCCATTCACAGTCTGGAGGGTGTCCGCAAGGCGGCGGAGCTGGGCATCAGCCGGGTGGTGCTGGCCCGGGAGCTGAGCCGGGAGCAGATCGCCGCCATTTGCCGGAAAAGCCCCATAGAGCTGGAGGTGTTTGTCCATGGGGCCCTGTGTATGTGCCACTCGGGCCAGTGCTATATGTCCGCCCTGATCGGACGGCGAAGCGGCAACCGGGGCCAGTGCGCCCAGCCCTGCCGGATGGCCTACGGCTTTGACCGGAGCGAAAACCGCTATCCCCTGAGCCTAAAGGACAACTGCCTGGTGGAGTATCTGGGAGAGCTGGAGCGGATGGGGGTGGCCTGCGTCAAAATCGAGGGAAGAATGAAGCGGGCGGAATATGTGGCCATTACCACGAAGATCTATAAGGACGCGGCCCTGGGCCGCCCAGTGACGGCGGGGCAGCTCCAGTCCCTGCGAAAGGTGTTTTCCCGGCAGGGCTTTACCGACGGCTATTATACCGGGAATCGGGGCCAGGCCATGTTCGGCACCCGCCAGGAGGAGCAGGACAGGGCACTGTTCGCTCAGGCAAGGGCCACCTATGAAAACACGGAAACCCAGCGGGTGCCGGTGCGCTTTCACATGACGGTTCGCCGGGGCCTGCCGACGTCCCTGACGGTGACGGACGACAGGGGCCTGTGGGCCCAAAGCCTGGGGCCTATGCCGGAGATGGCCCGGAGCCGGGCCCTGGGGCCGGAGGAGCTGATGGGCCGACTGCAAAAAACCGGTGGCACGCCCTACTACCTTTCCGACCTGGAGCTGGAGCTGGAGCCAGGGCTGACCCTTTCGGCCTCGGTCGTTAACGCCCTGCGGCGGGATGCCCTCAGCAAGCTCACGGCCCTGCGGGGCCAGCCTCCCGTGACCCGGGAGGGGGCCTTTCAGCAGCCCCGGGTCTACGCCTCCCACCGGGGAAAGCCGATTTATACGGTCGGCGTTCAGTCCCCGGAGCAGATTACCCCGGCCCTGCTGGCCTTTCAGCCCGGGCTTCTGTATATGCCCCTGTCTCTGGCGGTGTCCGGCCATCCCGCCGTAGCGGCGGCCCTGGAGCGGCTGCCGGTGGGGGTGGTGCTGCCTCGGGTGATTACCGAGGAGCAGTGGGATTCGGTGCTCCGCCAGCTGACCCGGGCCAGGGCGCTGGGCATCCGGGACGCTTTGGTGGGAAATCTGGGAATGCTGGATCCTCTGAGCCGCCTGGGCTATACCCTGCGGGGGGACTTTGGCCTGAACGTATTTAACTCCGGCAGTGCCAACGCCTACGGGGCCCTGGGCCTTGCCTCCCTGACGGCCTCCTTTGAGCTGACCCTGCCTCAGATTCGGGATCTTTCCAAGCCGGTGCCCATGGAGATGATCGCCTATGGGCGGCTGCCCCTGATGATTACGGAGAACTGTATCATTCACAGCCGTACCGGCACCTGCACCTGCGGCAGCGGCCGGACGGGACTGGTAGATCGGACGGGGAGCCGGTTCCCGGTGCTTCGGGACGGAGACACCTGCCGCAGCGTGATTTACAACAGCCGAAGGCTCTACTGGGGAGATCGGCTCTCGGAGCTGACCGGCCTGGGGCTTTGGGCTCTGCGGCTGAGCTTTACCACGGAAAACCCCCAGCAGGTCAACGCCGTGCTCCAAAGCCATCTCCGGGGCGGCGGCTTTGAGCCTGGGGTCAGCACCCGGGGGCTTTATGTAAGAGGCGTGGAATAACCGATTTGCAGCTATGGAGGATTTTACCATGGAACAATATAAGCTGATTCTGGCATCCGGCTCCCCCCGGCGGCGAGAGCTGCTGGAGCGGATGGGCCTGCGCTTTACGGTGCATCCGGCGGATGTGGACGAGGGCCTGGCGCCGGGGCTAACCCCCGGGGAGCAGGTCATGCGCCTGAGCCGAATCAAGGCCGAGACGGTAGCAAGGGACGAAAAGGACGGCGTGATTCTTTCGGCGGATACGGTGGTGGTGCTGGACGAGGCGATTTTGGGAAAGCCCAGGGATTCCGCCCATGCGGAGGAAATGCTCCGGGCTCTGTCCGGGCGGAGCCATCGGGTGCTGACTGGCATTACGGTGCTACGGGACGGAAAAGGGGAAACCCGCTGTGAGGAAACGGAGGTTTTCCTTCGGCCCTTGAGCCGGGAGGAGATCCGAAGCTATGTGGCCACAGGGGAGCCTATGGACAAGGCCGGGGCCTATGGCATCCAGGGCTATGCGGCCCTGTTTGTGGAGAAGCTGGTGGGAGACTACTATAACGTGATGGGGCTGCCCCTGTGCACCGCCGGACAAATGCTCCGGGCGGCGGGGATTCCCCTGCTGGAGGCCGTGGAATGAAGGGCTTTTTCAATACCCGGCTTCGGGTGGTGCTGGTGGTTGCGGTGCTGCTGGCCCTGGGAACCATGGGCTTTTTGCTGCTGCGGCCCGGTCAGGCCTCTCCTATGAACAATGGGGTCTCCGGGATTATGACTCCCCTGAAAAACGCCGGAACCATTCTGGTGCGGAAGGCGGAGGACATTTACAATTATGTGTTCGGCTATGAGCGTCTGGTGGCGGAGAATGAGCAGCTCCGGGTGGAGCTGGCCCAGCAAAACCAGGACATTCGGGATTCCCAGACCTATAAGCAGGAAAATGAGCATCTGCGCAGTCTCCTGTCCATGCAGGAAAAGCATACGGACTACACCTTTGAAATCGCCAGCGTGGTGTCCTGGGACAGCTCCAGCTACGGCAGCGTTATGACCATCTCCAAGGGTGCCTCGGCGGGGCTGGAGGCGGGAATGTGCGCCATTACCGCAGACGGCCAGGTGCTGGGGCTGATTTCGGAAACCGGCAGCAGCTGGGCCACCATTACCACGATTCTGGACACCACCTCGGAGATCGGAGCCTATATTTTCGGCAGCGGCTACAGCTGCATTGCCCAGGGCAGCTTTGATTTAATGCGCCAGGGCAAGCTCCGGGCCAGCTATATCAGCTCCTCGGCCACCATTCGCAACGGGGATCAGCTCCTGACCTCCGGAGATGGAGACATCTATCCCGCCGGCCTGGTGGTGGGCCAGGTGACGGACGTGGGAGACGATGAGGTCAATGTGGCCAAATACGCCGTTATCACCCCCACGGTAGACATTGGCAGCGTGGAGCAGGTGTTTATTATCAAGTCCTTTGACATCAACGACTGATCCTGGAAAGGAGCAAGAATGTCCGGCAAAACACGATTTCGCATGAAAATGGCCCTGTATGGACTGCTGCTGGTGCTTTCCCAGCTGCTGGAAACCGCCCTGTTTGGGAGCTTCGGCCTGGTTCCCAGCCTGATTCCGGTGACAGTGGCGGGAATCAGTATGTTTGAGGGGGCCCAGCGGGGGGGTATTTTCGGCCTGGTGGGAGGCTGCATTGCCGCCTGGAGCGCGGAGCTGAGCATTTATGGGGCCTGGTGTATTGTAAGCCTGACCCTCATCGGGGCCCTGGCGGGGCTGGTGACGGAGCGGTTTCTCCTGCGAGGGGTCAAGACGGCCCTGTGCATCGGCGGCCCGGCCCTGGTGCTCACCGAGGGCGTGTATGTGCTGACGGCCATCTTCACCGGGCAGCTTCCCCCTATGGCGCTGCTGACCGCCTTTTTGCCGGATGTGCTGCTGGCCCTGGCCTTCGGCCTGGTTTTGTATCCCCTGATTGCCCGGGTTTCTCAAATTGGAGGCTTCCATGGATAGAATTTATCGCTTCCGCATCGGAATCATTACCCTGCTGATTTTTCTTATGGCGGCTGTTTACGCCATTCGGCTGTTTGGATTGCAGCTGACAAAAAAGGACGAGAGCACCTATAGCAGTGCCAATACCACCACCTACACCCAGACGGTTTCCGCCGCCCGGGGAGAGCTGCTGGATCGCCACGGCAACATTCTGGTGCGCAACCGGGCCACCTACAACGTGACCCTGGCCAGCTTTGTGCTGTTTAACTCGGACGACCCCAACGGGTATCTGCTGAAGCTGGCGGAGACCTGTAAGAAAAATGGCATCGAATACGCCGACAGCCTGCCCCTGTCTACCACCACCCCCTATACCTACACCGGGGAGGAAACCGGCTATACCTTCAAGCGGTTTCTTCTGGGCCGGGAATGGGACGGAGACATGACGGCGGAGAATCTGGCCAAAAAGCTCAAGTCCGTGTACCATATCCCCGAGGAGTATACGGAGGAGCAGGCCCGGATGGTGATGGGCCTGCGGTATGAGCTGGATCTGCCCACCTACGCCTATACGGACACCTATACCCTGGCCGAGGATGTTTCGGCGGATCAGCTGGCCATTCTCAAGGAGCTGGGGGTGCCTGGCATGGACGTGACCACCACCACCGTGCGGGAATACAACACCAGCTTCGCCGCCCAGCTTCTGGGCTATGTCCGGGCTATGGACAGCGAGCAGTATGAAAACACCTACGAGGCCCTGGGCTACGCCATGGATGCCAAGGTGGGCCAGGAGGGCCTGGAGGCCGCCTTTGAGGAGTATCTTCACGGCACGGACGGGGTCAAGGCCGTCACCGTGGCCGCCAACGGCACCATTCTCAACGAGCAGTGGGAGGTGGAGCCTCAAAGCGGGGCCAACGTGGTCACCACCATAGACATCGGAATGCAGGAGGTGGCGGAGAAGTCCCTGGCTGCCCATATCCAGGCCCTGGTGGAGGGCAAAACCGAGGACCAGGACGGCTATGACGCAGACGCAGGCTCCGTGGTGGTGATGGACCCCAGAAACGGAGAGGTGCTGACGGTGGCAAACTACCCCACCTATGAGCCCAGCGAGTATTTTACAAAATATGAGGAGCTGTCCCAGGAGGAGGTTTCCCCCCTGAGAAACCGGGCCATGCTGGATGCCTGGGCCCCGGGCTCCACCTTTAAGATGATTACGGCCATTGCCGCCATGCGCTCCGGCATCAATGCCGACTACACCGTGGATGGAGAGGGCTACTATGAGTTTTCCGACGGCACATCCCTGGGCTGCTGGATCGCCAAGCAGGGCGGTGTCCACGGGGTTCTGGATATGCGGGGGGCCCTGGCCCAGTCCTGCAACATCTATTTCTACACCGTGGGAATGTCGGCGGGAATCAGCCAGATCGACTCCGTGGCCACCTCCTTCGGGGTGGGACAGGACACTGGCTCGGAGGCCTACGCCAGCAGAGGACAGCTGGCTTCTCCGGAGCAGAAAAAGGAAGTCTACGGGGAGGAAACGGAATGGTATGATGCCGACACGGCCACGGCGGCCATTGGACAGTCCGACACCCGGATGACCTCCCTACAGCTGTGCCGGTATGTGTCCGCCCTGGCCAACGGGGGGACGCTGTATAACACCACCTTCCTGCGCAGGGTGGTGTCCTCGGACTTCCAATCCCTGATTCAGGGAAACGACTACGTCCCCGCCGGGATCAATCTGCTGAGCACCAGCGAGTATCAGGTGATCTATGAGGGAATGCGCCAGTGCGTCACCGAGGGCACCGGCTCGGCCCTGAACGACTATGACGTGGAGGTCTGCGCCAAAACCGGCACGGCCCAGCACGGCTCCGGCGGCTCGGACAACGGTGCCTTTGTGTGCTGGGCCCCCGCCAATGACCCGGAGATCGCCATTGCGGTCTATGTAGAGCACGGCGCCTCCGGCAGCAACTTTGCCGGCGTGGCAAGGGACATTTTGGACTATTACTTCAACGCCCAGTATCGCACCCAGGAGGTGGAGCTGGAGAACCAGATGACGGAGGATTGACAGGGCATGGAACCACTGGAATATATTACCCTGACCCCTCAGGAAACCGGAAAGCTCCTGGCGGCAGGCAGCGGAGAGGCGGCCCTGGTGTATCTCTATATGAAGGCCAGCGGAGACACCCGTCTGGCCCACGCCCAGGAGCAGCTGCACATGAATCCCCAGACCCTGGGCTGGGCGGAGTCTCTGCTCAAGCGGCTGGGCCTTGCGGAGGTCAAGCCCCAGGGACAGCGGTATGAACGGGCCAAGGCCCCCACCTACACCGGGGAGGCCGTCACCGCCTTTGCATCCCGGGATGCCTCCTTTTCCCTGCTCCAGGGGGAGATCAGCCGAAGGCTGGGAAGGGTGCTCACCTCGGAGGAGCTGAAAACCCTCCTTGCCATCCGGGACTATTTGAAGCTGCCCCCGGAGGTGGTGAGCATGGTGCTGACCTATTGCCTCCAGCGAAACGAATACTACAACCAGACCCATGGAACCAACCGAACCGTCACCATGCGGGCCATTGAGAAGGAATGCTACGCCTGGGCCAATCAGGGCATCGTGACCCTGGAGCGGGCCTCGGACTATATCAGCCGAAACCTGGCCAGAATGACCCCGGAGGCCCAGGTGAAAAAGCTGCTGCAGCTGGATCGGCCCCTGGTGGACACGGAGCGGAAATACATTCAGTCCTGGCTGGAGATGGGCTTTGCCCCGGAGGTGATTCGGGCGGCTTACGAAAAGACCCTGATGTCCACCGGCAAGCTGGCCTGGCGGTATTTGAACAAAATCCTGCTGAACTGGCACGAAAAGGGCCTGCACACCCTGAGCGAAGTCCAGGAGGGGGATCAGCCCCGGCCAGCGGCCCCCACCGGCTCGGAATACACCCTGGGCCAAAGCGAGCTCAGTGCCATTGCCAGGCTCCAGGAGCTGCGGGATGCCATGAAGGAGGAATGAAGCGGTGGGATATGAAAAGGAAGTGCTGGCCCGGGCCAGGGCCAGATATGCCCAGGCGGTGGAGGAGCATAAGCAGGCCCAGAACCGCCGCCGGGAGGAGATCTATGAGAGGCTCCCGGAGGTCAAGGAGCTGGATGTCCAGATCCGCCAAACCATGGCCGATGTTATGGCTCAGGCCTTTCGCCACGGGGAAGATCCGACCCAGGCGGTGGCGGAGAGCCGCCGGAAAAATCTCTATCTCCAGCAGCGAAGACGGGATCTGCTTCGCCAGGCCGGGCTTTCGGAGCCGGGGGAGGGACCCATGTGCCGCCAGTGCAGCGACACCGGTTATGTGGGAGAGAAAATGTGCGTCTGCCTGGAGGCTCTTTGCCAGGAGGAGCAGCGCAAGGAGCTGACCAGCCTCCTGAGCCAGAATGTGACCTTTGACGATTTTTCCCTGGAGTATTACCCCACGGCGGTGAATCCGGCCACAGGCCTTTCCCCCCGGCGGCAGATGGAGCTGATCTATGAAACCTGCGTCAACTACGCCAGCCACTTTGTGCCCAGGCGGGGGAAAAACCTGCTGATGAGCGGAGAGCCGGGCTTGGGGAAAACCTTCCTGTCCGCCTGTATCGCCCGGGAGGTGGTGAGCCGGGGCTACAGTGTGGTCTATGATACGGCCATCCATGTGTTTGCCTGTTTGGAAAAGCAGAAGTTCGGCGGGGGAACCCCGGAGGACACCCGCATGGCGGAGCGGGTGATGGAGTGCGACCTGCTGATTTTGGACGACCTGGGCACGGAAATGCCCACTGCCTTTATTGCCCCTGCCCTTTACAGCGTCATCAACGGCCGATTGATGGGAGAAAAGCCCACCATTATTTCCACCAACTTTAACATCCAGCAGCTCTCCGCCCGGTACACTCCTCAGATCACCTCCCGAATCGCCGGAGAGTATAGCATTCTCAGCTTTGCGGGCCAGGACATCCGGCGGCTCAAGTCCCGGCAGTGATTGCCTGTGGCTCCGGCAGCAGAAGATCTGCCCCGGTGTCTAAAATCAGGACGGAATGCCCGTCCCTGGCCTATTGTCTTAGTTTCCTGTTTATCACCGCCCCATTCTATGGAAAAAACAGGCCGGTGATAAAAAATTAGCGGCTTTCCGTTTCCTTTTGGAAAAAGCTGTGGTATACTTTGAATGAAAATCGGATGGAAGGAGTTTTCGTATGTCTATTCTGCTTACCGGCGGTGCCGGGTTTATTGGCTCCCACACGGCGGTGGAAATGATTGGGGCCGGGTACGAGGTGGTCATCGCAGATGATCTTTCCAATTCCAGCCCCAAGGTGCTGGACCGCATCGAAACCATCTCCGGGGTAAGGCCTAAGTTCTACCAAATTGACGTGGCGAACCGGGAGGCCCTGGAGCGGGTCTTTCAGGAGAACCAAATCGAGGGCGTGATTCACTTTGCGGGCTTTAAGTGCGTGCCGGAAAGCACCAAGCTGCCCCTAAAGTATTATCGGAACAACCTGGACACGGCCCTGACGGTGCTGGAGGCCATGGAGGGTTACGGCTGCAACGCCTTTGTGTTCTCCTCCTCGGCCACGGTGTACGGAGAGGTAAATCAGGCCCCCTTCACCGAGGATATGCCTACGGGAACGGCCACCAATCCCTACGGCACCACCAAGTTGATGATCGAGCAGATTCTCATAGATGCCTGCAAGGCCAACGACAGGTTGTCGGCGGTGCTGCTCCGGTATTTTAACCCCATCGGGGCCCATCCCTCCGGCCTGATCGGAGAGGCCCCCAACGGGATTCCCAACAATCTCATGCCCTATATCACCCAGGTGGCCATCGGCAAGCGGGAGCATCTGTCGGTGTACGGAAACGATTATCCCACCCCCGACGGCACCGGCGTTCGGGACTACATCCATGTGGTGGATTTGGCGGAGGGCCACGTCAGGGCCATGGACTACGCCCTGCGCCACACCGGGGCGGAGCCCATCAACCTGGGCACCGGCAAGGGCAGCAGCGTCCTGGAGGTGGTGTGTGCCTTCCAGGAGGCCAGCGGAGTAAATATCCCCATGGAGATCACCCAACGCAGACCGGGGGACATTGCCACCTGCTATGCCGATGCCTCCAAGGCGGAGCGGCTCCTGGGCTGGAGGACCAAATACACTCTGGAGGATATGTGTAAACATTCCTGGAACTGGCAGAAGAACAACCCCAAGGGATATGAGGATTGACGGAAAAGTGCAGGCCGGGCTTCCGGTCTGCATTTTTTCTGGATTCCTTTTCCTGTTTGTGGTATAATGAGAAAAATGCGAAAGGAAAGGCTGTTTGCAATGGATAAGGTTGATCTTCATGTACATACCACCGCCTCCGACGGCACCATGAGCCCCAAGGAGGTGGTCTCCCTGGCGGCCATGCTGGGCCTAAAGGCCATTGCCTTGACGGATCATGACACCATGGCCGGGATTGAGGAGGCGGGAGAGGCCGGTGAGCTGCTGGGGGTGTCCGTGGTGCCCGGGATTGAGCTGTCGGCGGAGTATCAGGGCCGGGAGGTTCATGTGCTGGGATATTTCCTGGATCCGGAGGCCCCCAAGCTGGCGGAATACTGCCAATGGGCCAGAGATTCCCGGGGAGTGCGCAATGAAAAAATCCTGGAAAAGCTCCGTAAAAAGGGCTATCACATCACCCAGGAGGAACTGATTCAAAGGCATCCCGATGCGGTGCCGGGACGGCCCCAGATTGCGGAAATGCTGGTGGAGCTGGGGGCAGTTGGCTCGGTGAAGGAGGCCTTCCGGCGGTATCTGGACACGGGGCGGAGCTGCTATGTGCCCCGGGAGCGAATCTCCCTGGAAAAGGGTGCGGAGCTGATTCGTGACTGCGGCGGGGTGTCGGTGCTGGCCCATCCCCTCCAATACGGCTTTACCCGGTCGGAGCTGGATGCCCTGGTTCAGACGGCGGTGAAGGCCGGTTTTACCGGGATTGAGGTGCTCTATTCCGGCTACACCAAGGAGGACGTCAACAAGCTCTATGACCTGGCGGAGAAATACACCCTCCTGCCCACCGGGGGCAGTGACTTCCACGGAGGGAACAAGCCGGACATTCAGCTGGGCAGCGGCACCGGAGATTTGGCGGTTCCGGCCTATATGCTGGCCATGCTGGCCATGAGCCAGTACCAAAAGTGAAGAGAAGGCTGCCGCAGGTTTATTTTGCGGCAGCCTCACAATATTATAGGGTCACGGTGATGGCCCCGGTGTAGGTGCCGGGAGCCGGTTCCACGTCCCTGCCGTTTACGGTCAGGGTGCCCACCAGGGTCGCCCCCTCCTCAATGGTCAGGGCACTGAGGTAGGAGGTTCCCGCCACGTTCCAGCGGGAGCCCTTTTTCAGGGTGACGATCACGCCGTTGTTGATGACAGGCTGGGCGGTGTTGATGACCTCACCCAGCTCCTCGCAGTTGTCCTTAAAGACCTTCTCCACCCGGTGAAGAGCCTTGGAGGCGGAGATAATGCCGGTAATCAGGGTGTTTTCAAAGGTCAGGGCCAGATTGCGCACCCCGTCATAGCCGTTGCTGCGGCCACCGGGGCCGCCGGGGCCATCGGGGCCATCCGGGCCGGGGCCTGCGTCGGGGGGAGGGGGCAGCTCCATCTTGGGGCCGGTGTCTCCCTTCTTCCCGGTGGAGCCGTTGTAGAAGTCGCCGTTTACGGTCATGTTTCGGAAGGCGGCGATTACGTCATAGGTCTCCCGGGCCAGGGTATTATCGTGGGTGGGATCCGGCTCGTCCTCCTCCTGGGGATCCATGTAATAGCCTGCGGGATTGCCCGGGTCGTCGGAGTTGATCACCTGGAGAATAATGCCGTTGCCGGGAGCCAGCACGGCGTTGTCCGCCTCAATCATGGGGGCGCAGCCCTTGACCAGAACGGTGGTTTCATCGGTGTTAAACACGGAGCCGTCGGTGATGGTGAGCTTGCCGCCCTCGTTCCGGAAGCACATGACGCCAAATCGCCCGGAATCCACCTTGGTGCCCCGGAACACTCCGGAGGCGGTTTCGTTGGCCATGATAAGGCCGTAGTCCGGCACGTCAATGCGGCAGTCCTCAAAGGTGTCCACACAGTCGCCAATGGAGAAGGCCCCGTAGCCGCTGGGGCCGGTAATGGCCACATCGCAGTTTTTCAGGTTCAGCCGGCAGCGGCACACCCCGTCGGTGGACATGACGCCCCAGCCCTCGGAGGTGATGGTGCAGTCCTCATACCAGGCGTCGGCAAAGTCGGCCAGGTTGGTGGCCCGGCAGTTGCCCCGCAGGCCCAGCATCCAGGGCACCCGGCGCATATTCCCGGGCATCACGTTGTCCTCATAGTCCGGGGGAAGCACCCCGTCCCGGGCGGAAATCTCGCAGTTCCGCACATACAGCCGGCTGTGGCCTCCGGCAAAGACGGCGCCCCGGGCTGCGCCCTGGGTGGAGACAAAGGAGTCCTCCACCGTCAGCACCGCCTCATCCCCGGACATAATTCCGGCACCGTAGCCGATAAAGTCGTTTCCCCCGTTGCCCTGGAGGGTCACATCGGCCCCGGTGACGGTATAGGGGCCCTTGCCGCCGACCATAATGCCGTTAAAGCTCTCGTCCTGAGACTCAATGGCCACGTCAATGGCCTCTCCGTCCTTGATTTCTCCGTCAGTCACGGCGGACAGGGCGGACTTTTCCTCCACCACGGTGCCGCCCTCCACATAGATGGCGGAGCGGAAGTGATATTTTCCGTTGGGAATGGGGTCAAGCACCTCCAGCACAATGTCCCCCTCGTAGTTGCCTGGGTTGGGCGCAACGCTGCGTCCGTTCCAGGTCATAACCAGGGTTTTTCCCTCCGGGGCGGACAGGCGTGCGCCGGGAAGAATGGTTAGGCCAAACAGCTCCGTGGTTTCGGGAACCACCCACTGGCCCTCTACACGCTTGAATGTTTTCAAGAGAATGCCTCCTTTGCGGTCAAATCTACCCTAAGCATACGACAATCTATTATGAATTGCAAGCATCATTGGGGAAAAATACTTCTCAAATCTGTGATGTAAATAGATATGACCCAATCAAGGTGAAACAATCTCAATGTGGTAC
>CAVJIP010000022.1:0-11077 GCA_963649625.1 Bacteroidaceae bacterium
GAGATCTGCGGCAACCATACAGATCATCAGCGGGGCCGGGTTCTGGCTGCGGCGGTGAATCTGGACACCATCGCCGCAGTGGGCCCCAACGGCTCCCGTGTGCTCTGCGTCCAATCCCGAGGCTATCCCCTCTGCCGGGTGTCCCTGGAGGCCCTGGAGCCGGAGCCGGCGGAATATGGCACCACCGAGGCCCTGGTTCGCGGCGTTACGTCAGGGCTTCGGGATCTGGGCTGTCCCCTGGAGGGGCTGAATGTCTACGTCACCTCCCAGGTGCTGCCCGGCTCCGGACTGTCCTCCTCTGCCGCCTTTGAGGTGCTGATCGGAACCATCCTCAACGCCCTGTGCTTTCAGGGAGCGGCCTCTGCCGCCCAGATCGCCCAGGTGGCCCAGTACGCAGAAAACGTGTTTTTCGGTAAGCCCTCCGGGCTGATGGATCAGATGGCCTCCTCGGTGGGGAATCTGGTGGAGGTTGACTTTTATCAGGCGGTGCAGCCAAAAATCACCCCGCTGGACTTTGACTTTTCCGCCACAGGCCACGCCCTGTGCATCATTGACAGCCGGGCCAGCCACGCAGACCTGACGGAGGAATACGCCACCATTCCCGGAGAATGCCGGGCCATCGCCCAGGCCCTGGGCCATGAGGTATTAAGTCAGGTGCCCCGGAAGGTCTTTTTCGCCCAGCTGCCCCGGCTGCGGAGCGTCTGCGGAGATCGTGCGGTATTGCGGGCCATTCACTACTACCAGGAAAATCACCGGGTCGCAGAGGCGGTGGCCGCCCTGAACGCCGGGGACTTTGACCGCTTTCTGGAGATTATCCGGGAGTCCGGCCGCTCCTCCTATATGTATCTGCAAAACGTCTCTCCCACCGGCGCAGTGCGGGAGCAGGCCATGGCCATCACCCTGGCCCTGTGTGAGCATTATCTGGCCGGAACCGGAGCCTTCCGTGTTCACGGCGGCGGCTTCGCCGGAACCGCCCAGGCCTTTGTGCCCCTGGAGCGGCTGGACGCCTTCCGCTCCGGCCTGGATGGGGCCCTGGGTCAGGGGGCCTGCCATATTCTCTCCATTCGCCCCCAGGGCGGCGTGGAGCTGGAGGTGTAAGATGGATACCTGTGCTTATATTGACGCTTTGGTGTGCTACGCCATAAACCGGGGCCTTGCCCAACCTGAGGACTGGACCTATCTGATCAACCGCCTTCTGGAGGCCATGGCCCTGGACGACTACACTCCCTCCCAGGGCCCCCTGCCGGAGGAGCTGCCCACCATTTTAGAGGGCCTGCTTTCCGATGCTGTGGCCCGGGGGCTCTGTCAGGACAATATTACCGCCCGGGATCTTTTTGACACAAAGCTCATGGGGCTTTTGACCCCGCCGCCCCATGAGGTTCGCACCACCTTCCGGGAAAAATATCAGGAAAGCCCCCAGACCGCCACGGACTGGTACTATCGGTTTTCCCAATCCACCAACTACATCCGCCGGGATCGGATTGTAAAGGATTTGCGCTGGACCTATGAAAGCGACTATGGCCCCCTGGACATTACCATCAACCTGTCCAAGCCGGAAAAGGACCCAAAGGCCATTGCCGCCGCAAAAAACGCCCCCCAGAGCGGCTATCCCAAGTGCCAGCTCTGCGGGGAAAACGAGGGGTACGCCGGACGCATAAACCACCCGGCCCGACAGAATCATCGGATCATCCCCCTGACCATTGCCGGGGAGCCCTGGTATTTTCAGTATTCTCCCTATGTCTACTATCCTGAGCATTGTATTGTGTTTAATCGGGAGCACGTCCCCATGGTCATTGACCGCTCCGCCTTTCAAAAGCTCCTGGAGTTTGTGACCCTTATGCCCCATTACTTTGTGGGAAGCAACGCCGACCTGCCCATTGTAGGCGGCTCCATTCTCAGCCATGAGCACTTCCAGGGAGGGCACTACACCTTCCCCATGGAACGGGCCCAGGTGGAAACGCCCCTGGTATTTCGGGGCTTTGAGGAGGTTTCCGCCGGAATCGTCAAATGGCCCATGAGCGTGATTCGGCTCCGGGGCCGGGATCCCTCCCGGCTGATTTCCCTGGCAGACAAGCTCCTGACCTGCTGGCGGAGCTACACCGATGCGGCGGCCCTGATTTTTGCCTGCACAGAGGGGGTTCCCCACAACACCATCACCCCCATTGCCCGCCGCCGAGGCTCCGATTACGAGCTGGATCTGGTGCTGCGGAACAACCTTACCACAAAGGAATATCCCCTGGGGCTTTATCATCCCCACGCCGACAAGCACCACATTAAAAAGGAAAATATCGGCCTGATCGAGGTGATGGGCCTGGCCGTCCTTCCGGCCCGGCTGAAAACCGAGCTAAGTGCCTTGGCCCAGGCCATGGTGTCCGGAGGGGATCTGCGGGCCGACCCTATGCTGGAAAAGCACGCCGATTGGGCCGAGGCCCTGGCCAAGGAGTACTCCTTCACCCGGGACAACGCCATGGACATTCTCCTTCGGGAAACCGGGCGGGTGTTTGCCGCCGTGCTGGAGGATGCAGGGGTCTACCAGCGAACCCCTGCCGGTCAGGAGGCCTTCCTGCGCTTTGTGGATGCCGTAAACCGCATATAATACCGGGGCTGCCCCAGGCCAGGCTTGCGGCAGCCCCTTATTTTGGTTATTTCTCCCCTTCGCCCCCACTGGGAAAGGCGAAAAACCGCTGTCCCAGATAGTTTAGGCCCACAAACAGGCACATTCCCACCAGCATGGCTCCGTTTTCCTGGACGCTTTTTCCGGCCCCGGACAGCACCCGGGCAGCCAGGGGCTTGGCCACGCCGTAGGACAGAAGATAACACAGGGTAATATTGACCACAAAGCGAGCCACCACCCGAATGCCTTTTTCCCGGCTCTGAAAGGTGAAGTATTTATTGAGGAAGTAGCTGAGAATGCTCCCAACCACATAGTTTGCCGCCGAGGAGAACCAATAGCCCAGGTGCAGCAGATTATAGCACAGGAACATCACCGCCGTGCCCAGAAGGGTATTGGCAACGCCCACCAAAATAAACTTCCAGAATGTTTTATCCAACAGCTTTTTCAGCATATCCACTCTCCGCTCCAAGGAGCTGCCGCTTCGCCCCGGCACAGGCTGAATGGACTTATTTTACCACAGCCCCGGAGAAAAGTAAACGAAGGCAAGGTTATTTTTGGAATCCCTCATTCCGGGTTGCTTTTTCCCCAAGAAAATGTTACAATGCTTGTAACTTTTGTCGAGAAAGGAGCACCAGAGCATGAAGCGCAGGATCCTCTCCCTTTGTCTGGCCCTGCTGTTGGCCGCACCCATCTCCGCTTATGCCGCAGACAATGACGACCCCCTGTATGGACGGGCCACCCAGGGTAGCCTTCCCATGGAGGCTGCGGCGGAGGGAGGCGTTGTGATGAACAGTCTGCGGGCCGCCCCCGGAACCAAGCTCTACCAGGATTTCACCCCCAGGGAGCTGGCCGACAACGAAACCCTGGAATACGGAATCGACGTGTCTGTTTGGCAGGACGAAATTGATTGGGAGGCCGTGGCGAAAAGCGGCGTGACCTTCGCCATTATCCGGGCTGGCTACCGAGGCTATGGCATCTCCGGCAACCTGGCAAAGGACGGCCGGTTTGCCGAGCACGTCCAGGGGGCCCTGGATGCGGGCCTAAAGGTGGGGGCCTACATATTCTCCCAGGCCATCACCGTGGAGGAGGCCCAGGAGGAGGCCCGGTTTCTGCTGGAGCAGGTAAAGGGCTATGATTTGGAGCTGCCTCTGGTCTTAGACTTTGAATACGCCTCCGTCGGCAGCAGTCTGGGAGGTCGGCTCTACGATGCCAAGCTCACCAAGGATCAGGCCAACAAAATCTGCAACGCCTTCTGCCAGGAGGTGGAGGCCCACGGCTATGAAAGCATGGTCTACGCCAACCCCAGTATGCTGAAAAATCAGCTGGATCGGGAGGAGCTGGGCCGTCTCTGGCTGGCCCATTACACCGTAGAAACGGACTACGAAGGAGACTATGAATACTGGCAGTGTAGCTCCCAGGGCAATATTCCCGGCATTGACGTGGCCGTGGATTTGAACTTCTGGTTCTGCCCCGGCGAGGAGCCGGAGACGACCCTGCCCTTTAAGGACGTGCCTGTGGGAAGCTGGTTCTACGACTATGTGAAGCAGGCCTATGACGCCAAAATCATCAACGGCGTCTCCACCACCAGCTTTGCGCCGGGGGATCCGCTGCTTCGGGGACAGATGGTCGCCATGCTCCATCGGATGTCCGGCAGTCCCGCCGTCTCTGCGGAAACCACCTTCCAGGATCTGACAGAGGACTACTATAAAGTCCCCATTGCCTGGGGCCAGTCCACCGGCCTGGTGATGGGATACTCCCAGGAGGAATTTGGCCCCGAGGACGAGATCACCCGGGAGGATTTGGTGGTGCTGCTTCACCGCATGGGCGGAGAGCCCTCCGTTTCCGCCTCTCTGTCTAAGTTCTCCGACAGGGACAGCATTTCGGACTACGCCGTCAAGGCGGTGGAATGGGCCGTCAGCACCGGGCTGCTCCAGGGCTATGAGGACGGCACCCTCCGGCCCCAGGGTCACGCCGACCGGGCCGAGGCCTGCGCCCTGCTGACCCGATACCGGGCCCTGGAACAGGAAAGCACTCAGACGGAGCTCCAGGAGGAGCTCCGTCCTTCCTTTGCCTCAGAGCACATTTGGGAGGTGGATTCCGGTTTTTCCCGTTGATTCTCCCCATGGTTTTCCCTATAATGTAGGTATTCAAGGCTGTAAAGGAGTTGTTACACATGGTCAATCCCTATCCCCATTTGCTCTCCCCCTTCCAGGTGGGCGGCGTGACCTTCCGCAACCGGCTGTTCACCGCCCCCATGGGGCTTCACGCCCTCCAGGGCGGGGAGCTTTATCCCACAGAGGCCATTATCACCCACTACGCCAACAAGGCAAAGGGCGGGGCCGCCGTAGTGACCTGCTCCGGCACCGGCGCATATCCCGTCACCCCGGACAAGGATCACCTGGCCTACGACCTGTATATCGGCCACAGCCAGCACTATCTGGCCCAGCTGGCCGATGCCATTCACTTCTACGGGGCCAAGGCCTCCATGGAGATTCAGGCCGCCACCAGGGAGGCGGGCTACTACGTCTCCGGCGGGCTTACCGTCCCCGGCCCCGGGATGCTTCCCGGCCAGCCCACCAAGGAGCTGACCCGGGAGATGCTCACCCAAATCAAGGAGAATCTACAGGAGCAGGTGAAGATTCTAAAGCGTATCGGCTACGATATGTGTATGCTGCACATGGCCTATGACATGGGCCTGTTCGGCGGCTTTTTAAGCCTGAAAACCAACCTGCGGCAGGACGAATACGGCCCCCAAAGCCTGGAGAACCGGCTCCGCTTTTTGACGGAATGCTGCGATGCCATCCATGCCGCCGCCGGAAAGGATTTCCTCATTGAGCTGCGCATGAGCGGCGAGCTGCCTGAGGGGGCAGGCTTTACCATTGACGATGCCTGCCAAATGGCAAAAATCGTAGAGGGCCATGCGGACATTCTCCACGTTCACGCCGCCACCGGCTGGCAGGCCCACTGTATGAGCTTCGAGCCGGACACGCCCAATCTTTGGATGGCCCAGCGAATCAAGGAAAGCGGCGCAAGCATCCCGGTTTTGACCATCGGCGGCTATCAGGATCTGGACGAAATGGAGGAGGCCATTGCCTCCGGCAAGGCCGACCTGATCTCCATGGCCCGGGGCTGGCTGGCCGACCCCAATCTGGGCACCAAGGCCTATGAGGGCCGTGGGGAGGACGTGGTGCCCTGTGTGAAATGTATGCGCTGCCACGACTCCGCCTGTATTGACGGCGTCACCTTTGTGTGTACCGTCAACCCGGTGATGGGCATTGAGCATCATCTGGCGCAGCTTGACAAGCCCCCGGTGGCCCGGAAAAAGGTGGCCGTGGTAGGCGGCGGCCCGGCGGGCATGGAGGCCGCCCTGGTTGCGGCCCGGCGGGGCCACCAGGTCACGCTGTTTGAGGAAAAGGAGGTGCTGGGCGGCCAGCTGAACTTTGCCGATTATGCCCGGTTTAAGCATTCCCTGGCCAAGTACAAGGACTGGCTGATCTATCAGCTTGGGAAATCCTCCGTGGAGGTGGCTCTGGGTGTGACCGCCACCCGGGAGATGCTGGTAAAGGGGAACTATGATGCCGTAATCGCCGCCGTGGGTGCTTCCCCCCTGATTTTGCCCATTCCCGGCGGAGAAATGGCGGTTCCTGCGCCCCAGGTCTACGGACACGAGGGAGAGCTTGCCCAATCTGTGGTGGTGATCGGCGGCGGCCAGGTAGGCTGCGAAACGGCTCTCCACCTGGTGGAGCAGGGCCATGACGCGACCGTGCTGGAAATGCAGGAGAAGATTCTGGCGGATGCCTCCGCCTCCTATCGAAACCGGCTGACCCGAAACATGGGCTACCATGAAAATCTGAAAACCGTCACCGGCGGACGCTGCACCGGCATTACCTCCGCCGGCGTGACCTATGTGGATCAAGCGGGACAGCCCCGGCTTCTGCCCTGTGAAAGCGTGGTTATGGCCGCCGGTATGCGTCCCCGCCGGGAGGAGGCCAACGCCCTGTACGACCCGGCCTACCGGCTCTACACCATCGGCGACTGCGACAGGGCCGCCAATGTGCAGAAGGCCGTCCGGGCCGCCTTCTCCACCGCCATCAGCCTGTAATAGAAAAGCACCGCTGGTAACTACCCAGGGGGCACTCCCATTGGAGTGCCCCCTGTATGCTTTTTCTGGATTATCCCTATCTTTGTCTCGGCGTTTATGTGATAAGGTCACAGATGCTGACGGGGCAGCAGTCCTGGATGGAGCTTTGAGCTGCGGCCTCTCGGGCAGCCTGAAAGCTGCTGTAGCTTGTCCTTGGGCTGACAGCCCCTTCGGGCCCATTGATTTCGCTCTCCGGGCACCATTCCTCCACAAGATTCAGCTCCATGGCCGTTACCCTCCATTCGCCCTCTGTTTTCTGAAGGTCAGCCGCCGCCTTTACAAGATTGACGCTGCAAGCAACGGAGTAGCTGCCATCCCCATTGCCCACAACCGATATTTTATACACCTGGAGATACGCCAGGGCACTGGCCTCCCTTTCATGGGAGGCGTAAGTCACCGACACCAGCCTACTGTCCTCTACGCCGCCGGACACCTGATAATCCACCGTCTCTGCATAAACCTCACTGAGGTAGTAGGCGTTCAGGTCAATATATGCCTGATACCCAGGGTATTCCGGCGAAAAATATGCCTGCACACTTTCCTCATACCGCTCCATTTGCGCTCGGAGCTCGTCCGCCGAAAGTCCGCCAGTCAATCCTGCTTCCGATTGGAATGCGCCCACTGACAGCACCACGGTATTTGCGCCAACAATTGCGTTCTCAATGGCTTCCTTGTTTTTCGCCGCCAGGGCCACAGCCTCATAGTGGGAAAAGCCGGAAAGAATACCGGTTGACAGGGCGCAGAGGACAGCCATCGCAATCCACTTCTTCATTGGAATCATATCGTTCCCTCCCAGCAAAATCCATCTTATCAATAAATCAGCGTAGACTCCCCGGTGTCCGGGTTTAGCCGATAAATGCCCCGCTCCCCATAGGGGGTGTAGTAGTAGATTCCGGAATCCGAGACGGAAAGCTCGGTCATGCTGATCTGGTTAGTGTACTGCTCCTGGGAAACCAGGGTCTGCATCTGCCCCGTATTCAGGTCCATGGTCATAAAGGCGGTGTTGGTTCCGCTCCACAAGATCGGCGTGGAGCTTTCAAAGTACATCAGATCTCCATACCGGCACCACACCGCAATTTTGGTGTTTCCCTGGTAGAGGAGCTTTACCGTTCCGTCCAGCTCCACCCGGAAATAATACACCGTTGGCAGGGCATCCTCTCCATTGTGCCGGATAAACTCCAGCAGAGCAAAATCCTCATAACACCAGACCGTTCTCCACTCTGCGTCCTCCGGCACCTGGGCCTGTACCTGCTCCAGCTGGAACATCTTCATTTCGCCCCCTGTGGTTTTGTCGTCCTTGGGCTCGTAGCACCATAGCTCCTGGGTGGTCAGGCTCTGAAAATACACTCTGCCCTCCGGGTCTATGGCGGCGACTTGGTTCTCCGTGCGCAGTCGAATATACTTTTCCCCGGATTCCAAAACCGTGTATCCCAGGATGTTTTCCGTGCTCTCGTCCTCCAGGGTCATCTCCGGCCTGTATAACCAATAGGACACCCCGTCGGCTACGTCCAGCAGCGTCACATAGGCATACTCCTCCGGCCAACCGTCTCCCAGAAGCTCCAGGCCCTGCTCCGTCACCTGATATAGCTCCCGGCTCCCCCTTTCTATGGCGATGGCCCCCTGGGTGGTGTCATAAATCAGCCAGTCCCCATCGCAAATACGGCGCACCGCCCCGGTGTCCGGGTGATAGCTCAGGAGGCTGTCGCCGTCACTGAAATAGAGCACCCCCTCCTCCCAGGTCATATACTGCCGGGCCCGGTCATGATCCGAGTTTACCGCCGGACGCACCGCATTTTCCGCCGTGGCCGTTGGCTCCGGGGCGGGGGTGGTTTTCTCCGCCGCCTCCGAGGGGGAGGGACTGGGGGCAGCCAGGCTCCGGCCCTCCGTTTTCCTTGGGCCTCCCAGCAGCAGTCCCAGACCCACTACGCCGCAGCACAGGCACACCGCAATGGAGCCCCATTTCATCCACCGGCGGGGCAGATTTTTCTGCACCCTGGCCTCCTGCACCAGGTCGTCCCCTATATACTCCATGGCATCCAAAAAATCATCTGGCCGCATCAAAGGCCCCCCTTTCCTCCAAATAGCTCCGAAGCCGCTTTCTGGTTCGGAACAGCATACTTTTCGCTTGGCTCTGTCCCAGGCCGAAGCCCCGGCACAGCTCCTCGATGGAATCCATGTACCAGTACCGGCGAATAAACACCTGCCGCTCCCGCACCGGGAGCATCCGCAGAAACTGGTCGATACACCGGCCCAGCTCCTTAGCCTGAAGCTGCTCCTCCGGGGTATCACCGCCGGGAATACAGCCCTCCAGTTCCTCTAAGGCCAGGGTCATCACATCGCCCCCTCGCTTTTTCGTCCGATCCCGCCGCCAGCGGTCAATGGCCCGCCGCCTGGTAATCTGCCCCAGAAACCCCTGGAGATTCACTGGGCGCAGAGGCGGGATGCTGTTCCAGACCTCGTAGTAGGTGCCGTTCAGGCTCTCCTCTGCGTCCTCCCGACTGCGGAGAACGTGAAACGCAATGGTCTGGAGATAGCCTCCGTATTTCTTCCCGGTTTCCGTTACCGCCTCCGGGTTTCTTTGCCAGTACAGGTCGATGATCTCCCGATCCTCCATAGTCCTTCCCCCTTTTTCTTCCTTCCCCCTAATTGTCGCATAATCGGCGGCCTTGGTTGCAGCCTGGGGGAAAATATTTTGCTCCCGCCTACGCCTCGGCTTTTCCTGTACAAACCTCCCCCGGTCTGCTATAATAGGGTCACAGCATTTCGCCGGTTTCCGGCAAAAGGAGTCCTTCCCGTGGAAATCTATCTTGACAACGCCGCCACCACCAAACCCTGTCCCCAGGCCGTGGCCGCCATGACCCAAGCTCTGACGGAGAACTGGGGCAATCCCTCCGCCGTCCATCACCGCGGCCTACAGGCGGAGCTGGCCGTCAAAGCCGCCCGCCAGCAGGTTGCCGATGCTTTGGGTTGCGAGTCGGATCGGGTCTTTTTCACCTCCGGTGGAACGGAGGGAGACAACTTCGCCGTTTTTTCCGTGGCCCATCGGCTGGGAAGGCGGGGAAGGCACATCATCACCACCCAGGTGGAGCACCACGGGGTGCTCCGTCCCATGGCCGCATTGGAGGAGCAGGGCTTTTCTGTGACCTACCTAAGGCCCCGGCCTGACGGCAGTGTCTCCCAGGAGGCCCTTGCCGCCGCCCTGAGACAGGACACCATTCTGGTGTCCGTCATGATGGTCAACAACGAAACCGGCGCAGTCAACCACATTGCCCCCATGGCCCGGCTGGTGCATCAAAGGTCTCAGGCCGTTTTCCACACCGACGGGGTACAGGGCTTTTTGAAGGTGCCCTTCCGGGCCTCCTCCCTGGGGGCCGACCTGATTACCGTCAGCGCCCATAAAATCGGCGGCCCCAAGGGCTGCGGTGCCGTTTATATGGACAAATCCCTTCATCTGCCGCCCCTGATCTACGGCGGGGGCCAGGAGAAGAATATGCGCTCCGGCACGGAAAACGTCCCCGGCATTGTGGGCTTCGGGGCGGCCTGTGCCGCCCACACCCGGCTTCTTCGCCCCCGCCTCCGGGACATGGCCGCCCTCCGGGATCACTGTATCGCACAGCTCCAGGCCCAGGTGCCCGAGGCGGTTTTGATTGGCGCACACAGCGCCCCCCACATCCTTTGCATGGCGGTTCCCGGCCTGCGCAGCCAGGGTCTGATCGGCGCACTGGAGGCTCAGGACATTTACGTCTCCGCAGGCTCCGCCTGCTCCCGGGGACATCGGAGCCATGTGCTGGAGGCCATGGAGGTTCCTCCCGCTTTGATTGACGGCTCCATCCGGGTGAGCCTGGGCTTTGACACCACCCAGACAGACATTGCCGGCTTTGTTTCCGGCCTGCGAAAAGCCGTTGACCAGTTGAAGTAATTCGTAAAAACCACACCGGCGGGAAAGCTACGCCTTCCCGCCGGTTCTTTTTCTTTATTCCTGCCGGACAATGGCAATCCCCAGCTCGTCCAGCTGAGACTGCTCTACCCTGGAGGGCGCACCCATCATAATGTCCTGGGCGTTTTTGTTCATGGGGAAGGCGATGACCTCGCGGATGGATTCCTCCCCGGAAAGCAGCATGACCATTCGGTCTATGCCGGGGGCAATACCCGCATGAGGGGGCGCACCATAGCAGAAGGCGTTGTACATAGCCGGGAACCGGGCCTTTACGTCCTCCTCCCCCAGGCGCACCATTTCAAAGGCCTTGACCATAATCTCCGGGTCATGGTTCCGCACGGCCCCGGAGGACAGCTCCACGCCGTTGCACACCAGGTCATACTGG
>CAVJIP010000022.1:11194-17393 GCA_963649625.1 Bacteroidaceae bacterium
ATCTCCCCCCGCTCCGCTTTGAGAAGGGTCTCCAGTCCCCCGGAGGGCATGGAGAAGGGGTTATGGCAGAACTCCAGCTCCCCGGATTCCTCCCCAATCTCATACATGGGGAAGTCCACAATCCAGCAGAATTCATAGCGTTCCTTGTCCATGTGGCCCTCACAGGCCGCACCCAGCATTTTCCGCATCACACCGGCGGTTTTCTGGGCCTCTCCCAGCTTTCCGGCGGACAGGAATACCAGCGTGCCCGGCTGGAGCTTCAAGGTCTCTGTAAGTTTTTCCCCCACAGCAGGGTCAGCATTAATAAACTTGGCAATGCCGCCTGCAATGGCTCCCTTCTCGTCCACTTTGAACCAGTAGGGCTTCTGACCGGCCTGCACCTCCACCTCGGCGCAGAGCTTATCTATGGCCTTCCGGGCCAGGGTACAGCCGGAGACGGGCACAGCCTTTGCTACGCCTCCCTGGAAGGGCGCAAAGTCGATGCCGGAGAGCAGCTCCGTCACGTCCTGCACCTTTAAATCAATTCGCAGGTCGGGCTTGTCGGAGCCGTATTCCTCCATGGCCTGGCGATAGGGAATCCGCCGGAAGGGTGCCGTGGAGGCCACATGGTAGGTGCCATATTTTGCAAAAATGGGAGGCAGCACCTCCTCCAGCACGGCAAATACGTCCTCCTGGCTGGCAAAGGCCATCTCCATGTCCAGCTGGTAGAACTCGCCGGGAGAACGGTCTCCCCGGGCGTCCTCGTCCCGGAAGCAGGGGGCGATCTGGAAATACCGGTCAAAGCCCGCCGCCATCAGCAGCTGCTTAAACTGCTGGGGTGCCTGGGGCAGGGCATAGAACTTCCCCGGATGCTTTCTGGCAGGCACCAGATAGTCTCTTGCCCCCTCCGGGGAGGAGGCGGTGAGAATGGGAGTGGTGATTTCCAAAAAGCCGTGCTCCGTCATGGCCTGGCGCAGGGCGGCCACCACGTTGCAGCGCAGAATAATGTTCTGCTTGACGGCAGGATTCCGCAGGTCAAGATAGCGGTATTTCAGCCGCTGGGTCTCATCGGCCTCCCGGCTGCGATTGATTTCAAAGGGCAGCTCATTGTAGCGGCAGCGGCCCAGCACCTTGATTTGGGTGGGCACTACCTCGATCTCCCCGGTGGGGAGCTTTTTGTTTTTGCTTTCCCGCTCCCGCACCAGGCCGGTGACGGAAATGGTAGACTCCTTGTTCAGGGGCTTAATCAGGGCCATCATCTCCTGGGACTCGATCACCACCTGGGTGGTGCCATAGAAGTCCCGGAGCACCACAAAGGCAAAATTCGTGCCTACCTCCCGGACGTTTTCCATCCACCCGGTCAGGGTGACGGTTTTTCCTGCGTCAGCCAGCCGCAGCTGGCCGCAGGTATGGGTTCTGGACTGAAACATACGATTCCTCCTGCAATGTTATTCTACAATTACGGTTCCCCCGGCACGGGCCTCCAGCTCCCGGGAGATCAGCCCAATGGCTTCCTCCAGGGAAACCGTCACCTGCTCCCCGGTGGCAAAGTTTTTCACGGACAGCTTGCCCTGGGCGATCTCGTCCTCCCCCAGCAGCACGGCAAAGGGAATCCCCAGCTTGGAGCAGTAGGACATCTTCGCCTTAACCTTCTTTTTCTCGCTGTAAAGCTGGGTGCGGATACCGGCCTCCCGCAGGGCCGTGGCGGCGGTGATGGCCGGGGCCATGTCCTCGGTCATAGGCAGCACCAGAGCATCGGCAGGAGCAGTAACCAGCCGGTCGTTCAGCATTCCCTGCTCCTCCAGCACATAGAACAGCCGGGTAACGCCGATGGCAATGCCCACCCCGGGCAGGGGCTTGTCGGTATAATACTCCGCCAGATTGTCATACCGGCCCCCGGAGCAGACAGAGCCGATCTCCGGGTGATCCAGCATGGTGGTCTCATAAACGGTGCCGGTGTAGTAGTCCAGGCCCCGGGCAATGGTAAGGTCTACCCGGAAGCTCTCCTGGGGCACGCCAAAGGCCCCCAGATACCGGGCCACGGTACACAGCTCACAATAGCCCTGGTCGAACATCTCATTGCGGCCCTCATAGCCCTTCAGGGCCGCCAGAACCTCCTCATTGCTGCCGTCAATGGCGATAAACCGGAGAATCTCCCGGGCGGCCTCCTCCGAGACCTTCACATCCTCCACGAGAAGGGCCTTTACCTTGTCCGGGCCGATCTTGTCCAGCTTGTCCACCGTGCGCATGACCTCTCCGGCTCTGTCCTGAAGGCCCAGCATAGCGTAGAAGCCGTTGAGAACCTTTCGGTTGTTCACCCGAATCTGGAATCGCTTTAGTCCCAGCCGGGAGAAGGTCTTATAGATGATGGCGGGAATCTCCGCCTCATTCATAATGTCCAGCTTGCCGTCTCCGATAATGTCAATGTCGGCCTGGTAGAACTCCCGGAACCGACCCCGCTGAGCCCGCTCCCCCCGATAGACCTTGCCGATTTGGAACCGCCGGAAGGGAAAGCTCAAATCCCCATAGTGGAGGGCCACATACTTGGCCAGGGGCACCGTCAAATCAAACCGCAGGGCCAGGTCGCTGTCCCCCTTCTGAAACCGGTAAATCTGTTTTTCCGTTTCCCCGCCCCCCTTGGCTAGAAGGATCTGGGCATCCTCAATAATCGGCGTATCCAGTGGAGCAAAGCCATAGAGGCTGTAGGTCTCCCGGAGGACCTGCATAAACCGCTCCATCTGCATCTGCTTCTGGGGCAGCAGCTCCATAAACCCGGAGAGGGTGCGTGGTTTGATCTTATCCATATCCAAAATCCTTTCCTGATGCGTCTAAAAAGCTCCCGCCCCTTCTTGGGACGAGAGCAAGGCTGCTTCGTGGTGCCACCCAATTTCGGCGGCGAACCGCCCTTTTTGTTCCGTCTGGTGGAACCGCCCTGCGACTTCGGCCTGTGCCTTATACGCCCGCTCCGAAAATGTCCTTCCCGAGCCCCTCTGCGCAGGCTTTCAGCCAATGGCCCGCTCTCTTTGGCGGAGGGATCCCCCGGTACTGCTTTTTCATCCTTGCGTTACCCCCATTGTAGTGCAAATTCAGGGATTTGTCAATTTCTCCGGGGAAATTTTTCTGCATATCCGTCTCCGCCCCGGAATATAATCCTATGAGACAAGCAGGGAGGGATATACATGGCAGAAAAGGAACTGTCCACGCTTTCCACCGGTCACCGGCTTACCCTGGAGGGCCGAAACCAGCTCAGCGTCACCGGGATATCCGATGTGGAGAGCTTCGATGAAACGGCGGCCGTTCTGGAGACCAGCCGGGGCACCCTGGTTCTTCGGGGCCGGGAGCTTCATGTGGAGCAGCTGAACCTGGGCTCCGGGGAGGTGCGGCTCACCGGGGAGATCGACAGCATGGTCTATGAGGAAAGCCTCCACACCCAGGGGAGCTTTCTCTCCCGGCTGTTTCGATGACGGTGGAGGTAAGCCGGCAGGCTCTGGACTTTGCGGCTTTCTGGGGCCTGGGGCTGGCTCTGGGCCTGTGCTACGACCTGGGGCGGGCCCTTCGCCGGGAGCATCCGGGCCTGACGGTGCCGGCAGATCTTCTCTTTGGGCTGCTCTTTTTCCTGTCGGTGTGGCTGCTTTCTCTATCCGCCTACGGCCTGCGACTGTATCTCTGCCTGGGCCTATTCCTGGGGGCCACCCTATATTTTCTCACCCTCAGTACCCCGCTTCTGGGGCTTTTTCGCCGAGGACTCCGGGGTCTTGGCCGGCTGGGGCGGAAAATCCTCCGGCCATTGAAAAAAAGTGGGTGCTTTTTGCGAAAACACGCAAAAAAACTCTTTTCTTCTCTGGGAAAATCGGTTACAATAAAAGCGATACCATTTTCTCCAGGCAGAAGCCCTTCCCGGGAGAAGCGGCCTTGAGGGGCCTGATGAGACGGACGTCGGCAGCCCTGCTGGGGCTATATCTTGCCTTCGGCATGAGCCGGGCCGCAGCGGGGCTTATCGCAGCCTCTGCCCAGAGCTCGGCCCTCCAAATTCAGTATGACGCTTTGGAGGCGGAGCTTCAGGAGCTTCGGCAGGCGATGCACCGGTCGGACGAGGAGGTTCGCCAGTGGGCCCTTCGCCAGGGACTTGTGGCTCCCGGAGATATTGTGTTTCTGGACGGAGGATAATGGTGCGGTGGAGACAGTCAGGCTGTCTCAAAAATAAAGGAGGATAAAGCCTTAGTATGGAGCTTGCAGTAGGAGCAATTTTGGAAGGAAAAGTCACCGGAATTACAAAATTTGGCGCATTCGTGTCCCTGCCCGGCGGGAAAACCGGCATGGTACATATTTCGGAGGTCGCACACGCATACGTCAGCGACATTAGCCAGCACCTCAGCATCGGCCAGGAGGTCAAGGTCAAGGTCATTGCCATTGACCCTGCCGGGAAAATCAATCTGTCCATTAAAAAAACCACGGAGCCTCCTCCCCGCCAGCCTCGCCAAGAGCGTTCTGACCGGGGCACAGACCGGGGAGATCGGGGAAACGGCCAGCGGCGAAACGGCTATGACAGCCGCCGGAGCAGCAGCCCCCGAAGCGGCAGCCCTAGAAGCAGCGGCCCCAAGGAGCCCCAGACCTTTGACGATATGCTCAAGCAGTTTATGGCGGATTCGGACAGCAAGATCTCCTCCATTAAGCAATACTCCGACCACCGCACCAAAAGCAAACGACGCCAATAATCGGCAGAGGCTCGCAGGGCGGGCCTCTCCCTTTTCCACGGAGGGTCCTTCATGACACAACGGCTTCTGCCTTGTCTGATTCTCATATTGGCCCTGCTGGCCGGATGCGGCCCCGCTCCTGACCGGGTGGAGGCCTCTGCCGGCCCGGAGGAGTTTCAGGCGCCCCTGTACACCGATGCCGCCCCGGCCATTCTCTGGGGCCGCCAGCATCTCAGCCCCCACGCCCAGGAGGCCTATGACCTTATGAGTCAGGCCATTGCCTGCCACCGGGAGACCCCTTTGGCCCTGGATACAGACACCGATGAGGTTCCCCTGATCCTCACCGCCCTGCGCATTGACCATCCGGAATACTTCTGGTTTGACGGAGAGGCCTCCCTGGTCACCACCACCCTGGCGGGCCACAGCATCCGCACCGAGTGTACCTTCTCCTATACCATGCCCTTGGAGGCCCTGCAAGCTGCCCATCAGCAGGTGCAGCAGTATACCGCCGCCTGCCTTTCCTCCCCCGCCGTGGCCGCCGCCCAAAACGACTATGAGCGGATTTTGGGGGTGTACCGCTATATCATCGAGCAAACGGACTATGTGCGCTCCGAGACGGATCAGAGCGTTGTCAGCGTCATGGGCCGGGGCCAGGCCACCTGTGCCGGATATGCCAGGAGCTTTCAATATCTCATGAGCCAGCTGGGCATCCCCTGCACTCTGGCCCTGGGAGAGGGTGCCTCCGGGGAAAGCCATGGGTGGAATATGGTGCAGTGCGACGGCCAGTGGTATCAGATGGATGTGACCTGGGGCGACCCGGTGGGGCCGGACGACCTGCCCGGGGACAGCCTGGAATATACCTACTGTCTGATTACCGACCAGGAGATCTACCGGGATCACACCCTGGTCTGCGACCTGCCCATGCCGGTCTGCACCGCCACCGAGAATAATTACTTTATCCGCTCCGGGCTGCAATTTGACACCTGGGATCCGGATGCCTTTGCATCGGCCCTGGGCCAACAGGCGCAGGCCGGGGAGAAATGGTTCTCCGTGCGGTTTTCCAATCAGGCCGCCTATGACCGGGCCCTCACCGCCCTGTTCCAGGAGGAGGCCATCTGGTCCATGCTACAAGACCTGGACGCCACCCAAGCGGCCCAGACCCGGGTCACTTATTCCCAAAATGATCTATTCTACGAAATTTCCGTCCGGCTGGACGGAAACATCCAAACCGGGAGGGACGAATCGTGATGGAAGCCATTGTCATCCTGCTGCTGGTCGCCTTGGATCAGCTGGTAAAATATCTGGTTCGCACAGGCATTCCCCTGGGCGGCCAGGTGGATTTTCTACCCCACGTGCTGGGGCTGACCCATATTCACAACACCGGGGCCGCCTTTTCCATGCTCTCCGGGGCCAGATGGTTTTTTGTGATTCTGACCACCGTCTTTGTGGTCTTTGCCCTGTGGGTGCTCTACGCCAGGAAAATCACCCATCCCATGGGCCGCTGGACCCTGGTGCTGATTGTGGCT
>CAVJIP010000022.1:17403-19689 GCA_963649625.1 Bacteroidaceae bacterium
GTGGCTGGGGCCTTGGGGAACCTGATTGACCGGGCCCTGTTCGGCTATGTGGTGGATATGTTCGAGGTGCTGTTTATGCACTTTGCGGTGTTTAATGTGGCGGACATTTTTGTGGTGGTAGGCGGCATTTTATTCTGCATTTATTACGGCTTTCTCCATGACAGGTGGAAGGCCAATTCCTCTCAGGAGACCCATCATGACGATTCTCTGTGAGGAGGCCGGCCTCCGGCTGGATGCGTTTTTGGCAGAGGCCCAGCTGGGCCTTACCCGCTCCGCCCTGCAAAAGCTCATGGAGGCCGGTGCCGTCACCGTAAACGGCAGGCCGGTTCGGAAAAACTACAAGACCCACCCGGGCGACCTGATCGAGGTAACGCCCCCGGAGCCGGAGCCTCTGGAGCTTCTCCCCCAGGATATTCCTCTGGATATCCGCTATGAGGATAGGGACGTGATCGTTCTCAACAAGCCCAAGGGCCTGGTGGTGCATCCAGCCCCGGGCCACTGGGAGGGAACCCTGGTCAACGGCCTGATGTATCACTGCCGGGACAGCCTTTCCGGCATCAATGGGGTGCTGCGCCCCGGCATTGTCCATCGAATCGACATGGACACCAGCGGCCTGTTGATTGTGGCGAAAAACGACTTTGCCCATCAGGCTCTGGCCGCCCAGCTGAAGGATCACACCCTCTCCCGGGTCTATGAGGCCATTGTGGTGGGCAACATCCGGGAGGACAGGGGCACCATTGACGCACCCATTGGCCGCCACCCGGCAGATCGAAAAAAAATGACTGTCACGGAGAAAAACAGCCGCAGGGCAGTGACCCATTTTCAGGTACTGGCCCGCTATCCCGGCTACACCCATCTGGAGCTTCGGCTGGAAACCGGGCGCACCCACCAGATTCGTGTCCATTTGGCCTGGAAGAATCATCCCATTGTGGGAGACTGTGTCTATGGCCGGGGCCGGGAGCTGGGGCTAAACAGCCAGTGCCTCCACGCCAGAACCCTATGCTTTCTCCATCCCCGCACCGGGGAGCCTGTGACTGTCACCAGCGAACTGCCTGAATATTTCGAGACGGTGCTGAAAAAACTTGGCACACCTACTGCTTGACATCCCTCCTGTTTCCGGCTACAATGAGGGAAAGCTGCAAAGTAAATACGTCTTCGGGGTGCCGGACCCTCCGGCTGAGATTGCGTGAAATGGCATGCGGACCCGTGAACCTGATACGGATCATACCGGCGGAGGAAAAGACACGATTCCCACTTGCTCGCTGCATTGCTCCGTGTTTGCAATGCAGCCTTTTATTCTGTAAGGAGGAATCTCTATGAAAAAACGTACCCCTGTCCGGGGCCTCTGTGAGGGGGCCATTATGGTGGCCATCGCCCTGGTGTTGAGCTATTTTAAGCTGTGGGAAATGCCCTGGGGTGGCTCCGTGGTGCTGGCCATGGTACCCATTGTGCTGTTCTCCGTCCGCTGGGGCCTGGGCAGCGGTCTGCTTGCCGGCTTTGCCTTCGGCGTGCTGCAATTTATGTTTGACGGCGGCTTCGCCATCAGCTGGCAATCCATGATAGGCGACTACCTGCTGGCCTTTACGGTGCTGGGCCTGGCCGGTCTGATGAAGGGGAAGAAGCTGGGAGCTTTCTGGGGCACACTCATAGGCGGCCTTGCCCGTTTTCTGGTACATTTTGTGGTGGGGGCCACGGTTTGGGCCGAGTATATGCCTGAGGAATATTTCGGTATGACCATGACCTCTCCCTGGATTTATTCTCTGCTGTACAACCTGGCCTATATGCTCCCCAATATTCTGATCACCCTGCTGATCTTCGCCCTGCTATACAAGCCCATGGGCAAGTACCTGCGGGGGGAGGATCTGGGCTGACCCTTTGAAGGAAATCACCCACGGCCTTGCTGCAATGCCATGGGTGCTTTCTTTATTGTTCCATGGCCCGCCGTCCGGGACAGCGGGAGGCATCTAACCGCCACTGGCAGACCTGACATCCCAGGCATTTCCCCGGCTGCTGGCCGGTCAGGGCCTTTCGGGGCCAATCGGGATCCACCAGGGCGCTGCGGCCAATGTCCACCATGTCCACCCCTGTTTTCTCCAGAACATATTCCGCCTGGGCGGGGGTGCGGATTCCGTTCACCGCAAATACCGGGACAGACACCTGCCGGCGAATCTCCCCGGCGCCTCGAATCACATCCTTCAAGGCCGGGTCGCCGGGTGCCTCCGTTTCCATTTCCCCGGAAAAGCCGTAGGAAATGTCCAGAAATTCCGCCCCGGCGGCCTCCAGGGC
>CAVJIP010000022.1:19699-31968 GCA_963649625.1 Bacteroidaceae bacterium
CTCCAGGGCCTTGGCGTGGGCGATTCCCGCCGCCAAATCCGGCTCAAAGGCTCCCAGCCGAACGCCCAGCACAAAGTCCTTTGCCCCCAGGCTGCCAATCCCCTCCATGATCTCCCGAAGCAACCGGGTGGGCTCTCCGTATTCATCCTCCCGGCGGTTTACCCGTGGGTTCAGGAACTGACACAGCAGATACCCATGGCAGCCGTGAAGCTCCACCCCATCATAGCCCGCCTGCCGGCAACGCCCTGCCGCCGCAATAAAGTCCTCCCGAACCCGGTGAATCTCCTCCCGGGTCATCTCCGTCCCTGTCCGCTCCCCCTGGGCCAGATGCAGGGTGTAGGGGCTGGGGCAAAGGTGCCCTTCTCCTACGCTGACCAGCCCCGCATGATGGAGCTGCACAAACATCGGGCAGCCCGCCTGATGCACCGCCTCCACAATGGCCCGCAGACCGGGAATCTGGTCATCCGACCATATCCCCAGCTGTCCCGGAGAAAGCCGCCCCTCCGGGCTGACGCAGGTGGCCTCCTGGATGATCAGCCCCGGGCCTCCCTGGGCCAAGGCCCGATAGTGGGCCACATGAACCCCGGTAGCCTCCGGCCCCTTCGGGCCGTAGAGTACCATGGGCGGAATGCAAATACGGTTTTTCAGCGTTACCTGGCCCATTGTCAAAGGCTCTCCCAGGCGGGTCAGCGGTGCCATGTGGTCCCCTCCTTGGAGTCCACCAGCACAATCCCCATGGCCTTGAGCTGATCCCGGATACAGTCGGCCTCCGCAAAATTCTTGGCCTGCTTGGCCAGCCTCCGGGCCTCCACCAGAGCGTTGATCTCCTCATCTCCCTCCTGGGGCGCAGCCTCCGTCTGCCGCTTTCGGGCCGCCGCCTCCAGAAGCCCCAGGCCCAGCACCTGGTCAAGCTCCCCCAGCAGAGCATACTTTGTCCCGTCTGCGACCCTGGCCTTGAGCACGTCATACAGAGCCGTAACCGCCAGGGAAGTATTCAGGTCGTTGTCCAGGGCATCCCGGAAACTCTGCCGCAGGGCCTCCACCGCCTTGCTGTCTGCGGCATCGGCCTCACCGGCCTGGAGGGCCCCCACCCGGCTCACCAGCTTTTCGTAGGCCGTCCGGGCGTTGTCCAGGTTCTCCCAGGAGAACAGCAGTCCCCGGCGATAGTGGGATTGGAGGCAGAACAGCCGGTAGGCCAGCGGGTCATAGCCCTTTTCCTTGAGCAGGGAAACCGTCAAAAACTCCCCCTTGGACTTGCTCATTTTTCCCTGGTCGGTGTTCAGGTGGTGGACATGGAACCAGTAGCTGCACCATTTATGGCCCAGATAACTCTCGGACTGGGCGATCTCATTGGTGTGATGGGGGAAGGCGTTGTCAATGCCCCCGCAGTGAATGTCCATATATTCCCCCAGGTGCTTTAGGCTGATGGCGGAGCACTCAATGTGCCAGCCGGGATACCCCAGACCCCAGGGGCTTTCCCATTTCAGCTCCTGATCCTCGAATTTGGACTTGGTAAACCACAGGACAAAGTCCGTTTTATTTTTCTTATTCACATCGGCCTCTACGCCCTCCCGGACACCGACTTCCAAATCCTCCTGGTCGTGCTCTCCAAACACATAGTACTTCTCCAGCTTGGAGGTATCAAAATAGACATTGCCCCCGGCCACATAGGCATATCCCTTGTCCAGCAGCCCCTGAATCATGGTGATAAACTCCGGGATGCAGTGGGTGGCAGGCTCCACCACATCCGGGGTCTTAATGTTCAGGGCCTTGCAGTCGGCAAAGAACGCATCGGTGTAAAACCCGGCAATCTCCATGACGGTTTTATGCTCCCGTTTGGCCCCCTTGAGCATTTTATCCTCACCGGTGTCCGCATCGGAGGAGAGATGGCCCACATCGGTGATATTCATGACCCGCTTTACGTCATAGCCAACATATCGGAGATACTTCTCCAGCACATCCTCCATGATATAGCTCCGAAGGTTACCGATATGGGCAAAATGATAGACCGTAGGGCCGCAGGTGTACATTTTCACCCTTCCCGGCTCGTTGGGGACAAATTCCTCCTTGGTTCTGCTGAGGGAATTGTAGATTTGCATGGTCAACTCTCCTTTTCCTTCTCCCGGGCCGGAGGCTCCGGGGCATCAAATCCATAGTTGTTATCCAGGTTTTTGGAGTATTGCTCATCCAGCTGCCCCTCCAAATGCTCGATTCGGCTGAGCAGGCTGTCCAGGGTCTTTTGCACCGGATCCGTTACATGGATCTGATCCACGTCTCCGGCGAAGTTTACCTTCTGTCCGGCAATGCGGACAATTCGGGCAGGAACGCCCACCGCCGTAGCATCATCGGGCACCTCCGAGAGCACCACGGAATTGGAGGCGATTCGGCTGTTGCTGCCCACCGTAAAGGGCCCCAGCACCTTGGCCCCACAGCCGATGAGCACATTATTTCCAATGGTGGGGTGCCGCTTGCCCTGATCCTTGCCCGTGCCGCCCAGGGTCACGCCGTGGTATAGAAGCACGTCATCCCCCACCTCCGCCGTCTCGCCGATGACGATGCCCATCCCATGATCAATCACAAACCGCCGTCCGATGGTGGCACCGGGATGGATTTCAATACCGGTAAAATGTCGGCTTAGCTGGCTCACCAAGCGGGCCAAAAACCGCAGATTGCGGCGGTAAAGCCAGTGGGCGATCCGATGGTTCATGAGGGCGTGAACCCCCGGATACAGGAGAAATATCTCCAGCTTGGATCGGGCCGCCGGATCCCGGGCTTGATAGGCGGAAAGGGTTTCATTAAGTCGCTGAAATATCATCGCTGCCTCCCATGCAAAGGAAAAATCCCCGCCCCCTGAATGCTCAAGAGGCGGGGCATATTTACTCCGCGGTTCCACTCTGATTTATCACTTTGGCCTTAACGCAGCCTCACGGGGTCTCCCCTCGCTCCCGGGCGCACTTCACGGATGCCTTCCCGCCGCAGCTCTCAGCCGGTGACTGCGGCTCTCTGAGGGAAAACCCTTCCACTACTCTTCCCGCTCTATGCGATATTCATTTCAGGCCCTCCCCGGAGGGCGCAGCCTTCTCGTCTCCATATTAACACAACTTGAAAAGCCTGTCAATATTATTTCTTCATATCCAGGACATCCCAGTTTTTCACAAAGTACTCAATGCCGGAAACCAGGGTGGTCAGCACAATCACCAGGGTCACAGCCCAGTCCAGCACCGATGAGGTGGTAAACAGCAGCATCACGCACAGTCCCACCATGGTGCAGGCGGTTTTGATTTTCCCCAGCCAGGCCGCCGCAATGACCCGGCCGCTCTCCACGGCCACCAGCCGAAGCCCTGTCACCGCAAATTCCCGGGTCAGCACAATCATCACGGCCCAGGCGGGCATTCTGCCCCACTGGACAAAAATCACCATACAGGAGATCACCAGCAGCTTATCCGCCAGAGGATCCAGGAACTTTCCGAAATTGCTCACCTGATTGTAGTGCCGTGCAATGTACCCGTCCACAAAATCCGTACAGGAGGCCACAATAAACACAATCAGGGCCGGGATGGAATCGCCCATCAGCAAAAGTACCATAAATACCGGAATCATCAGCACCCGGAGCAGGGTGATTTTACTGGCTGTGGTCATAGCGTCTCCTCCACCGCAGTGCCAATCAGATCCCCATCCATGGTCTCCTCAATGGTCACGAAAACAAACTCTCCGGGCCGGTACCGCTTTTCCCCATGGAAGAACACCATGCCGTCAATCTCCGGGGAATCTGCGTAGGTTCGTCCGAACTGACACTCCGCCAGCCGGTCATAGCCCTCCACTAGCACCTCCACGGTGGTGCCCACCTTGGACTGGTTGTAGTCGTCCATGATTTGGCCCTGCATCTGGGAAATCAGCTCCGCCCGGCGCTCCGCCACCTCATGGGGAGGATAGTCCATTTTGGCCGCCGGGGTTCCCTCCTCCGGGGAGAAGGCAAAGCAGCCCACTCGTTCCATCCGCTGCTCCTTCAAAAACTCGCACAGCTCCCGGAACTCCTCCTCCCCCTCTCCGGGCAGGCCGGTAATCAGGCTGGTTCGCAGCACCAGACCGGGAATCCTCTGACGAAGATGGGGCAGCAGCCACCGGAGATATTCCTTGTTGCCCCGGCGGTTCATGTGCCGGAGAATATCGTCGTTGCAGTGCTGGATGGGAATGTCCAGATAGGAGCAGATTTTCTCCTCCTGGGCGATGGTATCAATCAGCTCCTCGTCCATTTCATCCGGGTACAGATAGTGAACCCGAATCCAGTGGAGGCCCTGGATTTTGCACAGCTCCCGCAGAAGCTCCGAAAGGCGGCGCTTGCCGTAAAGGTCAATGCCGTACCGGGAGGTGTCCTGGGCAATTACAATCAGCTCCTTCACCCCCTGCTCCGCCAGGAGCCCTGCCTCCTCCACCAGCTCCTCAAACCGGCGGCTCCGATATTTCCCCCGCAGGGAGGGAATCACACAGAAGGCGCAGTGGTTGTCACAGCCCTCGGCAATTTTCAGATAGGCGTAGTAGTCCGGGGTGGTAAGCACCCGGCCCACCTCCTCCAGTTCTCCGTTGATGTCCTCAAACCGCCGGGGCCGGTCTCCTCCCAACACATCGTCCACCGCAGAGACAATGTCCGTGTAGCTGCCGCAGCCCAGGATTCCGTCCACCTCCGGCAGCTCCTCCATCAGCTGATCCTGATACCGCTGGCTGAGACAGCCGGACACCAAGATCTTGCCGATCTTGCCCTCCTGCTTCAGCAGTCCCAGCTCCAGAATCTCCTGAATTGCCTCCCTTTTGGCGCTTTCAATAAAGCCACAGGTGTTGACGATGGTCACATCGCTGTACTCCACCTCTGTGGTAATCTCATAGCCCGCCTCGTGAAGCAGGCACAGCATCTGCTCGGCATCCACCTGGTTTTTCGCACAGCCCAGGGATACCATTGCGACTTTCTTCCCCATACGGAGACCTCCATTGTTTCTATGTTTTATCCCAGGCCGGAATAAAATGGCTCCATTTTATCCTGGCCCTCCTCCAGCATTTCCTCATACCGTCTTAGGCCGCACCGAATCTCCTCCCAGCCGTGGCCACGCCGCTGTAGGGCCTGGATGGCTCGCTGGAGCTCCTTCCGCTCCGGGGCCTGCCCGTGAAACCGCTGGCTTAGGAACCGGTCTATGGCATCCGACATCTCCGGCAGCCCCTCCAGGGCCACCTGCCAGTATTCCTTGGGGATTCCCTTTTGGTACAGCTCCTGGCGCACTCTGCCGGGGCCGTAGCCCTTGGCGGCACACCTCTGCACCACCCGCCGGGCCATGGCGGCATCGTCCACGGCCCCCAGCTCCCGAAGCCATTCCACCGCTTCTCCCGCATCCTCGGGTCGCTCTCCCCGCTGAATCAGCCGGCGGCGCAGCTCCTTCTCCGAAACGCTGGTGGCGGACACAATCCGCACGGCCCGATCCTTGGCAGAAGCCCGCTGAGCGGAGTCCAGCAGCCGTCCCAGCTCCTCCTGGCTCAGGGCCATACCCTGATACAGCCCCTGCTCCGTCACCAGGCGGGCCGCCACCTTCATGCTGGTTCCGTCGTCAAACCACAGCTTCACCCGGCTGCCATCGGTTCCCACTGCGGTGAGCCTTTCCAGAATCATACCTCTATATCGTCATCGAAATCATCGGCGGAGATATTCATGGCTCTTGTGGCCGCCGCGGCAGGCCCTATGGGAACCGTTGCCCGTTGCTGGGCCCGCTTCTGCTCCTGCTGTTTGGCCACTGCGGCCCGGATGGCCGCCTCCAGGGCCGCCGCCGCCTCCGGGTTGTCCCGAAGATAGGCCTTGGCATTGTCCCGGCCCTGACCGATGCGCTCCTCTCCAATGGAGAACCAGCTGCCGCTTTTCTGCACCAGGTCATACCGAACCCCCAGGTCGATGAGCTCGCCGGTGTGGGAAATGCCCTCTCCGTACATAATGTCGAACTCCGCCTCCCGGAAGGGGGGCGCCACCTTGTTCTTGACCACCTTCACCCGGGTATGGTTGCCCACCAGCTCGCCCCCTACCTTCAACCCCTCTGTCCGCCGAATGTCCAGGCGCACTGAGGCGAAGAATTTCAGGGCGCGTCCGCCGGTGGTCGTCTCGGAGGAGCCATAGATCACACCGATTTTGTCCCGAATCTGGTTGATAAAAATTACCATGCAGCCGGTTTTGGCAATGGAGCCTGCCAGCTTTCGCAGAGCCTGGGACATGAGCCGGGCCTGCAAACCCACTGCGGCATCTCCCATCTCTCCTTCGATTTCCGCCCGGGGGGTCAACGCCGCCACAGAGTCCACCACCACGGCGGACACCGCCCCGGAGCGCACCAGGGCGTCGGTAATCTCCAGGGCCTGCTCTCCGTAGTCCGGCTGAGAGATCAGAAGGTTGTCAATGTCCACCCCCAGGGCGGCGGCATACTCCGGGTCCAGGGCGTGCTCTGCGTCCACAAAGGCCACCTCGCCCCCCTGCTTCTGGGTCTCGGCCAGCACATGAAGGGCCAGGGTGGTCTTGCCGGAGGACTCCGGCCCATAGATCTCCACAATGCGGCCCTTGGGCAGGCCGCCCACTCCCAGGGCCAGATCCAGGGTCAGGGACCCGGTGGGAATCACATCCACATTCATGTCCGCCTTGTCCCCCAGGCGCATGACCGTGCCCTTGCCGAAGTTCTTTTCTATTTGCTGCAGTGCGGTTTCCAGTGCCTTTTTCTTGTCCGCAGCCGGAGCTGCCGCTTCAAATGCCGGTTTTTTCGATGCCATGGTTATTCCTCCCTGTTTGGCTTCTGCGCCAGAACCGCCCTGGCCCGTTCTCCGCTGTCCCGAACCAGCTTTCCCAGCACATAGCCATGTTCCATTAAAATCTGGCACACCGACTCCTCCTGGCCCATGCCAAACTCAAAGCAAATATATCCGCCGGGCTTTAGAATCGGTGTAAAGTTTTTCGTAATGGCCCGATAATAGTCCAGGCCGTCCAGGCCGCCGTACAGGGCCAGCCGTGGCTCATAGTCCTTTACGGAGGTATCCAGCCGCTCCATCTGGGCCGCCGTGATATAGGGCGGATTGGAGACGATCAGGTCGTATTTCCCCAGAAAGCGGGGGGGTACCTCCCGGACATCCAGCTCCATACAGCTGACCCGCCCGGTGAGATGATTGTCCTGAATGTTCCGTTTGGCCACCCGGATGGCCTCCGTGGAAATCTCTCCCAAGGTCACCCGGGCATCCTTGACCCGGGCGGCAATGGCCAGGCCGATACAGCCGGAGCCGGCGCATAGATCCAGGACTCTGGGATTCTGGGGCAGCCGGAGGGCCTTGCCGATGGCCAGCTCACACACCGCCTCGGTGTCGTCCCGGGGAATCAGCACGTCCCGGGTCACGGTAAGGGTCAGCCCGTGAAATTCCCACTGGCCCAGAATATAGGCCAGGGGCTCCCCCTGCAAATGCCGCTGTACCAGCTCGTTGGTTCTGTCAATGTCCCGCTGAAATACGGTCAGGGGAAAATCCGCCACCAGCTGGGTCACGGTGCGGTCTGTGGCCGCAGCCACCAGCTGGCGGGCCGTAAATTCGGCGGTTTCACCGTCCACCTGCCGGAGCAGCTGCCGGGCCGCCTGATAGAGTTCATGATAGCTGCACTTCACATCCATGGCTTACCAGTCGTCCGCCCCTTCCTGCTCCGGAATCACTTCCTCCATGGCGGCAATGGCACACTGAATCATGCTGTCGTCCGGCTCATTGGTGGTAAAATTCTGAAACCACATTCCCGGCGCAGTAAGGGCCCGGGTCAGGGCGTTGTCATGACGTCCCACCAGCCGGTTAAACTCATAGCTGATGGCCACCACCGGGAATAACAGCAGCAGATGGCAGAGCATCCGCAGCAGGGTGTTGCCCACCTGGATTACGCTGCCCACCAGAATGCTGACAATAATCACCACAAACAGGAAACTGGTACCGCAGCGGGGATGAAATCTGGTGCAGGGCCGGACATTTTCCACCGTCAGAGGCAGCCCCAGCTCGTAGCATTTAATGGTCTTATGCTCCGCCCCATGGTAGGAAAACACCCGCCGCATATCCGGGAGTCTGCTGATAGCGATCATATACCCGGTGAAAATCACAATTTTCATCAGGCCCTCGCAGAGATTGCGGAGCAGATAGCTGTCATGAATGGGCCGCACCAGTCCCACCAAAAAGGTAGGCAGCAGCATAAACAGCCCCACGGAGAACAAAATGCCCAGAAGCACCGCCAGATAAATCACCAGAGACTCCAGCTTTTCCGAGCTGATATGGCGGCTGAGCCACTGCTCGAATTTCCCCGGTTGGGCCTCCTCCTCTTCCGGGTAAAAGGATGCCGAATACATCAGGGCCTTGACCCCGGCCACCATGGAGCCGCCGAAATTCACCACCCCCCGAATCAGGGGCCAGCTTAAAACGGGATAGCGATCCTTGATAAAATGCAGCTCCTCGGTTTTCAGCACGATTTTCCCGTTCTGATCCCGCACGGCAATGGCCTGACGAAAAGGACCTCGCATGAGAATCCCCTCAATCAGGGCCTGACCGCCGATGCTTGTGCGTTTTTCTTGATTTGCCACTGTGAAATTTCCTTTCTTTTCACCTCCTGGGGTAGATTCTACCACAGGAGGTGTCCCATAAATCGGACTATGCCGGAAGATGCATGGTGACCTTGCAGCCCCCTTGGCCGTCGTCGGCGTTGGCAATGTCCAGCCGGCCGCCGTGCATGGTCACAATCTCCTCGCAGACCGCCAGGCCGATGCCGCTGCCCCGGGCCTTGGAGGAGCCCTTGTAGAACTTCTTTTTCACCAGGGGCAGCTCCTCCTCCGGGATGCCCGGGCCGTAGTCCCGAATGGTCACAGTCACCTCATGGTCCCCCGGGCAGATTCCGCAGACCACCCTTCCTCCCTGGCCGCCGTATTTTGCGGCGTTGTCCAGAATATTCAGAAACACCTGCTTCATCCGCTCCGGGTCGCAGCTGACCTCCGGAATCTCCTGGTCGCTTTCCTCATAAACAAGCTGGATTCCGTCCTGCTTGAGCCGGTTTCCATACATAAATATGGTGTCCTCAAAGACACCCCGCAAATCCGCCTGCTCCACGTTGAGCTTGAACCGGCCGTCCTGGATTCGGGAAAACTCCAGCAGCTCCTCCACCAGAGAGGTCAGCCGCCGGGTCTCCTTGAGCATGGTGACAATCCCCCGGCGGGTCTCCACCGGGTCCATGGTCTCCCCGGAGATCAGGGTTTCTCCCCAGCCGGAAATGGCCGTCAGGGGTGTCCGCAGCTCATGGGACACTGAGGACAGAAACTCCGACTGCATTTTTTCCGTCTGGGAGATTTGGAGAGAAAGGTTGTTGATGGCCCGGGCCAGCTCCCCGATTTCATCGTCTCCCTCTGCGAACTTTTTTTGAATCTGGGTTCCGTAGCCGCCTGCGGCAATCCGCTTGGTGGTCTCCGTAATCTCCCCTACCGGGGTCACAATGGAGTGGATAAAGTACATCCCGGTAAACCAGATCAGCAGAATCACAATCACCGCCAGCAGCACCGCCGCTCCGCTTAAAATCAGAATCTGCCGGTCCACCAGCCGGAGGCTGGTCACATACCGCAGCACCCCCGCCACCTGGCCGCCGGAGTAGGTCACCGGGCCTGACACCGCCATAATACGCTCCCCGGTGTCAGGATCCCTGCCGGTATATACGGTGATTTCCCGGTTCGCAATGGCCCCCTGCACGTCCTGGGTCTGGGGCCGGGTTCCGGCGGCCAGCCCAAAGGAGGAGCTGAGAATCTCTCCGTCTCCGTTGAGGAATTCCAGCTCCAGGGTGTTTTTTTCGTCAAAGTCCTGGGTGAACTGATAAATGCTGTTGTAAAACTCCTCGTCGGAGGCGGCTACATAGTTCTCAAAAAAATCCGTTGTGGTTTTGAGCTTGGCCTCCAGGCCGCCTCGCATGGTGTTGTAGTAAAAGCCTGAGACGGCCAGCACCACCGCCCCAATGGCAACCACCACCACCGCCGCCATAATGCTGACGTTGTTGACCAGCCACCGATGTCGGATCCCGGAAGTTTTTTTCATGGTCTTAGATGCCCCACTTGTAGCCATAGCCCCACACCGTGGTGATATACACCGGGTTGGAGGTGTCGTCCTCAATTTTGATTCGCAGCCGCCGGATGTTTACGTCCACGATTTTCAGCTCTCCGTCATAGTCCCGGCCCCACACCGATGCCAGAATGTCCTCCCGGGACAGAGCCCGGCCGGGATTTTGCATAAACAGCTTCACAATGGAGTACTCCACCTGGGTCAGCTTAATCCGCTGGCCCCCCTTCTCCAGGGTGCGGTTCCGGGTGTTGAGCACAAAGGGCCCCTGGCGAATCTCCTCCGTGGGAGTATCGGCCTCTCCCCCGATGCGCCGGTACAGGGCATCCACCCGGGCCAGCAGCTCCGCCGGGGAAAAGGGCTTGGTCACATAGTCATCCGCCCCGGTCATCAAACCTGTGACCTTATCCATCTCCTGGGTTCTGGCGGTGAGCATAATAATGCCGATGGACTTGTTGGTGGCCCGAACCGTGCGGCACACCTCAAAGCCGTCCATTCCCGGCAGGTTAATATCAAAAATCGCCACGCCGGTGTCCGGGTTGTTCCGAAGCAGCTCCAGCGCCTCCTCCCCGGTACCGGCCTCTATCACGTCATAGCCAGCTCTGCGGAGGTTGATGACCACAAAGCCCCGAATACTGACCTCATCTTCCAGAATCAATACTTTTTTCATGGCACGTTCCCTCTATTTCATGAGTTTTGGGCCGCTCCGCCGGTTCGGGCCGAATCGCCGCCCACAAGCCGAAACATTTCCGATACCTGGGAAATATTCACGGTTCCCTCCCAGGTCTCCGCTGCGGCCAGGGTCACTGCATACATCGTTTCGCTGTCATTATACAAAATCGTCAGGCTGTTTTCCTGGGCATATTCCTGCTGCCCACTCCCCCGAAGGGTATAAATGGTCAAAATCTCCTGGGGCGTACCGCCCACCCTCCGGCGGAAGAAGGTCACGGTGCTCACGTCCTGGGATATTGTCTCCAGGCGAAGGGTCAGGGCCTCATTCCAGGCCTCCGGCAGCATCAGATACCAGTGGCCTGTCCCGTCCTGGTAGGTGCTGTAGCTGCGCACCCAGTCCTCCGTACCCTCCAGCCTGTACCAATCCACCACCGGCTCTGCCATGGTATTCCGGTCATAGGCGGGAAGGGTTCTCACCTGGGGCAGCTCCAGCAGGCCGTCTCCGTCCCGGTCCTCCGGGTACACCGGCCCGCTCTGGAGAGAGGCTTCGTCTGACCTCTCCCAGGGAATCGCCTCCAGATGCTGATCCCGAATGGTCAGAACCTTCAGCAAAAGATTTCCCTCTGTGGACGTGCCAGAGAACAGAATCCCCTGCACCTGCCGGGACAGCGCCCCGCTTCGGACATCCTCCAGGCTCTCATAGGAAAAGGGCAGCTGGGCCGTTCCGATTTGATACAGAGCCCCCTCCTGCCCGTCATAGCATTCCACAGTGGCCGGGCTGTCCGTGCCGCTGCCCCCCAGACAGAGCAGCTCCTTCAGGCCGTCCTGATCCAGATCCGCCAGCTCATATCTGGCGCAGCCCACGCTCAGCAGGGTGCTGACCGCCCCCTCCTGGTAGCCGGTGACCTGCACCGCCTGGGTCACGGACTCGCTGACCTGATAGGTGACAACCAGCTCCAGGTTTCCCATGCCGTCCAAATCCACATATTCCACGCCGGAAACCGCCGTCCCCGCTCCATCGATCACCGCCGCCGGTGCGTAGACCCCATCGGACTTGGAGAAAATATAGAGCTTCACCTGGCCATAGTCGGAGACACGGAAAAAGGCAATGGCCTCATCCTGGCCGTCCCCGTCCAAATCCATCATCTGCACCGGCTCCTGCCGGGCCCCGGCGCTGGGGGCAGCATAGCTCAGCCCCTCCGAGAGCACATCGTTTAGGACCTCCTGTAGGTCGTAATAGTCCTCCGTAGCCCGGGGCAGGGTGTACAGCTCCTGATAGGACAGGCCGGAGCACCCGGCCAAGGCCGCCATCAGCAGCACCAAGGGCACAAGCCCCATGACCCGTTTCAACGGCCCTCCTCCTCTCCGGCGCAGATAAGCATACAAGTTGATTATATCACATTCTGTTACATATTCCTAGGCTTTTTGTAAATTTCTCTGGGGATTTTTCTGTGATGTAAATAGATATGACCCAATCA
>CAVJIP010000023.1:0-17302 GCA_963649625.1 Bacteroidaceae bacterium
TATTCCGTCCGGTCTGACAGTCTGGATCGGCTGAAGGACTACAAATACAACATTGCCATCCCGGATACCAGCTTCTACGGGCAGTTTAAGAACCTTTACGACATGAACATTGTCAACGAGGGGCTGATTCGGCTGGGCTTTGACGATGTGTGGCCGGATGCGGCAGGGGCGGAGCTGCTGAGCGATCTGTGGCAGCGGCAGGAGGAAACGGTATTTGAGCCGGAGGTCACGAAGATCAGCGCAGAGTGTCCGGCGGTGGTGCGGCTGGTGGCCATGGAGTATCAGGAGCTGATCCCCAATGTGGTGGACAGCCTGTGTGCCTTTGAAATGACGGCGGTGGCGGCCAGAGCAGAGGCAGTCAGGAAAACCGGGCTTGCGCCCCGGGAAATCGGGATCGGACTGATCTCCCCCTGCCCTGCCAAAAACACCCGGGCCTATCAGCCCATCGGCCTGGAAAAGCCGGTGGTGGACTATGTGCTGCCCATGAACGACATCTATGTGCGGCTCTTGGGCCCCATGAAGGCGGTGGAACAGCCAAAAACCGACTATGTCCGGGCGGGGCAGATGGGCATGAGCTGGGGCCGCAGCGGGGGTATGAGCGATATGTTCCCGGAGCGGGAGGCTCTGGCAGTGGACGGGGCGGAGAACGTCCAGCGAATCCTCAGCGAGATCGAGGACGAAAAGCTCAGCGAGGCGGAGCTGGTGGAGACCTCCTTCTGTACCCAGGGATGCTTCGGGGGCTGCCTGACGGTGGAAAATCCCTTTACCGCCAAGCTGCATATGCGGCGGCTTACGGAGCATTTGGAACGGAAACGGCTGACCATGCCCGAGGAGCTTGCGGTGCGGGCCCGGTGGGATTTTGAGCTGGAGGAGATCAATACGGAGATTGCCGACACCATTGCCCAGGCTCTGCAAATCGAGGTGGCGGCGGAGCGTCTTTACAAGACTCTGCCCAAATTTGACTGTGGAAACTGCGGCGCACCCTCCTGCCGGGCCTTTTCCAGAGACGTGGCCGAGGGCTTTGCCGACGAGGGAGACTGTATATTCAACATTATCCGGGCCATGCGGGAGGGGCGCAGCCACGAGGAGGAGTCGGACGAGTTTGTGCCGCCGCCCTACCGCAGGCCCCTGGAATGAGAAAGGAGCTTTGTTATGACGGTGAAGGAGCTTTGCGATCAGCTGGAGCTGACGGTTTTCTACATGGAGGAGGAGGAACGGGAGATCGAGAGCGCCTACTGCGGTGACCTGCTCAGCTGGGTTATGGGAAAATGCCCGGCGGATTCCGTGTGGGTGACGATTATGTCCAATCAGAACGTGGCGGCGGTGGCGGTGCTGTGTGACACGGCCTGCACCATCCTCTCCGAGGGGGTCACGCCGGATGCCGAACTGCTGGAGCGGGCGGCAAAGCAGGGCGTGACTCTGTTGGGCAGTCCCCTGGATGAATATCAGCTTTGCTGGCGGATCAAAGCCCTGCTGGGATGAGGGTATTTTACGATCTGCATATGCACTCCTGCTTGTCCCCCTGCGGGGCCGATGACATGACCCCCAACAATCTGGTGCATATGGCGGCCCTGGCGGGGCTGCAGGTGATTGCCCTGTCTGACCACAACACCACAAAAAACGTCCCTGCCGCCGTGGCGGTGGGGGCTCGGTGCGGGGTGCTGGTGGTGCCGGCCATGGAGCTGACCACCCGGGAGGACATTCATGTGCTGTGTCTGCTGCCGGATCTGGAGCAGGCGGAGGCCCTTCGCCGGTATGTCTATGCCCGGCTGCCCCAGCGGAAAAACCGGCCCAAGGTCTTTGGCCACCAGTATGTCATGGACGAAAATGACCGGGTGCTGGAGGAGGAGCCGCAGCTTTTGGCCTTCGGCGCAGATATTGGAATCTATGAGGTGAAGGAGCTTCTGGAGATGTACCAGGGACTGGCCATCCCGGCCCATATTGACCGGGCCAGCTATTCCCTTCTGGGGGTGATGGGCCTTATCGACCCGGCCATGGGCTTTCGGGTCTATGAGACGACCCTGGGCTGTGACCGGCAGGCCCTGACGGAAAAGCACCGGTTCTCCGGGGGCTTTCTCTCCAACTCCGATGCCCACGATCTGACGGCCATTTTGGATGGGGAGCGAACCCTGGAGGTGGAGGAGCTGACCCCTCGTGGGGTCATTGCGGCGGTAAAACGCCTGGGAGAGGATTAGAGATGTCGGGAAGGAAAGGAAGAAAAATGTCCATTTTTCGGAGGTTTGTAGCCTACTACAAGCCCTACAAGAGCTTTTTTATTATGGATACCGTCTGTGCCGTGGTGCTTAGTGTGGTGGATTTGAGCTTTCCGCTGATTTTGCGGCGGCTGCCGGAGGGGCTGTTTTCCGGGTCGGCGGAGGCCATTATGGCGGCTCTCAGGTGGCTGCTGCCGGCACTGCTGGCCTGGTATACCCTGCGGGCCCTGTGCCAGTTTTATGTGACCTCCTACGGCCACATCATGGGTACCCGAATGGAAACGGATATGCGCCAGGATCTGTTTGACAAGTATATGTCCCTGAGCTATTCCTACTATGACAGCAACAACACCGGCGAGATGATGAGCCGACTGGTGTCCGACCTGTTTGACATTTCCGAGCTGGCCCACCACGGCCCGGAGAACCTGCTGCTGTGTTCCCTGAAAATCATCGGCAGCTTTATTCTCCTGCTGACCATTCATGTGCCCATGACCATGTGCCTGTTGGGCGTTACCCTGGTGCTGGTGGTGTTTACGGCCTTCCGCCAGAAGAAAATGCAGCGGATTTTTACGGAAAACCGGGAGCGGATCGCCGAGGTAAACGCCGGGGTACAGAACTCCCTGGCGGGGATTCGGGTGGTCAAGACCTTTGCGGCGGAGGCAGGGGAAAAGCAGAGCTTTCACCGGGCCAATGGCCGCTATCGCAAATCCAAGGAAAAAAGCTATATGGCCATGGGTATTTTCCAGGGCGGGAACAACTTCCTCCAGGGGATGCTCTATGTGGTGGTGGTGATCTCCGGGGGCTTTTTTGTGGCACGGGGTTCCCTGGCGGTGGGGGATTTGGCCATCTATGCCCTGTATATCTCCATTTTTGTCAGCCCCATTACCCAGCTTATGGACTTTACGGAGATGCTCCAAAAGGGCTATGCGGGCTTTAAGCGGTTTCACCAGATCATGGAAACTCAGCCGGACATCCAGGAAAGGCCCGATGCCCGGGAACTGGGGCAGGTTCGCGGGGAGATTGTCTACCGGGACGTGTCCTTTTCCTACGATGCCAAGGAGCAGGTGCTTTCTCATTTGAACATTCAGATTCCCGCAGGCAGCACCTGCGCCCTGGTGGGGCCCTCCGGCGGAGGAAAGACCACCATTTGTTCCCTGCTGCCCCGGTTTTATGACGTACAGGGGGGTGCCATTCTGGTGGATGGGCAGGATGTCCGGGATTTGAAGCTGAAATCCCTGCGGGAGGCCATCGGCATTGTGCAGCAGGACGTGTATATCTTTGCCGGCTCCATCCGGGAGAACATCGCCTACGGGAAAAAGGACGCCACCCAGGAGGAGATCGAGGCGGCGGCGAAAAGCGCCAACATCCATGAGTTTATCATGGGGCTGGAGCAGGGCTATGACACCTATGTGGGAGAGCGGGGCACCCGGCTCTCCGGAGGGCAGAAGCAGCGAATCGCCATTGCCCGGGTGTTTTTGAAGAATCCTCCGATTTTGATTTTGGACGAGGCCACCTCGGCCCTGGACAACGAATCGGAAAAGCACATCCAGGAGGCCCTGGATCGGCTCAGCGTGGGCCGATCCACGGTGGTGATTGCCCACCGGCTCAGTACCATCCGAGGGGCGGAGAAAATCATTGTCATCGAGGAAGGCAGCGTGGTGGAGCAGGGAAACCACCGGGAGCTGATGGAGGTGGACGGTATCTACGCCAGGTACTTCAATATGCAGTTTGAGGGTCTGGGGATTCAGCTGGACGCATAAACGGCATAAAACAGGAGGAAGCCCGGGGCTTCCTCCGTTTTCTTATTCCTGGGAGTTCTCCAAGGCGGAATCGGCCTGTCCGGCGGCGGGCTCCGTCTCCAGGACGGAGGACTCCAAAGCACTGTCCTGGGCGTCAGAGGGTTGAGCATCAGAGGGCTGAGAGGTCGTGGTTTCGGCATCCTCCGTGGTGCCGGAGGTCAGCACATCCGCCAGGGAGGTGTCGGTCAAAAAGGTGTTGGCACTGTAAAGGTAGAGCACATCGGTGATGGCGTTGCCGTTGAGCACCGCATCCAGGGAGTCATAGTAATACCGGGGATCCACCATAACAATGCTTTCGTAGTAGGGAATCAGAAACTGCATAAAGCAGTTGGCATAGGAGTCCTTAAACACCAGCAGGCTGCGGCCATTGTCGGCGGTGGTGCGAATTTTCACCAGGGGATGATTCCCCCCGAAGAACACGGTGTATTGATCCTTGGCATCCAGGGCGGAGCTGTCATAGATGGAGCAGATTTTCTCTCCCCCGTCCCCGTAGGTCACATAATAGCCAACACCGCTGTTTTTCGGGGTGTAGACCTGAATCTCATCGGTGACGGCGTGAGAGCCGCTTTTGGAGGCCAAAGTTCCCTCAAAGGTGGTGGACACGGTGTAGATGTCGTAGTCCTGAATCGGGTCGCCAATGCCCAGACTGCCGGAGACGGCGGAGAAGGCGTAATAGGCCCCCAGAGAGGTCCAGTGATGGTCGGTTTTGTAATAGATGGACTCATCACCGTGCTGGGCCAGGGCCTGGGAGACATCCAGAACCTGAATGTTCCCTTCCAGCTGGGCGGTCACATTCTCAATGGCCTGGAGCTGATCCCGCACCGGGGCGTTTTTGGGCAGCTCCTGGGGCAGAATCGCCGCAGCGCAGGGCACCAGCAGCATACGGACAGACAGCGCCGGGTGGCTGCCGGAGAACTGGTTGACGGCGGCAATGGTTTTGGTGAGGGCAGCATCCTCCGGGGCCTCCGGGGCACCCAGCAGATAGCCGTTCCGGCCCAGAAATACGCCGTTTACATCCCGGCGGCCCAGGGCGGTATTTTCCTTCAGGCTCAGGGACATCCAGCGATCTCTGGCGAAGAACTGGTCGTTATACCAGTCCGTGAGGCCGGAGAAATAGTCGCCGCTGACCAGCGTGCTCAGGGTCAGGGCGGGACGCTGGGCCAGACTGCGGTTTTCCGCCTGGGAGAACTCCCGATCCCGGGTAAACAGGTTTATCAGCAGGAACAGGACCGCCACCAGAAGGAACACACCGGCCAGAAGCACATTGTGCACTCGGCGGCGTTGGGCGGCCTGACGGCGGGTGGTACGGGGCTTGGCGTTTTCCACAGGGAAACCTCCTTTGTTCTGGGGGATTAGAACTGGACATACAGGAACGAGGTGTAGGTGGCATCAATCAGGCAGGCCACGGTGAGAAGCAGCAGCACCAGATACAGGGCCACGGAGACAAAGGTGAGCCGTCCGCCCTTCCAATAGGCCAGACGCTGATGGAGCCGGTGAACCAGGGGGCCGCTGCCCACCAGAGACAGAAGCAGCAGAATCAGGCTCCCGGACAGGTAATACCGGAAGGTGCTGTCAAACAGGCCCAAATGGCCCCGGCCCAGCATCTGTCCATAGTAGTCTAGGGCACTGCCCAGAGAGGGAGAGAAAAACAGAACCCACCCGAAAAACACCAAAAAGCCGGTGCCGAACACCCTAAGAGGCTGGGGTACCTTCTCCAGCCGACCCTTTAGGGGAAACTTCTCCAGGACGACCAGGCATCCATGGTACAGGCCCCACAGGATAAAATTCCAGGAGGCCCCGTGCCACAGCCCGGTGAGAAGCCAGACAATGGACAGATTCAGCAGCTGCCGGGGACGGGAGCAGCGGTTGCCGCCCAGGGGAATGTACAGATAGTCCCGGAACCAGCCGCCCAGGGTAATGTGCCACCGCCGCCAGAACTCGGAAATACCGGCGGAGCGGTAGGGATAGTCAAAGTTCTTGGAGAAGTCAAATCCGAACAGTTTGGCAAGACCGATGGCCATGTCGGAGTAGCCGCTGAAATCAAAGTAGAGCTGAAAGCCGTATAGAAGCATCCCCAGCCAGGCGGTGCCTATGCTCATGGCCGAAAGGCCGGATATGGCGGAAAACAGGCTCCCCAGATGATCCGCCAAAAGCACCTTTTTGAACAGTCCCACCAGGAACTGATTCAGTCCCGCCCCCAGCTTGGCCGGAGCCATCTGCCGCTCCTCCAGCTGGGCGGCCATGTCCCGGTACTGGACAATGGGCCCGGAGATCACCTTGGGGAAGAAGGTCACATAGACGGTGAACTTTAGAAAGCTCCGCTGGGCCTCCGCCCGATCCAGGTAGACATCCAGCACATAGGACAGCACCGTGAAGGTGTAGAAGGAAATGCCCAGGGGCAGGGTCAGCTGGGGGGCGGACAGGCGCAGGCCGGTCAGGGCGTTCAGGTTGTGAATCAGGAAGCCGTAATACTTAAAGAAGCCCAGCAGCAAGAGGTTTACCACCACCGCCAGAATCATCGTGACCTTGGCACCCGCTTTGCGGTCTGCCTCCTTGTAATAGGACAGCTCCAGGCCGGTGAAATAGTTAAACACCACGCTAAAGACCAGAACCGGCAGATACTGGGGTGCGCCCCAGGCATAGAACAGCAGACTGGCGGCAATCATGGGAAGGGTGCGGAAGGACTTGGGCACCACATAGTAAAGGAGCAGGCTCAGGGGCAGAAACACAAAGAGAAAGAACAGGCTGTTAAATGTCATAGTGTGCCCTCCTTATAGTGCCTTCAAAAAGACCTGCTGCACCGGGGTAGGGTCTGCGGCGACCACCAGAAGGATATAGTTCCCCCGAAGCTCCGTGACCCGATTTTCCAGCATCTCGTATTGACCCACCCCGTAGCCCTCAAAGCTGGAGAGCTGGGAGGCCATCCGGGCCTCAATGGCGGCGGCGACGGCCTCCTGCTGGGCGGTGTCCTTGAGCTTGACCACCAGCAGCTCCTCCGCACCCATATTGGTGGTGGGGTAGTAGAGCATAATGCCCTCGTAGTCGCTGGGCTCCAGACCGTACAGCCGCTTTATCATCTGGCTGTCCGCCTCCTGCATGGGGCTCAGGTCAGCGGCCTGGGTGACGGCGGCGGTCATGGCGGAAAAGTCCGTGGTGCTCTGGCGGCCCTGGGCGGTGATTTGGTAGAGGAACAGGGCCAGCAGCAGGAAGGCCAGCCAGCGGGAGGCCTCCACCACAGGGATTCGTATTTTCTTCCAGGTCATCTCAGCCCTCCTCTCCGTTGTCGCTGTCCTCCAGGGACGCATCCTCGGCCTCCAGCTCCGCCCGGTAGACGGCAGAAATCAGATTGGCGGCCCAGTGGGAATAAAACTCCTTTTGTACATGGATGCCGTCTGCCTCCCACAGGTCGGCGTATTCCTCCGCCAGGGCGTCGTTATCCACATAGTGGCAGTCGTTGGTACTGCACATCTCCTCCACGGCGGCACTGTACCGGGGAATGTCATACCAGGCGGTGGACTGGGAGAAGGCCGGATCCCGGGCCGGGAGAATGGAGCTGATATAGATTTGCACATCCGGAAGGGCGGCACGCAGTTCTCCGATTATGTCGGCGTACTGCTGGGCGTACTCCTCCGGGGTGTCCCAGATGCCAATGGACACGTCATTGAGGCCGTAGCAGAGAAAGAGGGTGGAGGGGTCCAGCTTTTCCAGTTCAGGAATATGCTCCTCCAGGGTCAAAATGGTGGAACCACCCTCCGCCAGCACCTGGCTCTCCGGCAGAAAGTCGTAATACCAGAAGCCTACCGCCCGGGAGTCTCCCAAAATCACGCTGCCGTCAAACAGAGTCCACACGGAGATCTCGCCGTCCTCCAGCTGCCGCAGCCGCTCCTGGCACAGGGCGTTGAGCTTTTCCTGCCGGAGCCGCTTTCGTTCCTGATCCACGGCGGCGGGATCCTGGGCCTCCAGCTGCTGGAGATACTGTCTGCCGGCGGAAACGTCCGGGGCAGCCACCTCTGACGTGCTCTGAGAGGAACCCAGGCGCAGGGCCAGCAGGATAACGGCCAGCAGCAGCCCGGCAGCCCCAACGGCCAGCTTCATGTAGGTTTTCCGTTCCATAGTGCCAACTCTCCCTGATTCAATATGTACATTATGTGAACTTGCGAGGTCATTATAGTATATCTGTCGAAAATTGTCCAGAGGAAAAGAAGGCAAAGGTTTCGGTTGACAGGGGCGGGGCGAATGGGTATAGTTACAGACAGAACGGCCCGGCATCCATAGGGCGAAAGAAGGAGCGAGGATATGACGCAGATAGACCTTACCATACTGGACTGGATCCAGGAGCAGCTTCGGTGCGGGCTTCTGGACGGGGTGATGCCCTGGCTCACCCAGCTGGGAGAGGCCTGGGCGGTGATTCTGGCGGCGGTGGTGCTGCTGGCGATTCCCAAGACCCGGAGGCTGGGACTGGCGGTGGCCATTGCCCTGGTGCTGGACGGACTGCTTTGCAACGGTATCTTAAAGCCCCTGGTGGCAAGGCCACGGCCCTATACCCTTCGGGCGGTGGAGCTGCTGATTGCCCCGCCCCGGGACTTTTCCTTCCCCTCGGGCCATGCGGCGGCCACCTTCTCTGTGGCGGTGGCCCTGCTCCGGGAACGGCCTCGGGTGGGGATTCCGGTGGTGGTGCTGGCGGCAGGGGTGGCCTTTAGCCGACTGTATCTTTATGTACACTATCCCAGCGACGTGCTCTGCGGAATGCTCCTGGGGAGCCTGTGCGGGATCGCCGGAGCTGCCCTGGAAAAACGGGTGAAAATACCCTGTCAGACCGGGGAAAATTAACGTGATTTTCCATTTTGGAGGCCAATAGGAAAAAACGTACAAAAGTTCTGTAAAAACTCATGAAAATTCGGTGCAAATTGGTTTTTGTCAGTGGGTTGACGAAAAGCACCTCACTGTGATAAAGTATTAACTGAATTGCAGATGAGTTTTTCATTCATCCGCATATCGAAATGGAGGAAAAAATCATGAAAAACGTCAAGAAGCTAATCGCAATGCTTCTGGCCGTGGCCATGGTAGGTTCCATGGCTGCTTGCGGAACCAGCACTGGCAGCAGCGTCGCTGAAAATGCAGGTTCCCAGGCCAGCACTGCGGAGAACGCATCCACCGCCGGAACAACCGGAACTGTTTCCGGCGATGCCATTAAGCTGGGCGGCATTGGCCCCCTGACTGGCGGAGCTGCCATTTACGGCAACGCCACCAAGAACGGTTCCGAGCTGGCTGTTGAGGAAATCAATGCTCTGGGCGGTATTCAGTTTGAGATTAAATGGGAGGACGACGAGCACGACCCGGAGAAGTCCGTCAATGCCTACAACAATCTGAAGGACTGGGGTATGCAGGCCCTGGTGGGAACTACCACCACCGGCCCCTGCGTGGCTGTCTCCGCTGAGACGAATGCAGACCATATGTTCCAGCTGACCCCCTCTGCGTCCTCTACGGACGTGATTGACGGCAAGGACAATGTGTTCCAGATGTGCTTCACCGACCCCAACCAGGGCACCGCTTCTGCGCAGTACATTTCCGAGAAGAAGTTGGGCACCAAGATCGCCGTGATTTACAACAACTCTGACGCCTATTCCACCGGCATCTACAACAAGTTCGCCGCCGAGGCGGAGAACCTGGGCTTGGAGATCGTCTCCACCACCACCTTTACCGATGATACCGCCAACGACTTCTCCGTCCAGCTGGGCGAGGCCAAGAGCGCCGGTGCCGACCTGATCTTCCTCCCCATCTACTACACCCCCGCTTCTCTGATTCTGAAGCAGGCCAAGGACATGAGCTATACGCCCAAGTTCTTCGGTGTGGACGGCATGGACGGCATCCTGACCCTGGAGGGCTTTGACACCTCCCTGGCCGAGGGCGTTATGCTCCTGACTCCCTTCTCTGCGGATGCCTCTGACGAAAAGACCCAGAGCTTCGTCTCCAAGTACAAGGAGAAGTACGGCGACACACCCAACCAGTTCGCAGCGGATGCCTATGACTGCGTCTATGCCATCTACGAGGCCTGCCAGAAGGTCGGCGTGACGGCGGACATGAGCGTTTCCGATATTTGCGACAAGCTGATCGCCACCTTTACCGCCAGCGACTTTACCTTTGACGGCCTGACCGGCACGGGTATGACCTGGTCCTCGGACGGTGAGGTATCCAAGGCTCCGAAGGGCATGGAGATCAAGAACGGCGCTTACGTCGGCATGGACTGATCGCCCCTCTTTAGCAAGCATCCACGGGGGTTGCCGTCTGGCAACCTCCGTTTGCCGATTTTACGAAAACAAGTTGAAAGGGAGGTGTGTGGTATGAATCTGCTTTCCAATTTGATCAACGGCATCAGCCTGGGAAGTGTTTATGCCATCATCGCACTGGGCTACACCATGGTTTACGGCATCGCAAAAATGCTGAACTTTGCCCACGGCGACGTTATCATGGTTGGCGCCTACATCTGCTTCTGCGCCATGAGCTATCTGAACCTGCCTCCGGTGGTGGGAGTGCTCCTGGCGGTGCTGGTTTGTACCCTGCTGGGCATTGTCATTGAACGGCTGGCCTACAAGCCTCTCCGGGCCGCTCCTTCTCTGGCGGTGCTGATTACCGCCATCGGTGTCAGCTACTTCCTGCAGAATGCGGCCCTGCTGATTTGGAAGTCCGATCCCAAGGTCTTTACCTCCGTGATCCAGCTGCCCTCTCTGGAGCTGGCAGGGGGTCAGCTGACCATCAGCCCGGTGGCCATTGTTACGGTGCTGGCCTGCGTGGTCATTATGGTGGCCCTGACCCTGTTCACCGGCAAGACCAAGCTGGGCAAGGCCATGCGTGCCGTGTCCGAGGACAAGGGCGCAGCTCAGCTGATGGGCATTAACGTCAACAGCACCATCTCCCTGACCTTTGCCATTGGCTCAGGTCTGGCGGCCATTGCCGGTGTGCTGCTGTGCTCGGCCTACCCCACCCTGATGCCCACCACCGGCTCCATGCCCGGCATCAAGGCCTTCACGGCGGCGGTTCTGGGGGGCATCGGCTCCATTCCCGGGGCCATGCTGGGCGGTATTCTGCTGGGTGTGATCGAAATTTTCTCCAAGGCCTATATTTCCACCCAGCTCAGTGATGCCATTGTGTTCGGGGTGCTGATCGTGGTGCTGCTCATCAAGCCGGCGGGTCTGCTGGGCAAGAAGATCAGCGAGAAAGTGTGAGGTGGGAACATGAAAAAAATCAGTAAAACCACCCGCAGCAACACCGTCACCTACGGGATCGTGGTGCTGGCCTTTGTAATTATGCAGACCCTGGTTTCTGCCGGAAAGGTGACAAACTCCCTGTCCGGTCAGCTGGTGCCCATCTGCGTATATGTATGTATGGCCGTGAGCCTGAACCTGACCGTGGGCATTCTGGGAGAGCTGAGCCTGGGGCATGCGGGCTTTATGAGCGTGGGCGCCTTTACCGGGGTGGTCACGGCCATGAGCCTGCAGGGGGTCATTCCCTCCGGTCCGGTTCGTCTGCTGCTGGCCATTGTGGCAGGCGGAATTATGGCCGCTGCCGCCGGGATTATCGTAGGCGTGCCGGTGCTCCGGCTCCAGGGAGACTACCTGGCCATTGTGACCCTGGCCTTCGGAGAGATCATCAAGAACATCCTAAACAACCTCTATGTGGGGGTAGACGCTGCCGGGCTGCATTTCAGCATGAAGAGCACCGATGCGCTGGGAATGGCAGACGGCAAGGTGCTGATCAACGGGCCCATGGGGGCCACCGGGGTGACAAAGCTATCCACCTTTGTGGCGGGCTTTATTCTGGTGCTGGTGGTGCTGACCGTAACCCTGAACCTGATTCACAGCCGCTCCGGCCGGGCCATTATGGCCATCCGGGACAATCGGATTGCGGCGGAGTCCGTGGGCATCAACATTACCAAATACAAGCTCATGGCCTTTGTGACCTCTGCGGCTCTGGCCGGTATGGCGGGTGCCCTGTACGCCATGAACTATTCCACCATCGTGCCCAAGAAGTTCGACTTTAACACTTCCATCCTGATTCTGGTGTTTGTGGTGCTGGGTGGCATGGGCAATATTCGGGGCAGCATTATTGCGGCCACGGTGCTGACCATTCTGCCGGAGGCGCTCCGGGCCATGAACGATTACCGGATGCTGATCTATGCCATTGTGCTGATCCTGGTGATGCTGGTGACCAACAACCCCACCCTGAAAAACATCTGGGATGTGTTTGTGTCCAAGCTAAAGTTCTGGACCCTCTGGAAGAAAAAGCCTGCGGAAGCAACGGAAGGAGGCGGCACAGATGAGTAAGATGGTTCCTGTCCCCAGCGACAGCATTATCCCCGAGCGGGATTTGGATAAGTCCCCGGTGCTGGAGGCCAAGCACCTAGGCATTGACTTCGGCGGACTGACCGCCGTGGACGACTTCAACCTGACCATTGGCCGCACGGAAATCGCCGGGCTGATCGGCCCCAACGGTGCCGGTAAGACCACGGTGTTCAATCTGCTTACCAAGGTCTATCAGCCCACCCGGGGCACCATTCTGCTCAATGGCCGTGAGACGTCCAATATGAACACCGTCCAGGTGAACAAGGCTGGTATCGCCCGTACCTTCCAGAATATCCGGCTGTTTTCCAATCTGACCGTGGAGGACAACGTAAAAATCGGCCTGCACAACCAGATGAAGGCGGGAATGTTCTCCGGAATCCTTCGGCTGCCCCGGCATTGGAAGTCCGAGCGGGTGGCCCACGAGCGGGCGCTGGAGCTACTGAGCATTTTCGATATGCAGGACATGGCGGGCAGCCAGGCCGGTTCCCTGCCCTACGGGGCCCAGCGCAGACTGGAGATCGTCCGGGCCCTGGCCACAAACCCCAGCCTGCTGCTGCTGGACGAGCCTGCCGCAGGCATGAACCCCTCGGAGACGGCGGAGCTGATGGAGAATATCCGCAAGATTCGGGATACCTTCCAGATCGCCATTATGCTCATTGAGCACGACATGAATCTGGTGATGGGAATTTGCGAGGGTATTGCGGTGCTGAACTACGGCAGGATCATTGCCAAGGGTACGCCGGGGGAGATACAGAGCAATCCCCAGGTCATTGAGGCCTATCTGGGCAAGCAGAAGGAGGGCTGAGCGGATGAGTATGCTGAAGGTGGAAGATCTCCACGTTTATTATGGCAGCATTCATGCCATCAAGGGAATCTCCTTCGAGGTCAACGAGGGAGAGATCGTGACCCTGATTGGGGCCAACGGCGCAGGAAAGTCCACCACTCTAAACACGGTGGCGGGCCTGCTGAAGCCCCGCTCCGGCAGCGTGACCTTTGAGGAGCACAGCATTGTGGGCGTTCCGCCCCATAAGGTGGTTTCCCACGGCATGGCACTGTGCCCGGAGGGCCGCCGGGTGTTTCTGCAAATGACCGTCCAGGAGAATCTGGAAATGGGGGGCTATACCCGGCCCGCCGGAGAAATCAGCGGCTCCGTGGAGGATGTGTACCAGAGATTCCCCCGGCTCAAGGAGCGGTATAAGCAGACCGCAGGAACCCTCTCCGGCGGTGAGCAGCAGATGCTGGCCATGGGCCGGGCCATGATGTCCAAGCCCAAGCTGCTGATGCTGGACGAGCCCTCCATGGGCCTGGCCCCCATTCTGGTGGAGCAGATATTTAGTATCATCCAGGAGCTGCACAAGGCCGGAACCACCATCCTGCTGGTGGAGCAGAATGCGCAGATGGCCCTGTCCGTGGCTGACCGGGCCTATGTGCTGGAAACCGGCACCATCTCCATGGAAGGGAATGCTAAGGCCCTGCTCAATGATGAGCGGGTGCAGAAGGCCTATCTGGGCGGTTAAAGGGAAAAGCGCAAGGGCACGGAGGCAGTTTGCTTCCGTGCCCTTTTGGGCTCTTTGTAAGTACCAGGAGCTGTCCTTTACCCACCGAAGGGCTGGCACCAACGGGAAAAGGCATAAGCGTATGTTCTTGTTTTTTCTGTTTATCAGCGGGTTCTGTCTAATACGGCCTGCTTTAGCTCTATGGCCCGGGTTATATTTAACTCGATTAAGCGTACCTGTACAGCCGGTATTTCGGATAAAGGCATATCTCCGCTGATGAGCTGCGCAATGGCCCCGTCCAGATAGGAGTTGACGTCCGCCATAATGGCAGAGTACTCCTCTCCCTCCTGAAAGGTAAAATGCAGGCCGGCGGGCATCATGTTTTCGGAATCCGTCTGCCGAGCCCAGATGTTTAGGACATCCATTTGATCGCTCAAAAGATACTGTCTGCGCTTTTCGTAAATAACCCCCTGCAAATCCGCAGTGTAGAGGGAAACAGCGTCCGACAGGGAAAGCCCCTGCGGATTATTTCGTATCATATCGGTATAAGCCGGTGTGTTTTCCTCTAGAACATAGGTTTTTCCTTCTACGCCAAAGTTCCCGATCAGCAGGGCCTCGTCAGAGTAAAACCAATCCGCTGCCTGCATTGCCAATTCCGGATCATCGCAGTCTACAGATATGGAAAAGCCGGGGGCATATAGGGAGGTAGCACGACTTGGGGCCAGATGAGTCTGATCGCCGGAACGCCGCACCGGATCCATGGCAGCCTGGATAGGGAAATCACACATTCCTGACAAGGTTTCATAGCTGGCCAGCGGCAGGAAAAACACGCCGCTCTGCCCCAGGCTGAGGTCGATTAAGTAGCTGTTGGTGTATATATTTGCTTCATCCCGATAAACTGCGGTAATCAACCCTTCCTCGTACCATTGGCGCATGGTGGTCACATAGTCAGAAAAGCCAGGCTCCAGCCCTCCAAATTTTACCACACCATCCTCTTGGAAAAAGCCTTCATTTGGGGCAATAGACCCCAGTGAGACACCGAATCCGGCGGTAAAATTATCTCCGGGGGTAATGCCGGCGGGAAGCATCCGAAAGGGGAGTGCAGGGTGATAGGTGTTTTTTATGGCCAGCAACAGCTTGTGATAGTCCTCATAGGTTTCCGGGGGCTCCAGGACAAGAGCGTTAAGCCAGTCCTGACGAACAACTGCACCAATGTCCGGTGTCAGCTGTGGCCTATCAAAGAAACGAAACAACCGCATAATGTTATCGTCGTCTGTGACGAGAGCCTGCACGCCGTCATAGCACTTCTTCGCAGCTTCGATGTAATTCGGCCCATATTCTGCAATCAAATCATCCAGCGGCAGCAGCCAGTTGGTTCGCTGGGTTTGTAGCATAAAGTCCGGTGCGTCCATAATCAGATCGCTCACCGTACCACTTGCCTCCTGGGTCTGCAATCCGGTGATGTAATCCTGTGCCGGGAGCAACTGCAACTTCACGGAGATTCCGGTGGTATGCTCTAATGCTGTCATCAGAGCCAAGGTTCCCTCAGAGTCTTGGCGCAACTCGGAGGGATAGGCAATCGAAATCTCTGCGGATTCTGTCATCAAAGGATAAATCGCCTTGGCGGGGGCTGCATCAAAGACAGATAAGGAATCCAGCTCCAGCTGTGACGCATCCACAAAGTCGTTGCCAGCATCCAAGGGGAGGTTCCCTTGGACGTTGGCTGTGGTACCACAGGCCGTCATGGATAACAAAAGGAAGGCTATCCCAAATAGCATTTGCTTCACAGTGAGACCTCCTCCATACGGGCCGTTTTATTACACATTAGGGAGTATGAAAAAGTGGCGGCAAGCAGCCATGAAAATCCGGGCGTTTATCGGATTTCCACGGCTGCTCTAATTTCTACGTACATGGGAGGTCCCTTATGGGAGCTCCCGGTACATGGCCACCGCATCGGCCTTTTTGGTGGATTCGCTCAGGCTCAGCACCTCCACCCGGACGGCTTTCTGCCCAAAGCGAATTTCCAGCCGGTCCCCCACCTTGACCTCATAGCTCGCCTTGGCGGGCCGACCGTTGACGCTGACCCGCTCACTGTCACAGGCCTCGTTGGCCACGGTGCGCCGTTTGATCAGCCGGGACACCTTCAAATACTTATCCAGCCGCATGGTCGTGCCCTCAGCAGAGCTTGGCGCCTGCCGGAATGGCATCGTCCAGCATCAGCAGGGTTAGCTTTTCGTCCTTTTCGGCAGACAGGAGCATCCCGCAGGACTCCAGCCCCATCATCTTCCGGGGGGCAAGATTGGTGCAGGCCACCAGGGTCTTGCCCACCAGCTCCTCGGGCCTATAGTAGGCCGCAATGCCGGAGAGAATCTGACGGGGCTTACCGCTGCCATCGTCCAGGGCGAACCGCAGGAGCTTTTTGGACTTCTTGACGCTTTCGCATTCCAGCACCTTCACCACGGTCATGTCCACCTTTTCAAAGTCCTCAAAGGGGATTTCCGTCTTAAACTCCACGGTCAGGGCTGCCGGAGGCTCCGCCTTCCGCTCCGCAATCTCCTGGAGCTTTTTGGCACTGTCAATCCGGCTAAAGAGAATCTCCGCCGTGCCCACCGTACCGCCTACCGGCATACCGCCGAAGGCCGTCAGGGACTCCAGCCCGCCGTTTTCCACATTCAGCTGGCGGAGAATCTTCTCGGAAGTCTCCGGCAGATAAGCCCCCAGAACAATGGCCGCAAAGCGAATGGCCTCCAGCAGGTTGTAGAGGACGGTACCCAGCCGGTCAGCCTTGGCCGGATCCTTGGCTAGAACCCAGGGGGTGGTCTCGTCAATATACTTGTTGGCCCGGCGCAGCAGCACAAACACCTCGTCAATGGCATCGGCCACATGGAGGCCGTCCATCTTCTTTTCCACCTTGGCAGGCATAGCCAGGGCCACCGCCTTGAGTTCCTCATCCACGGTCTCTCCGGCGCAGGGCTCCATGATCCTGCCGCCAAAGTACTTGTGATCCATGGCGATGGTGCGGTTTACCAGGTTGCCCAGAATATTGGCCAGGTCGGAGTTGGTGCGCTCGATCATCAGTTCATAGGTGAACACCCCATCGTTGGCAAAGGGCATCTCGTGGAGCATATAATACCGGGTGGCATCCACCCCAAATTCCTCCACCAGCTCGTCTGCGTAGATCACGTTGCCGGTGGACTTGGACATTTTTCCGCTGCTGACCAGCAGCCAGGGGTGGCCGAACACCTGCTTGGGCAAGGGCTCCCCCAGGGCCATCAGAAAGATGGGCCAGTAGATGGTATGGAAGCGAATAATGTCCTTGCCGATGAGATGCACGTCTGCGGGCCAATACTTTTTGTAGTGCTCGTCGGAATTGCCGTCCGGGTCGTAGCCGCAGAAGGTGATATAGTTGGTCAGGGCGTCCAGCCACACATAGACCACATGGCCCGGGTCAAAGT
>CAVJIP010000024.1:0-4502 GCA_963649625.1 Bacteroidaceae bacterium
GGCTATACCTACGGCATCAATCCCCTAAACTGGCAGACGGACGGCACACCGGCGGCCCGAGAGGAGAATCCCGGGGTGGTGGACATTCATATGGATGGGTCTGTGGACAATATTCGGCCTCAGCTTACCGGCTGCTATCAAAGCCCGGAGCGAGGCACCCTAATCGTCCCGGACATTTCCCCGGAGGAATTTCCCCCGGGAGAGCCACTGTTTGTTCCGGGCTGCTACCACAACTATGAAATTGAGCTATACTATTTCAGCCTCCTGGAGAATGTTAAGACCCGGGTGGCGGCATATCTGGCCCAGAAATAGAAATATCCCCGGATACCACGCATCCGGGGACGTTTCATCCCGGTTCTCCCGGAACACGGGGAAATATCCTATTCCTGGTCTATTTGGGGTTCCAGGGGGGAGCTCATGGGAAAGTCCGCCCAGAATACAACGCCCCCCGGGACGTTTTCCACCCCAAAGGCCCCGCCCAGCAGCTCCATATTGCTTTTCACAATGGAGAGCCCCAGGCCGGACTCCCGATGGGAGCGTTTTCTGGACTTGTCCAGCCGGTAGAAGCTGTCCCAGATTCGGGGCAGCTCCTCCTCCGGGATGGGAGGGGCGGAGTTGAATACGGACACCCGGTAAAAGTCCCCGTTGGGGCGGACGGTCAGAGACATTTCCCGGCCATCACCGATGTGGGAAACGGCGTTCTGCATATAATTGGTAATCACCTGCTCAGCGGAGAAGTAGTCCGTGGTCACATACAGGCAGTCGGAAAAGTCCGTGGTAAAGTGGATACCGGCCCGCTCCACCTCAATGGCGAAAATCTCTACCTCATAGCTGAGCAGATCGTACAGGTCAAACTCCTCAGGCTCCAGCTGCACCGTGCCGCTTTCCAGCCGAAACAGCTCCATCATCCGCTGAATCAGGGTCATCATCCGGTCGGATTCATCGCAGATCACATCGCAGTACTCCCGTACCTCCTCGTCGGTCTTTGCCATGCCGCCCCGAAGCCCATCGGCATATCCGGCAATCAGACCAATGGGAGTTTTCAGGTCGTGGGACAGATTGGATACCAGGTTTTTCCGGGCTTCCTCCTGCTCCTTCTTCTGCTGGATGTCGTAGGTAAGTTGCTGGTTGGCCTGCTGGAGCTGGGCAATATAGTCCTGCATAAAGTCCGACATGGTGTTGACGCTTTGGGCCATGTCTCCGATCTCTCCTCCCATGTGGACGTTGCACTTCTGGGAAAAGTCCAGGTGGGCGATCTGGTTGGCAATGCTGGTGATCTGGGAGATAGGCTCCACCAGCATGGAGCTCATCCGGGAAAAGGCCAGAATGGCCAGAAGCATCACCATCAGCCCCACGATCAGGGAAAACTGCATGGAAATATCCGTAGCCTGGGAGATAGAGGCGTAGGAGGTGCTGATTTCAATGACATAGAGGTCCGTGATACCTCCCAAAATGACCCGCTTGCCGCTGGTATAGTCCGCCCCGGAGGCAGTGTGCTGATGCAGCTCGTCACTGATTAAGTTGTAGCCGGTGGCGGAGTTCAGGGCGTTTTCCTTGATAAAGGGCAGCACCCGATCCGTCATGTCGTGCATAAACCGCTTTTCCTCCCGGCTGTTGTAGAGAATCTCATCGGTTTCCCGATCCGCCAGGACAATGGAGAGATTGGATTTTTCCAGGGTGCTCACCGTGTCCAGAGAGTATTCTCCCTGTTCCGCCAGGGTTTTATAGGCATCAATCAGCTGATTTTCCACCTTGTGGAGATAATACGGCTCCATAAACAGGGCGCTGAACAGGAACACCAGCACATAATACAGCACCAGCACCCCCACAGACAGCAGAATCAAATTGCGCCGAAGGCTGCTGCCCATTGTCATCCCTCCAGCTTATAGCCTCGGCCCCGAACGGTTTTCAGGGCGGCTCCGTGATCTCCCAGCTTCATCCGCAGATTTTTAATGTGGGTGTCCACGGTGCGGGCATCGCCGTAATAGTCGAAGTTCCAAACGGCGGAGAGAATCTGCTGGCGGCTCAGGGCGATGTTTCGGTTTTGGGCCACATAGAGCAGCAGCTCGAACTCCCGGGGGGTCAGAGAAATCTCCTCGTCGTCCACCGTGACGGTGTGGGCATCCGGGTCAATGCAAATGCCTGCTACCTCCACGGTGGTGTGGACGGAAACGGAGCGCTTCAGCAGGGCCTTGACCCGGGCAATGAACACGGGGAACTTGACCGGCTTGGAGATATATTCGTCCGCACCGCAGACAAAGCCCATCACCTCGCTGTCCTCGTCGCTTTTGGCCGTCAGCATAATAATGGGGATTTGGGAGAAGCCCCGGATGGTCTGGCAGGCCTGGACACCGTCCATCACCGGCATCATAATGTCCAGAATCACCAGGCAGATGTCCCCGTCGCTTTTCACCATGTCCACGGCCTCCTGGCCGTTGGAGGCCTCTGCCACCCGGTAGCCCTCGTTGCGGAGAAAATCCCCCACCAGACGCCGCCAGCGTTCCTCGTCATCGGCAATGAGAATCTTTACATAGCTGTTCATGTGGTACCTCCTGTGAAAACCGCCTCCAGGCGGCAGATGGGCGTTCCCAGGCCGTAGAACTTTTCCTCATACCCGGTCATAATCCCCACAGGGCCGTCCCGGTGCAGGTCGCAGGTAATGTTTTTCAGGGTATAGCCTCCGCAGAGCTGAAATTGCTCCAGGGAAAATTCAAAAAGGCCGGCGTTGTCCGTCTTAAAATGTATCTCGCCGCCGGGCCGCAGCGCCTGCTGATACCGCTTGAGAAAGCCCTCATGGGTAAGGCGGCGGGGGGCGTGCTTCTTGTGGGGCCAAGGATCGCAGAAATTGATATAGAGGAGATCCACCTCGCCCGGCGCAAACAGCTCCTCCACCTGGGCCACATCCTCCCCGATGAAGAATACGTTGGTCAGGCCCATGGCCTTGACCTTCTCCATGGCCATGACCATGGCCTCCGGAACCCGCTCCATGGCCACCAGGAGAATGTCCGGCTCCGCTGCGGCGGTTTCTGCGGTGAATTTCCCCTTGCCGCAGCCTACCTCCAGCCGAAGCTCCCGGGCCTCCGGGTACAGTTCCCGCCAGCGGCCCCGGTAGTCCTGGGGCTGACGAATCCAAATGTCACTACAGGCCTCCATCCGGGGGATCAGGTTTGGTTTTGTGCGCATTCGCATGGAAATCAGACCTCTTTCTTTGTTGTGCTCCAGACCATTATAGCAAATTTCCCGGGACTCGTAAAGCAATCTAATTTGTGTTTTTTGTGTAATCCGCATTCCGCTTGCCTTGCCGCAAGGTCTGCCTTCTCCCCATCCGCTGCCTTCGGAGGCGCATTTTTTCTGTGCAACACCTTGCTTGATAAGCGTTCTGTGGTATAACATACCCAAGTGATAACAATCGCATCAGGATACAAATAGAGACAGGAGGTACAGCGTATGGAAAACACCCTTCGTACGATCCAATGTAAGAATTGCGGCGGCGTAATGTCCCCGGATCAGCGGACCCGCAGCTTTCAATGCGCTTATTGCGGCACGAACAGACCATGGCCCACTGAAGGCTTTCAGGATTTGCCCGTACTGTATCGGCACAAGCCTACCACCCGAGTGGAGGGTTTGATAAAGCTGGGCCATGTGGAGCTTATGGGAGTCCCTCAAATGCCGCTGCTGGATGATCCCCTGGGGACGGCAGAGACATTACGGCGCTGGGATCTCCGCACAGCCGCTATTGGCGGGAGCATGGAAGGTGAGCTTTTCCTGCCCCGCTTGCGGTGGTCAGGTGCAGGGGCTTTCTACACAAAGCATTTTTCAGTGCGCATACTGCGGCAATAAAATAGGCGCAGAGGAGGCCCTGCACCCCGGTGCTTACAGACGGGAGCTGGTCATGGGCACAGGCGCAGAATATGTACCCGACCAGGCAGTGCCTTATCGTCTGACGTTAGACAATGCCAATATTGTGCTGCACGGACTATGCGCTGCATTTCCTGAAATGCTGGGTGCGGCGGCGGAACCATTGAAGCACGAACTTTCCCCCATTTATATCCCCTTTTCCTTGGCCGATCTCCGGGTAAAGGCGCAGGTAAAAAGTGACCGGGGCTCCGGGCTGATTTATCAGGAGACGATAGATTGGGCGTGCCCGGAAACTTCTCTTTTTGACATCAGAGTGCTAGATCACCTGGAACCATGGAATTTCGATGAGGCGGGAGCCTTTGACCCTGCTTTTTGCGAGGGAGACATTCGCATCGCCTCGGTATCGAATCTGGTTGGGCGTGAAAAAATCATGGATGCTTTGTTGTATGATCGTATCAAAGATGATGTGATGGACGCCTTTGGTGTGAAACAGGTGGAAATTAGCAAGTGGGGCGTTGACCTTCGCAGGCACAAGTACACCACACTTCTTCTGCCGACATTTTTTGCGGAGATAACGCTGGACAGTCAGGGAAGCCGTATTGCAGTGGCAATCAACGGACAGACGGGAGCTTCTGCCGCTTGCC
>CAVJIP010000025.1:0-3301 GCA_963649625.1 Bacteroidaceae bacterium
GTTCGTCACCTCGTCGGTCACGTCATTGTACCGCCAGCCGTCCTTGGTGTCCAGCATACACAGGAACTCCTCATCGCCGCCGCTGGGCTCTCCGCTGAGCCAGGGCGCAAAGTCAAAGCTCTCGCCGGTGTTCCAGGTTCCGGCCTCCCAGTCCGAACGCTTGGCATCCAGCCACACAAAGACCATGCCGTTCTGGGATGCCAGCTGGCAGACCTTGTCATACTCCTCCTGGGAGTTGATCGTCACCAGGTGGCCGCCCTTTTTCTCGGCCTCCTCCTTCACGCCCCACCAGGTATAGGGGCATTCCACCAGCTCATACTTGTGCCCATTGAGCTCAAAGGTAGTGGGCACCGGGGTGGGGGTCGGCGTGGGGGTCGGCGTAGGAGTAGGAGTAGGTGTCGGCGTGGGGGTCGCAGTCGGTGTGGGGGTTGCGGTAGGCGTGGGGGTAGGCGTGGGGGTAGGCGTGGGGGTTGCAGTCGGTGTGGGGGTAGGTGTGGGCGTGGGCGTTGCCACAGCCTGCTCCTCCTCTGTCACCCTGCTGTCTCCGCTGGTGGTGGCGGAGGGGGGCGCAATGGAACTGCTGGGCTTAGGGGTTGCCGAGGTGCTGGCCGTGGGAGAGGCCAAGGTGGTCTGCCCCAGGCTGGACAGCCCCGCAATGGCGGTGGAGTTGCTGGTGTCCAGCTTCTCCAGTACCGTGTTATAGTATTCCTTGGCGGCGGCTTGGTCCCCGTTGGTCTTTGCCTGGTCGCCCAGCTTCAAATAGGCGTTAATGGCGGACTTTTTCAGGGTGCCGTCCTCTGTAGTCTCATAGCCCTGGAGGTAGGTTTCCGCCGCCTTGACCTGGTCGCCGTTGGCGGCATAGGACTCCGCCAGAAGGTCGTAGGTCTCCACCGTGGCGGTTCCGTCCTCTATCTGGGACTGCAGCTGGGTGATGGCCTCTCCGTAGTTTTGATTGTCATAGGCCTGCTGGGCCAGGGTCAGGGGATCCTCCTGTTCCTTGTCGCCGACAATGCCCATCTGAAAGGCCATCACAATACCGGTGACGATCACCGCCACCAGAATCACCGCCGCCACAATGGTGATCAGCATTCCCTTCCGTTCCCCCTCCTCGGGGCCGTCGGTTCTGCCGCCCATGGGTGGGGGCACGTTGTCTCCGCCGTTGCCGTCCTGGCGTGCCGCCTGGGCCATGGTCATCCGCACAGTCTCCGCAGGCTGGGCTGCGGGACGATAATTGGCGTCCCCGGATGCCGCACCGGTCTGCCGGGACGGCTGGAAGGGCTGGGGCTGCTCCGGCGCACTATAGTCCTGGGCGGAAACCGGCCGGGGCTGGCTCACGCTGCCGCCGCCGCTGCGATCCGGCCCGGCATAGAGATTGACCGTAGGGGTGATTCCATCCATAGAGGAGCCGCCCTGCTCCTGACTGGCGGGGGGCTGAAAAACCGTGGTGGCCCCCAAGGGCTGCTGAAATGCCTCCCCTGCAGGCTGAGGCTGCTGGGGCGTATTGACCCGCTCATAGGCCACAAACTCCGCTTCCTCCTCTGCAAAGGGCGTTCCGCAGGTGGGGCAGAATTTTGCCGCAACGGAAACGGACTGGCCGCAGTGAGGGCAAATCTTATATACAGATGACGTGTCAGCCATATACGTTCTTCCTTTCCTTGTGAACTGAATCCCGCAGGATCCTCTTGGATTGCATTATAGCATATTTTCTCCGCTTTGTGTCACTTAACCGGAAAATTTCTCAAAAAAATACAGTGCCGGAGGAGTTTTCGGGAAATCTACAAAATGTTTCCGGGGTTTTTCGTCTTTTTTCCGGGTGTCAGTAGAAATTTTGTCTCAAATGCGCTATACTAAGGGTCGGCAAACCGATAAAATATGGAGGTTTTTCCCTTATGGGCAAACGATTTTTGATTTCTCTTGTTTTAATTGTGGCCATCATCGCTTTGATTGGCGGCGGTGCGGCATGGATTTTCCACAAAAGCTACCAGGATGTTTCCGATTTACAGGCCCAGGCCGTCGGAGAAACGGAAGCACCCAATGAGCTCCCCGTCATTTCGGCAGCGCCCGCCTCGCCTGTGGCCCCTGCCCAGGAGGCCCAGCTGGAGACGCAGGCCAGCACCACCGAGGGCACCGGCCTCTCCCGGGCGGCCCAGTTGGCTCAGAATATGACTCTTCAGGAAAAGATATGCCAGCTGCTCTTTGTCACCCCGGAGGTTTTGACCCAGTATGGCCGGGTCACTCAGAGCGGCGATGTTACCCGGGAGGCCCTTGACCAGTACCCGGTGGGAGGTATTATCTATTTCTCCGACAACCTGGTGACCATGACCCAGACCCAGGAAATGATTTCGAATATTCAGACCTATGCCCAGGCCCGTTCCGGCTTTGGACTGTTCATCGGCGTGGACGAGGAGGGAGGCTCCGTGGCCCGGCTGGCCGACAAGTTGGGCACCACGGAGCTGGAGGATATGTCCGTCTATGGGGCGGAGGGTGACACCCAGAAGGCCTATGAGATCGGCACTGCCCTGGCCGCCGACCTAAAATCCCTGGGTTTTAATGTGGACTTTGCCCCGGTGGCCGATGTGCTTACCAACGAGGAAAACACCGTGGTCAAGGTACGCAGCTTCGGCTCTGACCCGGAGCTGGTTTCCTCCATGGTGGCCCAGGAGGTCAAGGGCTTTGTAGAGGGCGGCGTGCTCTGTGCTCCCAAGCACTTCCCCGGTCACGGCAGCACCGGCGGCGACACCCATGAGGGGTTTGTTTCCACGGCCCGGACCCTGGAGGAGCTGGAGGCCTGTGACCTAAAGCCCTTCCAGGCAGCCATTGAGGCGGGAGCTCCCATGATTATGGTGGGTCATATGACCATGACCGCCATTGACGGTGATAATCCCGCCTCCCTTTCCAGTGCCGTGGTCACGGGTCTGCTTCGGGAAAAGCTGGGCTATCAGGGCATTATTATCACCGACGGCATGAACATGGGCGCCATTACCGACCTGTACACCTCCGGGGAGGCCACGGTAAAGGCCCTCCAGGCCGGCTGTGACATGGTGCTGTGCATCTCCAACCTGGAGGGAGCGGTGGAGGCCGTGACCAAGGCCGTGGCGGAGGGAACCCTTTCCGAGGAAGGTCTTACCCAAAGTGTGGAGCGTGTCCTTACCGCCAAGCTCCAATACGGCATTGCCTCTTGATAGGATAGCTGCCCCGCATCGGAGCTTATTCCGGCTCCGATGCGTTTTTTTGCAAAAATTTGATAAAATGTATGTGCTAAAATGATGTGAACCAAATAAAAGATGAGAAGTCAGCCTCG
>CAVJIP010000026.1:0-3694 GCA_963649625.1 Bacteroidaceae bacterium
CCATCAAGTCGTCCTTCTGTGACGGCCTGGACAGCCTTCTGTCCATTGTGCAGATGCCCTCCGGGATTCCTGTTGCCACCGTAGGCGTAGGGGCAGCGGAAAACGCCGGGCTTCTGGCGGTGCAGATGCTCTCCCTGTCGGAGCCCTCCCTGGCGGAGCAGCTAAAGGACTACAAGCGTTCCATGGCGGAAGCCGTGCTTACAAAGGATCAAAACTTACAGATGGAGGTAGCGAAACTATGAAAAAGGCGGAACAGCTCTACGAAGGCAAAGCCAAGAAGGTCTTTGCCACCGATGACCCGGCTCTCTGCATTGTCTCCTATAAGGACGATGCCACCGCATTCAACGGCCAGAAGAAGGGCACCATTCTGGGCAAGGGGGCCATCAACAACCGTCTGACCAACTACTTCATGAAGCTCCTGGAGGAAAAGGGCATTCCCACCCACTTTGTAGAGGAACTAAATGACACGGACGCTGTGGTGAAAAAGGTGGAGATCGTTCCCCTGGAGGTCATTATCCGCAATATCTCCGCCGGGAGCTTTGCCGCCCGCTACGGCGTAGAGGAGGGCATTGTTTTTGATGCTCCCACCATTGAGTTCTCCTATAAATGCGATGCGCTCAACGACCCGCTCATGAACAGCTATCACGCCATCGCCCTGAAGCTGGCCACCCCCCAGGAAATTGAAACCATCAAAACCATGGCCTTCCAGATCAACGATGTGCTCAGGGAGTTCTGGAACAGCGTGGGCGTGACCCTGGTGGACTTTAAGCTGGAGTTTGGCCGCCTCCCTGACGGCAGCATTATTCTGGCCGATGAGATTTCCCCGGACACCGCCCGTCTCTGGGATTCCAAAACCGGGGAAAAGCTGGATAAGGACCGCTTCCGCCGTGACCTGGGCGGCGTAGAGGATGCCTATCAGGAGGTTCTGCACCGGGTTCTGGGCAAGTAATATGGAATGTTTACAGGCAAAAGCCTGCCCTAAGCTCCGCCAATACGGCGAAGAATGCGGTGTATTCGGCATTGCGGTAAAGGACGGAAGTCCCCTGTCCGCCGCCCACTGCGTCTACACCGCCCTCTATACCCTACAGCACCGCGGACAGCAGTCCGCCGGCATTGCCTCGGTGGACAAGGGACGGTTTCATCTGCACAAGGCACCCGGCCTGGTGCCCGATGTGTTCTCTGATAAGTCCCTCAAGGCCCTGACCGGCCCCGCCGCCATCGGTCATGTGCGCTATTCCGTGTCCGGGGACATGACCACGGTAAACGCCCAGCCCATTGTGATTACCCACGCCTCCGGCTCCATGGCCCTGTGCTACAACGGCAAGCTGGTAAATGCCGCCGAGCTGCGGCGGGAGACTGAGCTGCGGGGCGGCATTTTCCAAACCAGTAACTCCGCCGAGGTGATTGCTTATCTCCTGGTTCGGGAGCGTATGCGTACCAACACCATTGAGGATGCCGTCATAAACGCCATGCAGTATATGATCGGTGCCTATTCCGTGGTAGTGCTGACCCAGGGAAAGCTGGTGGCCTTCCGGGATCCCAACGGTTTCCGGCCTCTGTGCATTGGTGAGGTGGACGGTTCCGTTATGTTCTCCTCCGAATCCTGCGCCTTCCCGGTACTGGGGGGCCGTCTTATCCGGGAGGTGGAGCCCGGAGAGGTGGTGGTGGCCGATCTGGGTACCGGAACCTTCCGGTCTATCCCCAGCGGCATCAAGGCGAAAAGCAGCCTTTGTATGTTTGAATTTATCTACTTTGCCCGCTCGGACAGCGTGCTGGACGGGGCCAGCGTGGATTTGGTTCGTCTGGCGGCGGGACGTGCCCTGGCCCGAAAGGACAAGGTAGTGGGTGACTGCGTCATCGGCGTTCCAGATTCCGGCATCACCCCCGCCATGGGCTATTCCCGGGAATCCGGCATTCCCCTGCAAACGGGCTTTGTAAAAAACCGCTATGTTGGCCGCACCTTTATCCAGCCCACAGAGGCAGAGCGGGAAAAATCCCTGAAAATCAAGCTCAACGCCCTGGCCTCTACCATTCGGGGCAAGCGGGTGATTGTGGTGGACGATTCCATTGTCCGGGGCAATACCTGCCAGCGCACGGTACAGCTGATTCGGGAGGCCGGGGCCAAGGAAATCCACTACCGGGTGGCCTCTCCCCGCTTTGAATATCCCTGCTTCTTCGGCACCGATATTCCCAGCAGTGACCAGCTCATTGCCCATGGAAAAACCAACGAGGAGATTCGTGGGCTTCTGGGGGTAGATTCCCTGGATTATTTAAGTCTGGAGGATCTGTCCTCCATTTCCCAAACCCTTACCCACGGCGTATGTGACGCCTGCTTCACCGGCCGGTATAATGTTCCGGTTCCAATACAAAATCAGGAGAGATAACCATGAGTATTAGCAGAAGTGACAGCTACGCCGCCGCAGGCGTAGACGTGACCGCAGGCTACGAGGCGGTCAACCGGATCAAACCCCTGGTGGAGAGCACCAATATTCCCGGGGTTATCGGCGGCCTGGGGGGCTTCGGCGGCCTGTTTGCCCCGAATATGGCGGGTATGGCGGAGCCTGTGCTGGTCTCCGGCACCGACGGTGTGGGCACCAAGCTGAAGGTGGCCTTTTTAATGGACAAGCACAACACCGTGGGCATCGACTGCGTGGCCATGTGCGTTAACGACATTGTCTGCGCCGGGGCCATCCCTATGTTCTTCCTGGACTATGTGGCCTGCGGCAAGAACGAGCCTGCCCGCATTGAGCAGATCGTCTCCGGCATTGCCGAGGGATGCCGTCAGGCCGGGTGCGCTCTCATCGGAGGCGAGACTGCGGAAATGCCCGGCTTTTATCCCGTGGACGAGTATGACCTGGCCGGATTTTCCGTGGGCATTGTGGACAAGTCCAAAATTCTTGACGGCCACGACATTGTTCCCGGGGACGTGCTGATTGGCCTGGGCTCCAATGGCGTCCACTCCAACGGCTACAGTCTGGTGCGGAAGGTGCTGGACATTGAGCACGCCGACCTGAAAACCGTGGTGCCGGAGCTTCATTGCAGCCTGGGTGAGGAGCTGTTAAAGCCCACCCGCATCTATGTGCGCCCGGTCAAGGCCCTGCTGGAGTCCGGCCTGCGGGTCAAGGGCATCAGCCATATTACCGGCGGCGGCCTTTACGAAAACGTCCCCCGTATGCTCCCCGAGGGCATCTGCGCAGAGATTCATGTTTCCCAGATCCCGGTTCCCCCGATTTTCTCCATGATTCAGGAAAAGGGCCGCATTCCCGAGCGGGATATGTATAACACCTTCAACATGGGCCTGGGCCTGGTTATGGCCGTGGCCAAGGAGGACGTAGGTGCGGTTATGGAAACCATGGTTCGCTGCGGCGAGCATCCCTATCTCGTCGGCAAGTGTGTTGCCGGAGAAAAGGGCGTGGAGCTATGGTAAATATTGCCGTTCTGGTTTCCGGGGGCGGCACCAATCTCCAGGCCCTGATCGATGCCCAGCACCGGGGAGAGATCCCCGGCGGGCAGATTACCGCCGTGATTTCCTCTGCCCCGGGGGCCTTCGCCCTGGAGCGTGCCAAAAAGGCCAATATTCCAGGCTATGTGGTGGCCCGGCGGGACTACGGCTCTCCCCGGGAAATGACCGCCGCCCTGGTGGAAAAGCTCCGGGCCCTGGACATTGGTTTGGTGGTCATGGCGGGCTTTATGG
>CAVJIP010000026.1:3704-12371 GCA_963649625.1 Bacteroidaceae bacterium
GCTTTATGGTTATCATCACCCAGGAACTGGTGGATGCCTACCCCAATGCGATTTTGAACATTCACCCCTCCCTGATTCCCTCCTTCTGCGGCAAGGGCTGCTATGGGCTCCACGTCCACGAGAAGGCCCTCCAGTACGGCGTAAAGGTCTCCGGGGCCACGGTACACTTTGTCTCAGAGGAATGCGACGCAGGCCCCATCGTGCTCCAGAAGGCCGTAGCCGTGGAGGACGGCGACACCCCCGAGGTACTCCAGAGACGCATTATGGAGCAGGCCGAGTGGGTCATACTCCCCCAGGCCGTGGCTCTGTTCTGCCAGGGACGGCTAAAAGTAGCAGGTCGCCAGGTTCAAATTCTATGAAATAGCCCTCTCGCTCCAATCCAGAAAATAGATGCCCTTCTGCGCCGTCCGGCTTTCGGACGGCGCAGTTTTTCCTCCCCTCTGGGCGGCCCCAGCGGGGCGCAGATAGGAAAAGCACCCCTGCACAAAAAGTGCAAGGGTGCGAAAACCTCCGTCACAGGTCAGACAGGGCCTTGAAGCCGTAGGCTGTCTTGGCCTCCCTGACTGCCCGAATAATGGCACGCTCCATGGCGTAGGCTGCCATGGCCCCCACCACATTTACATCACCGCTCAGGCCGCCGGTGGACAGGGCGTAAATGCTGTCCCCGTCCGCCGTGGTGTGTACCGGGCGAATGGCCCGGGCATAGCCGTTGTGGGTCATACCTGCGATTTTTGTCAGCTCCGCCTTGGAAAAGCGGCAGTTGGTGACCACCACCCCCAGGGTGGTATTACCGGTAAACAGGTTCCCTGCCCGTTCCATGTCCTCTACCAGGGCCATAATGCTGCTGGTGGGTCGGGTTCCGTCCTCCGTCAGCAGACCGGCCAAAAGGGTTCCGTCTGTGTCGTACACGTCTCCCAGGGCGTTCACCGCCACCATGGCACCCACCTTTACCTCCCCGGCCTGAACCCCATAGGTACCGAAGCCGGACTTCATGGCCTGGGCCGCCCCACGGCATTTGCCGATGGTACAGCCGGTTCCTGCCCCCACGTTGCCCTGGGCAGGGGGCCCATAGGAGGCATTTTCACAGGCGGCATAGCCCATGGCTCCATCGGGCCGCACCCTGGCGCTGCCCACCCCTAAGTCAAACAGGCAGCTCTCGCTGACCAGTGGAACCTTGGCAACACCCACGTCAAAGCCGATATTCCGCTCCTCCAGGTATTTCTGGACACCGCCTGCGGCATCCAGGCCAAAGGCACTGCCCCCGGAGAGAAGCACCCCATTGACCCCCTGGGCCGCCATCAGAGGATTCAAAATCTGAGACTCCCGGGAGGCGGGGCCGCCGCCCCGCACATCCAGCCCAGCCGGGGCCATCTCGTCACAGAGGATGACCGTAAGGCCAGTTCCTGCGGCCTCGTCCTGGGCGTGTCCCACCCGGAAGCCGCCCACCTCCATAATGCCGATTTCCTTCATCCTTCTCGCTCCTTTAACGCTTCAGCGTCACCTTGAGGACCTTGCAGACGGAGCCGCTGATAATGCAGCCCACTGCCGCCTCGATCAGTGCCTGCACCCCCACATAGGCCGCACAGAACAGCACCGCATTCTGCTGGAGCTTGGCATATAGCTCCGCCCCCAGCACCGCCTCAATGGTGGGGGCATTGAGAAAAATCACCACCAAAACGGCCATGTAAAACAGCGTATTGAGCAGCGGGGCCGCAATGCCCCCTACATAGTAGCAAACGGTCTGGGTTTTGTCGATCTTCTTGACCGCCTTAAAAACCCAGCCGGTGCAAAAGCCCATCAGAGTGCGGGTGACAACAGCGTTTAGAAAGGTCAGCGCAACCACCGTGCCGCCGGTATAGCCCGCCAAAAACATGGTGGCAAAGCCGGTTTTCACGGCGGTATAGAAGCTGATGCAGCCCATGGTGGCCCCCAGCACCGTCCCCGCCAACGGGCCCAGCATCATGGCACCCACAGCCACCGGTACAGTCATAATGGATGCGTACTGTCCGGGCAGCGGGATCATAGCCAGTCCCGTAAGATTCATCATCAGCAAAACCGCCACCAGCAGGGCCAGCTCAATGAGATACCTGGTGTTCTTTTTCTTTTTGGTTTCCATATAAAATTCCTCCTGCTGCCGCTCCACCTTTTGTGGATGCAGCGCAATATTGGAGCAGCCGGCACCGGGCCGCTGCCCTGGCGTATGCCAAGGGTGAGTATACGCTATTTTTATGAAAATTGCAACCATTGATTTGAGAAATCCGCCGCAGCACCAGGGCTGCGGCGGACTGCTTAGGATAGCTTGGTACGGGCGGCGATGATCTGCACCATCTGACCCACATTCTTCATGGAGGAAATCTCCCCCATTTTGAATTTTATCTTAAAGGTTCGCTCTACGGTAGCGATCAGGGTAATATGCTCCAGGCTGTCCCAGCCCTCAATGTCCTTGGCAGTGGTCTTGGGCGTCACCACAATGGAATCATCGTCAAACAAGTCCCGGAAAATCACATTCAGCTTCTGATAAATGGTATTGGCATCCATAATATGTCCCTCTTTCGTCAGTTTTCCCCATTGCCGGTCACGGCAATGACGTGGTTTTGGTTTTCGTAGCCCTCCACAGGCAGCTCCCAAACAGTATTCCCTTCCTCATCCTGGCGGAGCAGCATAAAGCCAAAGGTTTCATACAACCTCTCCACCATGTGATTCTTGGCGGTGGGGTAATAATAGCCGTGAATATGGGTGATTCCAGCCTGGCGGCACTTTTCCACCAGGGTGTCCAGCATGGCCTGCTCCATATTCCGCTTGAGCACCCGGCAGCTCATCAGCCACAAATCCATATCCAGCACCGCCCCATTCTTGTGGCCAATCACCACGGAAACCACACCGTTGTCTCCGAACTTATCTATGAGCTTGCCATAGAGCCGGATGTAGTCGTCACTGTGGTAGACCTCCTCCATCTCCGCCGTGGTGTACCGGTGGGTGGTAAGGTTAAACTGATTGGACTTGTTGGTGAGCTGGGTGATTCGTGCCAGATACACCGGCACAAAATCGTCAATGATTCCGTGCATCTCCAGACTGCGGAGATATTCGTCATAGTCTCCAAAGGCGGCGATCTGGGCACTGCGAAGCACATTGTTCTTATACATTTCGTTGCGCTTCAAATCGTCCTCGCTAAAGGCCGTCACCTCAAAGAAGCCGCTGCGGTCAATGGTGGTGATATACTCCTCCACCGCATCCATAGGCGGCACCGCCACACCGGGCAGCTGTAACCGGACGATTTCCCGCTCGGCGGGATTGTCGTCCACAAACACAATGGATTCCGGCAGAATATTCAGGTCTGCGGCAATCTGGGCAATGTTCTGGTGCTTGTTGTCCCAGTTGGCCTTAATCACAATGAAGTCGTCTGGACGAAGCACGCCCTCCGGGTGATTGAGCCCCCCGATGGCGTTGTCGTGGTCGTTTTTAGAGCAGACCGTCAGCACCACGCCCAGGGACTTCACCTGCTTCAAATACTGCTGGAACTCATAGTAGGACTGGGAAACGCCGGTCTCCTGGCCGATCTCGATTCCGTCCACGCCGTCATCTCCCACCACGCCGCCCCAGAGGGTGTTGTCCAAATCCAGGGCCAGGGCCTTTTTGTTCTTGCCGAAAATGGACTTGACAATGTTGGAAAGATTGTAGGCAAAGGCCGGAATGGCCTCAAAGCACAGGGCGTATTTGTACATATTCCAGTACAGGGGATTGGCCCACTCCTTCAGGCCATAGTCCGCAGAAAGGAAGTTAATGTCGTGGATATAGAAGGAATCATGGCTCTGGGCATAGTCATAAAAGGCCATATTCAGCCGGGTCAGAAAGTTGACCCGCCCGTGGGCATCATAGCAGTCCCGGTTTCCCATCAGGCGATAGAGCGGCATTTCAAAGTTATTCTGGATAATGGGGCAGTGAAACTTCTCCGAAACGCTCTGCCACATGGCCGTAAACCGCTCCAGCTCCGCACCCAGCTTTTCCTCCACCTGCTGCACACTGTCCGTCACCACCGGGAAATTGGTGACATTTCGGCTTGTGGTGTGGATAAATACCAGATCCGGCTGGAACTCCAAAAGCTCCTGAGGCGGGAACATGGCATCCTGGAAATACTGGGCGTATTCGGACTCATAGAACTCCGGCGCAATGCCGTAGTTCAGCAGAAACAGCTCCAGCATTTTTACAATGTCACTGGTGGTGGAGCCTCCCAGCACGGCGATTTTCTTCCGAATCCGGACCGTCCCGTCCTCCAGCAGCTGCCGCCGCAGGGACTTTTTCCGCCGAATCAACTGCTCCGGGTCAAAGGGATATTCAAGTTCTTTCATGGAAAGCCTTCCTTCTTTGCTGTTACAGGGTTATGAATCCGTGACCTGGGAGCTGGCCGTGGGAGACGTCTCCGTGGCCGTCTCCTGGGTACCGTCCGGCGTGGTGGAGGGGGATGGGCTGGCCGATGTGGTAGCCTCCTGGCTCTTGGCCTCCTCCGCCTGCTCATCCACCAGATGCTCGTCCGGGTACTGCTCGATCAGGGTGGTAATATTGTCTGCATTGGAGCCTACCACAGAATAGGAGCACATGGTAAAGAGCACGTCGGTGATGCCCCGATCCTGGATAAAGGTCACAAGATTGCAGTTGAAATACCGCATATCCGCCACATAAATCTCCTCAAAGGAGCTGGTATAGAAGGGAATCTCCGCATTGCCGTAGCTGTCCTTGAGGACAAAGAGCTTCCGGCCGTTGTGGACATCCGTGGTGATTTTTACGATTTTATCATCGCCGCCCATGAACATGAGATAGGAGCTGTCCACCGCCACCTCCTGAATCAGGTCATACTCATACTCATAGTTAAAGGAGGAGTCGTAGTAATAGGTGGAATACTGGTTAGTGGGCGTGTAGTACACAAAGTCCTCCGGGTCGTCCAAGATTCGGGAATCCTGGGAATAGGCATACATGGTGCCCACATACCCCTCGTTGACCCCCTCCTCATAGGTGGAAAGATCTGCGAAGTCCACTCCGGCGGCCTCTGCGAAGGTTCTCGCCGCATAATAGGCACCCAGGGGAGCCCAGTGGTGGTCGGTACGCAGATAAATATTCTCCTCGGTGTGCTTTGCCAGTACCGGGCAAAGATCAACGGTTTTGATTTTGCTGTTGAGCATCCCGGCCACCTCCTCAAAGCACTCGCTTTGGTCGGTGGTATAGTCCGAAGCGTTGGCGGGGGTATAGAACTGGCTGGCCAAGGGACAGGGCATGGAGTAGATGGTCACAGAATCCCCCAGCTTTTCCTGGAGCAGATTCAGCCCGCTGGCATAGCTCTCCCCGCTGCCGCCGCCGAACAGGCCCAGGCACTTCCAATGCCCCTCCTGATACACCACCAGCAGACCGTTGGTCATGTCAAATTCCGCATCCTCACTGGTAAAGTCCTTCTGATCCGGCTCCTCCGAAGGCTGGGCACTGGTCTTCACCCCAGTCTCCGGGGTAACGGTGGGAGAGGGCGAGGCCGCAGCCACGTTCATATCGTTGGCCACCACGTCCTGATTGATAAAGGTAATGGAATTTTTAGAGGAAAAGCCAAACAGGGACTTAAAGGAATAGCCCAGGTTTTTCAGGCTGTCCCGGAAGGGCACCGTGTCGTCAAACCAGGTGGCCACATCCGCCGTAAATTCTCCGGCAAAATAGCTGGTCATAGAAAACTTGGGAAAGGTGGCCAGATTCCGATTTTCAATCTTGGACACCGTGGATCTGGGAAACAGGATTAGAAACGCCAGAATCAGTATAAAGGCCCCGATAATGGAAAGCAGAGACAGGGCCGCAAACCGAAGATTGTTATACTGGCGCTTTCTCTGCCAGCGGCGCTCCTTCTCGGCCCGCTCCCGCTTGGAGCTGTGATTTGGTTCATTGCTCATGGATAACCCCTCTTACGGCTGATACAGGATCAGAATCTGAAATACAGGAACGGATTGTTGGTGGAATCCACCAGCAGCAGACTGGAAATGGCCAGCAGCAGAATGCAGCCCACAATGGCGCTGATCCGTCCCACCTTGTAGATGCTCTCATTACGGTTGATCAGGACAAACTCCTTGAGCTTGGGGAACACCGGCAGGCTGATGATAATCGCCAGAATAATCAAAACGCAGTTGCTGACAAAGCTGGACCAGGTGAGGCTGTCAAAGAAGGCCACATGGTGGGTGATCAGGCTGATGCCGAACACATGCTGGAAGAACTGGCCCAGCTGTCCCAAATCCTCAAAATAGAAGATGCCGAAGCCCACGATAATGACCACCTTGCTGTAAATATGCTTTACCCAGTTGGGCCATTTCTTCATGGCCTTTTTAATGGGCTTCTGCTCCAGGAACATAAACAAGCCAAAGTACAGGCCCCAGAAAATAAAGTTCCAGGAGGCGCCGTGCCACAGGCCGGTGCAGAACCACACCAGAAACAGGTTGAAATACTTTCTCGGACGGCCAAACACCGGCACATACAGAAGATAGTCCCGGAAGAAGGAGCCCAGGGAAATGTGCCACCGCTGCCAGAACTCTGCAATGGACTTACAAGCAAAGGGGTGGGTAAAGTTCTCGTCAAAGTGAAAGCCGAACATCCGGCCCAGGCCAATGGCAATATCGGAGTAGCCGCTGAAATCAAAGTACACATACAGGGAGTAGACAATGACCGTATACCAGCAGCCCATAATGGAGAGGTTTGTAATATTGCTGCCGAAGAAGGTGGTGACAATACTGTAGAGGTTGTTTGCAATAATGACCTTTTTCGCCAGCCCCAGAATGGCCCGCATGGCCCCCTCGCTCAAATCCGTCAGGCTAACGGTTCGATGGTCGATCTCCTGCTCTACCACGCTGTAGCGGACAATGGGGCCTGCAATCAGCTGGGGGAACAGAGAAAGATACAACAGGAACTTTTTCAGGGAGAGCTGTACCTCCACCGTCTCCCAATAGCAGTCGATCACATAGGAAACCGCCTGGAAGGTAAAGAAGCTGATACCAATGGGCAGGGCAATGTCGGGCACAGGAATGCTGCTGTGGAACAGGGCATTCAGGTTTTCCACCAAAAAGCTCGTGTACTTAAACACCATCAGCAGCAGCAAGTCCACCGTTACCCCCAGGGCAACCGCCGCCTTGGCCTTGGGAGTATCCCGAAACCGGCGAATCAGCAGCCCCACAAACCAGTTAAAGGCTGCGCTGAATATCAGCAGCAACACATACACCGGCTCTCCCCAGGCGTAAAATATCAGGGAGGCAATCACAAGCACCGTGTTTTTCGTGTCCAAATCCTTGGCCAAAAGATAGGCAATCAGGCACAACGGCAAAAAAACATACAAAAAAAACAGATCGGCAAAAACCATTTGAAACCCCTCAGCGGCCCGTTGGAAGGCGCAGTCCCCTGCCCCCGATCCACCGGGCCGACTCCTTACTTTTCGACGAAATCTCGCCTATAATTTTATAATACCCGCCCATATTAGTCAAGGGAAATTCCAGCTTTTGTTGTAAGAAATTCCTTCCGCTCCGGGTCGGGCTTTTACTGCCCCAGGTGGGGTATATTTCCCCTGAAATCAGCCATACTGCTCCGGGAGGCGATCCAATGGAGCTGCGAACTGATTTGGCGATAGAAGCAAAAATTCTGGAGGCGGCCCATACCAGGCTCCCCAGAGGGCTGGAGCTGCACCAGGAGACTCGGCAGGGAATCCCCGTTACCACAGTGACCCTGCGCACCCGGGCTGCCGCCGAGGCCCTGGGAAAGCCCAAGGGCACCTACATCACCCTGGAGCTGGGCCGGGTGCTGCGGCGGGAAAAGGAGAGCTTTCAGGGTGCCGTCCGGGCTCTGGGTGAGGCACTTCAGGAGCTGCTGGGCCTGTCTCCCGGTTTGCCGGTGCTGGTGGCCGGCTTGGGAAACCGGGAAATCACCCCGGATGCCATCGGCCCTCTGACTGCCGACCATATTTTAGTGACCCGACATATGCTCCGGCGGCAGCCCCGGGAGTTTGGCGGCTTTCGCCCGGTAAGCGCCGTAGTTCCGGGGGTGCTTGGCACCACGGGCCTGGAAAGTGCGGAAACCGTCCGTGCCCTTCGGGAGCGAACCGGGGCCGCCGCCGTAATCGCCGTAGATGCCATTGCCGCCCGGGACACAGAAAAGCTCTGCAGCACCGTCCAGCTCTCCAGCTCCGGCATTACCCCCGGCTCCGGAATCGGAAACAGCTGCCTGGGGCTGAATCGGGAGAGTCTGGGCGTCCCGGTCATCGCCGTAGGGGTTCCCACGGTGACGGATGCCGCCACCATGGCCGCCGACCTGTTCCAGCGGGCGGGCCAGGCTGCGGACGAAAACGCCCTTCGCCGGGTTTCCCAGGGAATGATCGTCACCTCCAGCGACATTGACCGGCGTGTTCAGGAAATCTCTCGGGTGCTGGCCTATGGCATCAACTGGGCCCTCCAGCCCCAGCTGAGCCTGGAGGATCTGGGCGACCTGACCTTTTGAGCCGTTTTTTCGGACTTTCTCCGGCATAACCCCGGCCTTTCGATTATGTCAACGGACTATTCATTTTTCCCGGGTATCCACCACCCGGTACATTCCTGTGGATAACCCTGTGGAAACTGTGGAAAACCCATTGGAATGCGGCTTTTTTCCCTCAGCCTCACCCAAACG
>CAVJIP010000027.1:0-6003 GCA_963649625.1 Bacteroidaceae bacterium
CGCATGGACCCTGCGAATCGGCTGCTTTGCGGTAATTGGTGCGGCAGCCTTTACCATGGGCCGCTCCCTGCTCCATATCAATGATGACCATTCCTATGCGGCGGTTATGGGCTCCACCCCTACGGCGGTAATCAGCCAGACCGCCGTCTCGGCCTCCTCTCCCTCCCCCATGGCTCTGATTGCCGGTACCGGGGAAAACGAAAACCCCACAGTAGCCCTTAGTGCCGATGGCGGTGCCACAGCGAACCATGCCACCGTCCGGGTCACAGCCGCCTTTAGCAACATTGACAACAGCATCCAGGCCAGCCTGAAATGGTATGTCAACGGAGAACTGACCCAGGAGGAGCAGCAGCAGCTTCTGGTGGAGGGTTCCACCGCCCTGTGTGACGTGACCATCGATGTGGATACCGCCGAGACCGACCAGGCCCAGGTCACCTTAGAGGTTGGCTTCGCCGGAAGGACCGTCACTGCGGATACGACCATCCCCATTGCCCTGCCCAGCGGTGACACGGTGGTGATCAAAACCGAGGAGATCACCGTCACCTGCATCCAGGCCTGCACCATCTTCAGCGACAGCGGCCTGTCAGAGGACACGGGTCTAATTATGTACGAGGGGGACACGGGCCTGCTTCTGGGCTACGACACCAGCAACAGCGGCTTAAGCTCCCTGAAGCTGCAATTCCCCGATGGCAGCACCGGCTGGGTCAGTGCCCGCCGGAATGAAATCACCACAGACAGCTGCACCACGGAGGAGGACTATACCCAGGAGCAGAAGGTGAATTTTGTCAACTCCATGAACTATGACAGCAACACCTCCTATTTGGTGTGGGTGAGCCTTTACACCCAGAGGGTAAACATATTCACCGGCTATAAGGGCCACTGGGAGCTGGAAAAGAGCTTCCCCTGCGCCTCCGGTGTCAACGAAACCCCCACCACCACCGGCGTATTTTCCATTCAGGGCCGGATTGACCGCTGGGATTTGGGCAAGACCTATGTGGAGCCGGTTATCACCTTTAACGGCGGTGAGGCCTTCACCAGTCAGCCCTACAGTGGCGAAACCGACGAGATTGCAGACGACACCATGGGTACTCCCACCTCCGGTGGCAGCGTTCGGCTTCTCCCGGAGGACATCCAGTGGATGTACGATAACCTTTCCGAGTATACCATGGTCGTGGTCTATTGACCCCTTGCTCACCGTCGAGAAAATTCACCGCACCGGGAGACGACCTTCTGGTGCGGTTTTTCTCTGCTCACGGGCGTAAAATAAATGTTGGAAATGTGCTGTTTCGTTGGAATTGTGATGCTTCGTTTTCGCAAGGATTGACTGTAGGGAAATTTCCATTTATAATAGTCCCAATTCTATAGGAAAGGAGCATCAGCACATATGAATGAGAAAAAGCTGATCACCTACATTCTGGAGGGCAAGGAGGTTCCTGCCGGTACGCCCGGTGCGATCCCCTATGAGACCGATGCCATCTACCCGGAGACGGGCCTCTATGAGGGCGGCATGACCAAGGGCAGCTGTGATTACCGCACGGCTCTGTTTGTGGACGGGGGCCAGGTGTCCCAGACCCACAGCGTCCTCCCCGCTCTGACCGGGGCAAGCTATGATGGAAAGGCCCTCACCGGCGGCAAAATTGACTCGTCTAACAAGCATTTTAACGGCGTGATGATTCACGACACCGACTATACCGTGAAGGATCTTACCATAACCGCCCAGGGCTCCGGCGGCAACGACTTTAAGGGCTACGGCGCAGGCATTGCAGTGTATGGCAAGTCCAGGGTTCAGGTGGACGGCTACGTTTACGCAGGTGCCGGAGCCCTTCGCCACGGAGTTTTCGTGGGCGGCAGCCATCCTGAGGACGAGCTGACCCTGGAGATAAAAAATTCCTTTGTGAAATCCGATGGCTCCAAGCACGAACTGGACACTGAGGGAATGTCCGCTTGCCCCTGGATGCTGGGAATCAGCCCGGAGGGCCACGCCCGGGACACCATGTGTGACGGCTACTGCCATGTTAGTTACGACAAGGACATTCTCCTTTCCGACGGCTGGGGCGTTCTCTCCGTGGACGACACCGGCGACACCAAGGAGTTCGGCAAATACTCCATTGAGATGCAGGTGAAGGACTCGGTGATTGACGTGACCACCGAAGGCACCAAGGCCCCCAGCTGCTACGCCACCTATTCCATCGGCGGCTGCCGCAATCGGTTCTATCACTGCGTGGTGGGTAACGGCAGCCATTCCCAGCAGTTTGAGATTTTGAAAAAGAATCTTCGGGATTCCGGCGTCTCCTATGACTACGAGACAGAGAAATACGGTATGACCTATGCGGCTGTTGTGGCCAATGAGCACGCCACCGCCGGCTGGTATGACGGCTCTCAGGTGACTACCAAATACGGCGTGATGTATCACAAAACCAACAATGTCCGCTATGTCCCCGATGCCACGGACGACACCGCCCAGACCCTGCCTGCCTGCGGTGTCACCGAGGTGCAGGATTCCACCTTCCAGACCCAGGGGGCGGCGTTCCTGATTAAGGCCTGCACCCCGGTCATTGAGGTAAAGAACAGCAAATTCACCTCCGACAAGGGGGTAATCGTCCAGCTGATGACCTGCGATGACCCGGGCATGGGCACCCCCGCTTTCTCCGAGCCGATAGATCCCCATGCTCCCGTGGAGCAGGATCCAGGCTATAACCCCTACGATTATAACCGGAAGGATCAGAAGCTGTTCCGCAAGTTCGATGTAAAGAACATGATCAGCGACCCCCAACTCCACTTTGTAGGCTGCAACAGGAAAAACGGCACGGCTCTGGAGGGCGGCTTCTACAACAGCATTGCCGCCGCCACCAACGGCGAGGGCATGATCTGGTGGGGCCAAAACCTGATTCTGGACTTTGAGGACTGCGACATTCAAGGGGCCTGTACCTCCTCCGTGGCGGTTCACGACAAATATTCCTACTACCTGGCCCCGGCGGACAACCAGTACGGCGGCATTCCGGTAAACGGCCAGGGCTATGAGATTGACGGCACCTGGGAGAAGCCCTCCTTCGGCCCGCCTATGCCCATGGAGGGAGATGGCCCGGATATGGGCGGTATGCCCGAAATGCCGGATATGCCGGATATGGGCGGTATGCCGCCTATGCCTGAGCCCAAGTTCTACTTTACTCCCAAGTACGATGCCCAGGGGAACCTGGTGGTCATCGGCAAGGAGCGGCTCAAGCCGGAGCTGGGCTGCATTGTCTCCAAGGATGCCACCTATCTGGGCGGCGTGACCAACATCCCCTCTCCCACCGTAAACAACGGCGTGTGGGTCAAGTTCAGCGGCGGCTCCAGCTGGACACCCCAGGGCACCAGCTATCTGACCCGCCTGGAGGTTTCGGCGGACAGCACCATTCATGGCACAGTGACCCTGGACGGCGTTACGCTGGTACCTGAGGCCGGGAAGGTCTATACCGGCAAAATCGTCGTTACGGCGTAAGCAGAAAAGCGGCCCGGCGAAGGATTTTCCTTCGCCGGGTCTTGCTTATCCCTTTTCCTTGAGTACGGCCTTTGCACATTGGGCAGCCTCCGGGGAAAGGGGCCTGTCAGAATAACGGGCCTGATTATAATAGTCCATAAACTCGGTGAGCCTGCCGTCAAAGTCCTTCTGATTCAGCTCATTGGGGGTCAGGGCCACGGCTCCGGGATCCTGCGGCTGCGCCTTTTTCAGCAGCCGCTGGAATACAAACCGTACCTTCATCCGGGGATCCTGAAAGTCCTCCAGCCGCTGTGGACGCTCCCGGAGCTTTTTCAGGGCCTTTTTCATGTTGCCCCGGGTGTCCGCCAGCATTCCCTTCAAATCAAACAGGCTCTCGGCCTCATCCACATAGTCCTCCTCCTCTACAGGAGCGAAGCGATCCCGCAGATTTCGGAGAAAGCCCGGGAGCCGAATGCCGGAGGCCCGGAGCTTCAAAATCACCCGATAGGCCACATAAATCAGCACCAGCACCACACAGATAAAGGCGAAAATCTCCACCGCCATAGTGACCCAGCCGGCCTCCCCTTTGGGTTCCACGTTCATAATATTGTCCTCTGCGGAGGGGGGAATGGTGGGCTCCGGCTCATCGGTGCCGGTCAGCGTTCGATGGTAGAAGAACTGGGAAAGATAGGCCACAAAGGCCAGAATTGCCTCCAAAATCACTCCAAAGAACCGGGAAAACAGGTGAAAAATGGGATAGATATTGGAAATTAGCACCGCAATCAGGATAAAGCCCGCAACCAGCAGGAAATTGCCCATTTGCATTCCCTGGGGATAGGCCACCCGCTTGTCGCCGCTGGTGCGGTGGAGGCTCCTTCTAAGGCCCTTGGCACTAAAGGAAAACAGAGTCAGCAGGAAAAAGCAGATGGCTACCCCGCTGGTAAACCGTCCCACCTGATTTGTCCACTGAAAGCCCTCGCAGCACAGCAGAACCACCAGGTGGATAATGACCCCGCCCACGGCCATGGGAGCATAAATGGAGTAGGCGGCCTTCCGGGCAGTAAAGTAGAAGAACAGTCCCAGTCCCCCGGACAGCAGGGTCAGCAGCACCGTGGCCAGCCCCATGCCCCAGCTCCAAAGAAGGGCGGAGGCGGCGGCCAGCACCACGCCTGCCACACAGAGGGCGATAGCCTGGCCGGAGCTGCGGCGCATAGACAGCCGTCCCGCAATATGCCCCAGCACCGCCGTGGTGGGAACCAGGCAGCAGCGGAACAAGGGATAGCCGCACAGCTGTTCAATCAAAACCCCCAGGGGCAGTACAAACAACAGGGCCAGCAGAAAATTGATGCTCTCAGACAGCATCCGCTGGGGTGTCAGCTTCAAAGTTGACCGCCTCCTTTCTCAGGGGAAGATAGGTCACGGAGTTGCCCTTTCGTCGCAGCTCCTGGGCACGGGATTCCAGAGATTCGTTCCAGAAGGTGGAAAACATCAGAATATCCGCCTCAGTGGTGTCGTTTTCCACCAGCTTCTCCAGGGTACAGTAGATGGACTCATGCTCCTTTAGCTCCAGCCCTGCCAGGGTTTCCAGAATGTGATTCATCTGGCTGGCGTTGCAAGCCGGGCCAATGGCAATGGGCTGCTCCGGGGCATAGGACAGGGCGGCGTTAGAATACAGCCCCACCTCCATATTATTCACAACGGCCCAGTTGCAGAGGGTGGCCACCACACGGATGCCGTATTCCATTTCCTCCCTCTGCTGCTGGGTCAGCTGGCCCCAGAAGTTGTCCTCCGGCTCAATATTAAACACCAGAATCAGCCGGGGAAACACGGTGTAGTCATGGGTCTTGACCTGGAGGGAGCCGGTACGGGCGGAGGCCCGCCAGTGAATGTCCTTGCGGCTGTCTCCCAGCTGATAGCCTCGAATCCCGTTGATGAGAATGGGATCCGGGAAAATCCACCGCTTGACGCTCACATCTCCCTGCCAGCGAAGGGCCTCGTCCGGCAGCTCCTCCGGCCCGAGAATACTGGGATATACAAAGAGCTTAGCATCAGACCGGGCCTCCCGGCTCACTGTGCCCAGACCAAAAAGATCACCGGCGGTCAGAGAGGTAATGGACAGGTCATAATAGCCCCGGCGCAGGCACTTGACCCGGTAGCGTCGGGTGATTCGGCTGTAGGGCCGGAGGAAGAACACGCTACGGTGAAAGCGGTCATCCATGATCTCCAGATTTTCCTGGGAGCGGAATCGCAACCAGGGGGACAGTCTGGACTCCACCCGGAGCCAGGGAATAGGGGTCAGCTTGGCGTTGGAGATAATCTCCACCAGCTCCAGAGTCTCCCCCTCGAACAGGGCGGATTTACTGATTTTACGCTCATAACGGAGCTTTTTGAAGCTGATTTTCCGATAGTAGCGGGACTGGAGCATGGAAAACAGCCCCACAATCAGAATCAGCCAAACGGCAGCAGTCATAGCACCCGCCCCTTACAGCTTTTCCGTGGTGGATTCGGTGGGCGCAGGAACCGTGGCAAGCAGCCGTCCAATC
>CAVJIP010000028.1:0-1303 GCA_963649625.1 Bacteroidaceae bacterium
TGACATAATATAAATTATGTCAGACTTTTCTATGTCACCAGTCCCAGCCGCTCGATAATCCTGCGGTGCTCGGAGCCGGTGGTCATAATATAAATGCGGGTGGTTTCAATGTTGCTGTGGCCCAAAACGTCCGCCAGCTTGGCAATGTCCTTTTCGATGCCGTAAAAAGTGCGGGCAAAGAGCTTTCGCAGGTTGTGGGGAAACACCTTGCCGGGGCTGACGCCGGCGGCCTTGCACAGCCCTTTCATCCTGGCCCAGACGGTTCTCCGATCCAGAGGCTTTCCGTTCCGTGCGAGAAAAATTACGCCGGAGCGGATTTTCTGCCTTTTGGCATAGTCCAAAAGCAGCTTTCGCAGCTTGCCGGGAATCAAAATCCTCCGGGTCTTGGCCTTGCAGTTTACGACCACCTCTCCCCGCTTCACCGCCTCCAGGGTGAAATGCTTCAGCTCGGACACCCGAATCCCTGTGGCGCAGATGGTCTGCATAACCAAATGGAGCTGGGGCTTCTGCTCCGCCGCCCGCAAGAGCCGTTCATACTCTGCCTTGGTCAGCTCCTTTTCCTCGGCACAATAGACCTGCCGCTGGAGCCTGAGAGACTTTACCCGGCAGTCCGTCCAGCCCATAAAGGCGAGAAAGCTGTTGAGACTGGCCAGCATGGAGTTGACGGAGCTGACCCCATAGCCCGCCTTTGTCAGCTGTTTTTTATAATTTACCGTCATCTCCTTTGTAATTTGTTGTTCTCCAGCATAGGCCGCAAAGCCCCGAATGTCCCGAAGGTACTTTTCTATGGTGGCCGCACTTTTTTCTTCCCGGAGCAAATGTTGACCAAACCTCTGTATTTGCCGTTCTAATGTTCCTTGTTCGTTCATTTTATTGTCCTCCTGGATTTGCTGTTGCTGTCTCTATTGTACCCGAAATCTCTGAAAAATCGATCCGGCAGATGTGAATTTTTTCGGCGCAAGGTTTTTTTGGGCAAAATGCGGCTCCAGGAAATATTTCTTTTGCCCTTTCCTCCCTCCAAAAAATATGGTATACTCCTATAAAATGCACTGAGGAGAGAGAATATGGAAGGATTCGACAATCAAAAATATCTCAAGACACAATCGGAGCATATCCTCCAGCGGATTCAGGCGTTCGGCGGAAAGCTCTACTTAGAGTTCGGCGGCAAACTCTTTGACGACTATCACGCCTCCCGGGTGCTCCCGGGCTTTCAGCCGGACAGCAAGATTCGGATGCTCCAGCAGCTCCGGGAGGACGTGGAGATCGTCATTTCCATTAACGCCGCCGACATTGAAAGCAACAA
>CAVJIP010000028.1:1313-4051 GCA_963649625.1 Bacteroidaceae bacterium
GGGCGACCTGGGCATCACCTACGACGAGGACGTGCTCCGGCTCATCGACATTTTCCGGGGCATGGGGCTGTATGTGGGCAGCGTGGTGCTGACCCGGTATCAGGAGCAGGCCGCCGCAAAGGCCTTTCTTCGGCGGCTGGCAGCCCTGGGCATCCGCTGCTACCTGCACTATCCCATTGCAGGCTACCCCTCCGACGTGCCCTACATTGTCAGCGATGAGGGCCTGGGGAAGAACGACTACATTGAGACCAGCCGCTCCCTGGTGGTGGTCACGGCCCCTGGCCCCGGCTCCGGGAAAATGGCCACCTGTTTGTCCCAGCTCTACCATGAGCACAAGCGGGGCATCACCGCAGGCTACGCCAAATTTGAGACATTTCCCATCTGGAGTCTGCCCCTAAAGCACCCGGTGAATCTGGCCTATGAGGCCGCCACCGCCGACCTGAACGATGTGAATATGATCGACCCCTTCCACCTGGAGGCCTATGGGGAGACAGCGGTAAACTACAACCGGGATGTGGAGATCTTCCCGGTGCTAAACGCAATTTTCCAGAAAATTCAGGGCACTTCTCCCTATCGCTCCCCTACGGACATGGGGGTAAATATGGCGGGCTTCTGCATTGTGGATGACGAGGCGTGCTGTCAGGCCTCCCGGATGGAGATTCTCCGCCGGTACTACACCGCCCAGGTGGAACGGCTCCAGGGAAAATCCGGGGACGAGCCGATACGGAAGCTGGAGCTTCTTATGAATCAGGCCGATGTTACCCCGGCCCTGTGTCCTGCCGTGTCTGCGTCCCTGCTCAAGGCCGAGACTACCGGGGCTCCCGCCGGGGCCATGGTGCTCCCGGACGGACGGGTCATTACGGGAAAAACCTCTGACACCCTGGGGGCCGCCTCGGCCCTGCTCCTCAACGCCCTGAAGGCTCTAGGCGGCATTGACGACCAGTATGACCTGATCGCCGCCCAGGTGCTGGAGCCTGTGTGCGACCTAAAGACCCGCTATCTCTCCCACAAAAATCCCCGGCTTCACACCGATGAGGTGCTTATGGCCCTGACCATCTCCGCCCTGACCAATCCTCTGGCCCAGCTGGCCAAGGAGCAGCTGCCCCTGCTTCGGGGCTGTGAGGCCCACTTCACTGTGATTCTCAGCCAGGAGGATGATTCCCTGCTCCGCCGTCTGGGCATCCATGTAAGCTGTGAGCCCCAGTATGAGGTCAACCGCCTCTATCACAGATAAACTCTCTACTTAAAGTAGAGTTGTGTGACAGAAAGGGCCGGGAACCTGTCGGTTCCCGGCCCTTGGTTTATGGCCGCCAGCTTATAGAATATCCATAGCCGCACAGAAGCCCTCATAGGTGGCCTGCTTCACCGTCCGTGCCCGCTGGGCATCGCCGGTGACGACAAACCAGGGTGTCACCCCCTCCAGGCTCTTGACAACGGCGTCGTTGGAGCGGTTGCCGCAGCAGTAGTAGACATAATCTGCCTGGGCCAGCTGCTCCTTCCCGTCCTTGTCCAGGAATTTCACGCCCTTTTCGGTAATCTCCTTGGTGGTGACGGAGCAATCCAGAATCATACCGGCCTTCTCCATCCGAGGCAGCAGGGCAGCCCGCTGAGAGGGATAGGAATCCTTGCACATGGCATCCCGCATTTCCAGAATCTGCACCTGGGCACCGCACTCGCTGGCGAAGAAGTAGCCGGACTCGCAGCCGATGGCACCGCCGCCGATGATGACCACCTTCTTGCCCCGGAGCTTTTCAATGTCCTTATAGGCCTCTACGGCGTGCTGGGCGTGCTCCACACCGGGGATAGGCGGCACGAAGGGGTGGGAGCCTACGGCACAGATCACCGCATCGGCCTGGAAACTCTCCAGCAGCTCACGGGTGGCCTCGGTGTTCAGCATTACCTTCACCCCGGCGTATTTGCACCGGGCAATCAGGCTGTCCCGGAACCGCAGTAGGGACTCCTTGTCCGTGTCCACCTCCGTAAACCACAGCAGGCCGCCCAGTTTGCCCTCCTTCTCCACCAGGGTCACATCGTGGCCCCGCTCCGCCGCAGTGATGGCTGCGTACATACCGGACACACCGCCGCCGATCACCAGAACCTTCCGGCTGCCGGTGGGCTTGGGAGCGTTTCTCCAGCGCAGCTCCCGCTGACCCCAGGGGTTTACGGCGCAGTGCCACAGCTCCGGGATGGGCCGGGCATCGGGATCAGAGGCCAAAGGATTGAAGCAGGAGCACCGCAGACAGGGGGCGATGGTGTCCTCCCGGCCCATAAGAGTCTTGTTCACAAAGGCAGGGTCTGCGAACTGCTGCCGGCCCATGGCCACAAAATCGCACTTTCCGGCGGCCAGTGCCTCCTCGATCTGCTCCGGGGCATTAAAGCCGCCTACCGCCACCACCGGCACATGAACGTGCTTCTTGATGGCTTCGGCCAAATCCAGGTTGCAGCCGTGCTTGTCAAACATGGAGGAGAAGGCCTTGGTGTTCACATGATCCTGGTAGGAGCCGGAGGTCACATGGATGATGTCCACATAATCCTGGATGATTTGGGCGAACTCCACCCCGTCCTCCAGGGTCATGCCCCCCTCCATCCGCTCGGAGCCGGACATACGGTACTCAATCAGGAAGTCGTTGCCGCAGACCTCCTTGATCTTCTTACATACCATAATTGGGAACTTGGCCCGGTTGGCCATAGGGCCGCCGTATTCATCGGTACGGTGGTTGAACTTAGGAGAGATAAAC
>CAVJIP010000029.1:0-6554 GCA_963649625.1 Bacteroidaceae bacterium
CTCCCACACAGTCTATGTGAGGCCCAGCCCAAATTTTACGAATATTTTACATAATAAAGTATACCTGCTGGAAAAGGCCCTGTCAATGAAACAAAACAAACGAAACAGCAACGGCACAAACAGGACGGAAAAAATCCGGAAAGGCGGGAATTTGCCGGGAAGAAATTCTGGACATTTCCCCTCGGCGGGGATATAATAAGGTGTCATGTGTGCAAATGATGGAGAAGCAGTAGAGAATCTGGGAAGGAGGGAGCCGGATGACGGAGAAAACATGGTTCCGCCTGGGGGCGGTGTGCTCCGGCACGGCCTGTGCGGTGCTGCTGATGCAGACGGCCTCCAAGGTGAGCTTTGGGGTGACGGCTCTGGCGGCTCTTATCCTGCTGGCGGTGCTGGAGTGGAAAACCCCCTTCCTGGCAAAGCTCTTTGCCCCCAGAGCCCAGGGAATCTGGATAGTATCGGCGGTGCTGGCGATTTCTCAGGTATACACGGCCAAGTCCACCTTTTTTACCGCCTGCTGGGGCTGGATGCACAAGCTGCTGTCCCTGACGGGGCTGCCCTGTCAGGCACTGATCCTTCGCTGTATTCCCTGGGCGGTGGCCCTAGCGGCCCTTCCAATGATGCTGGGGTATCTTGCCTGGTTTACGGAACTGATGTGGGCCCTGGCCAAGCGGCTGTGGCAGGGGTCTGACTTTACCGAGCGGCTGTTCTTCCTGGGGGCGGGGCTGCTGCTGGCCATGATGATTGTGTTTTCCTATCTCTGCACCCAGGCCTTCTACGGGGCCCATATCAACAGCTACTGGTATAACTTTGACCTGATTTATTCCGCAGACTCCGGGTATCTTGTCCATCAGGACGTGTTCCGAAATGTGGGCGCAGAGCAGAACGACCTGCGTCAGCCTCTGTTCGGGGTGTTCGCAATGCCCTTTGCCCAGGTGGCCTGGCTGCTGAGCCGGGTGCTGTTCTTCCTGCCCCAGAGCTATGTGACCCTGTGGCAAATTATGCAGATGCTGCTGTTCCTGGTGGCACTGATTCTGCTGAGTCGGATGATGAACCTGGAGGGGGCGGAAAAGGCCCTGTTCCTGACCCTGGAGTGTGTGTGCTATCCCACCCTGATTTTTGTGCTCACTGCGGAGCAATATCTTATGGCGGTGTTCTACCTGGTGCTGCTACTTTACCTGGAAAAGGAACCGGTGGCCCAGTCCATGAGCTATCTGGGGGCCACAGGCTCCATGCTCACCTCGGGGATATGGTTTCCTTTGGTGACGTGGGATCGGGACGTCAAGACCTTTGTCAAAAAGACCCTGGCCCTCTGCGGGGTGTTCTTCGGGGTGACGATTCTCTCCGGGCGACTGACGACTTTTTTGGACATTCCCAGCTATATCTCAGGCTACGGCTACTATACCGGCGTGGACGTGGCCCCGGGGGATAAGCTAAGGCAGTTTGTGAATTTTGCCGGTGCCTGTCTTCTGGCACCGGCCTCGGGCCCGGATTTTACCACCTATCGCCATGTGTCCTGGCAGATGCTCCCGGCGACGGGCTGGTCTAAGGCGGGGCTGGCAGTGATTGTCTTGGCGGCTGCCGGGGCACTGGTGAGCCGAAGGGAGCGATTCAGCAAAATCTGTGCCCTGTGGATGGGCTTTTCCCTGGTGCTTCTGGGCCTGGTGGGCTGGGGCACCATTGATAACGGCCTGATGCTCTACACCCTGTATTTCGGCTGGGCCTTTTCCGCCATGATCTTTCGGCTGCTGGACTGGGCCCTGGGCCGGGTGCGGCCTCTGAAGCTGGCGGTGCTGCTGGGGCTGATTCTGCTTCTGGGCTTTTGCAATGTGAATATGCTTCGGGGGATACTGGTGTTCGGAACCCAGTTCTTCCCTGCGTTGGGAGGCTGACATGGGACGGTATATCAAGCTGGCACGGCCCCACCACTGGATTAAAAACGCCCTGGTGCTGCTGCCTCTGTGCTGCAGCGGACAGCTTCTTCGGTGGGAAAAGCTCCGAGAGGGGTTGTGGGCGTTTTTGACCTTTTCCCTGTTGGCCTCAGCCATTTACTGCATCAACGATGTTCGTGACCGGGAAAAAGACCGGAAAAGCCCCATCAAGCGAAACCGGCCCGTGGCCTCCGGGGCCATTGGCGTGCCGGGTGCACTGGCCTTCTGCGGGCTGCTGCTGGTGCTGGCCCTGGTCTGCGGATGGATGGCGGCGGGAGCAAGGCCCCTGGCCTGGCTGTGGCTGGGATTATATTTCCTGCTGAACCTGGGCTACAGCCTGGGGCTGAAAAACGTGCCCCTGGTGGACATTGCCATTTTGGCCTCCGGCTTTCTGCTGCGGATGCTCTACGGCGGGGCAGTGACGGAGATTGAGCTGAGCAAGTGGCTGTGCCTGACGGTGATTTCCATGTCCTTCTATCTGGGCCTGGGAAAGCGCCGGGGCGAACGGCTCGGCGGCGGAGAGGGCAGCCGCAAGGTGCTCAAATACTACGCCAAGACCTTTTTGGACGAAAATATGTATATGTCCGTGGCCCTGACGGTGATGTTCTACGCCCTGTGGACGGTGGACGACCTGACGGTGGCTCGGGTGGGCAGCGAGGCCCTGGTGTGGACGGTGCCTTTGGTGATTCTGATTTGCATGAAGTATAGTCTGGACGTGGAGGGCCAGTCGGACGGGGATCCGGTGGAGGTGCTGCTCCATGACCGGCTGCTGCTGTGCATGGGGACGCTGCTGGCGGCGGTGATTCTCCTGCTGATCTACCTATAATAGTAGCCTGAGCGGGAGGAATCAAAAGGTGATTCCTCCCGCCGTTTTAGGATTATTTCCTTAGCGATAGATGATCTCGTGACGCTTGGGGCCGGTGGAGACCAGGGTGATGGGCACGCCGATCTCCTGCTCGATGAACAGCACATAGTCCTGGGCGGCCTTGGGCAGCTCCTCCCACCGGGTGATGCCCCGGACGTTGGTTTTCCAGCCGGGCAGTGTGGCGTACACCGGTTTGGCCCGCTTCAGCTCCGGCGTAACCGGGAAGTCCCGGGTGATTTTTCCGTCAATCTCATAGCCGATGCAGACCTTGATTTCATCCAGGTAGCCCATCACGTCCAGGCAGGTGATGGCCACATCGGTGCCCCCCTGGACGGACACGCCATAGCGGGTGGCAACCGCATCAAACCAGCCCACCCGCCGGGGCCGCCCGGTTTTGGCACCGTATTCTCCCGCATCGCCGCCCCGTCTCCGCAGCTCCTCCGCCTCAGCTCCAAACAGCTCGCTGACAAACTCTCCGGCCCCCACGGCACTGGAATAGGCCTTGGTGACTACATAGATCTGCTTTAGCTCCGTGGGAGGAACGCCTGCGCCGACACAGCCGAAGCCGGCCAGGGTGTGGGAGGAGGTGGTCATGGGATAGATGCCGAAATCAGGGTCCTTCAGGGAGCCCAGCTGGCCCTCCAGCAAAATGGTCTTGCCGGCCTGGATGGCCTCCCGGAGATAGGTGTGGACGTTGCCCACATAGGGACGAATCATCTCCCGCCACTCCATCAGCTGGGCAAACAGGGCCTCCGGATCCAAGGGCTCCTTGTGGTACAGATTGACAAACAGGGCGTTTTTCAGGGTGCAGATGTTCTCGAGGCGGGCCCTCAAGCCCTCCTCGTCAAAGAGCTGATTCACCTGAATGCCGTTTTTGGCGTATTTATCGGAGAAGAAGGGGGCAATGCCGGACTTGGTGGAGCCAAAGGCGTTTCCGGCCAGACGCTCCTCCTCATAGGTGTCCTGGAGAATATGATAGGGCATCAGCACCTGAACCCGGTCAGAAATCAGCAGCCGGGGAGCGGGCACGCCGCCGTCGGTGATGGCCTTGATTTCCTCCATCAGCTCCGGGATGTCCAGGGCCACGCCGTTTCCAATCACGTTCATGGTTCCGGGATTGCAGGCCCCGGAGGGAATCAGATGCAGGGCAAACTTTCCGTAGTCATTGATAATGGTATGGCCTGCGTTGGCACCCCCCTGAAAGCGGACGACAATATCCGAGGTCTCCGAGAGCAGGTCGGTGATCTTGCCCTTTCCCTCATCGCCCCAGTTGGCACCCACGATTGCTTTTACCATAATAATACCTCCACAGCTGGGATTCGCAACCTCTCCGGGGCCGCCGAAGGGGTTTGCCTTTTCCAAGCCCACGAATTCATTATACCCCAATGCAGGATTTTTTGCAAGCCGGAGTTTTGCACCGGCAGGGGAAATTCAGCCTTTACTTTCCTTGTTCAGTTTGTTAAAATGAAGCCGTAGTGCAGTTATAAGGAACCCCACCAGGCTGGAATGCCTGACCAATCGGAAAGGAGAGATGGATATGAATAGCCATGGAAAGGGCAGCGACCGTTCTGCTGCGCTCTATGAGGCCCTTTTGACCTTGAAAACCCCGGAGGAGTGCTATGACTTCTTTTCAGACCTGTGTACCGTGTCGGAGCAAATGGCCATGGAGCAGCGCTTTGAGGTGGCCACCTTGCTGGATCGGGGCAGCATCTATACGGAGGTGTTGGAGAAAACCGGTGTCAGCAGTGCCACGGTGAGCCGGGTCAAGCGGTGTCTCAACTACGGGGCCGGAGGCTACAGAAGGGTGCTGGATCGGTATCAGGGGGAAAAGGAGCCGAAGCAATGAGGCCCTACGGCCCCCTGGCCGGGTATTATGACAGCCTGACCCAGGACGTGGACTACCCGGGCCTCTATCAATATCTGATGGAGCATTTCCACCGAGGGAACGTCAAGCTCCGCCGGGTGCTGGACATGGCCTGCGGCACCGGAAACCTGAGTTTCCTCTTTGCCGCAGAGGGCGTCGCCACCCTGGGCATGGATCTGAGTCAGGAAATGCTGGAGCAGGCCCGGGAAAAAGCTCAGGGCTTTTGGGGCAGGGCCCCGGAGTTCCGCCAGGGAGATATGGCGGACTTTTCCCTGGCAAAGTCCGTAGACGGCCTGGTGTGTATGCTCGACAGCTTTAATTACCTGACGGACCCGGGCCAAGGTCTGGAGGCCCTTCGCTGCTTCTACCGGGCACTGTCTCCCGGGGGAATGCTGATTTTCGATGTGCGGCCCAGAAGCCAGCTGATGGCCTTTGACGGCCAAATATTTATGGACGAGACGGAGGACGTGGTCTGTATTTGGCGCACGGAGTTTGACCGGGAGGAAAATCTCTGCCATTACGGCATGGATATTTTCAGTCGGGAGGGAGCACTTTGGCGGCGGGAGCAGGAGGAGCATACGGAGTATGCCTATCGGCTCCGCTGGCTCCGGCAGGCCATGGAGGCCATCGGCTTTCAGCAGGTGGTTTTTTTTGGAGATCGCACCATGAGGGCTCCCGGCCCGAAGGAGGAGCGGGTGTTTATCACCGCCCGGAAAGGAATGAAACCATGGGAGATACATTGGTTCGGGGGATGACCCGGGACGGCTTTGTAAAAATCACGGCGGTAGCCACCACGGAAATTACCCGGCGGGCCCGGGAAATCCATCACACCACCGCAGTGGCCACGGCGGCCCTGGGACGGGTGCTGACGGCCACTAGCATGATCGGCAATATGCAGAAAATAGAGGAAGGCAGCGTGACCCTAATCATCAAGGGAGGAGGCCCCCTGGGAACCCTTTTGGCCACGGCAGACCCGGAGGGAAATGTCCGGGGGTATGTGGAAAATCCCCAGGTGGCCCTGATGGAGAAATACCAGGGAAAGCTGGATGTGGGGGCGGCAGTGGGCCAGGAGGGAACCCTGACCCTGATTCGTGACCTGCACATGAAGGAGCCCTATGTGGGCACTGTGGGCCTGCTGGGCGGGGAAATCGCCGAGGATGTGGCGGCCTATTTTGTGGAAAGCGAGCAGGTTCCCACGGTGTGCGCCCTGGGGGTGCTGCTGAATCGGGATCAAACCGTGTCCGTGGCGGGAGGGTATCTATTACAGCTGCTGCCCGGCGCCCCGGAGCAGCTCATTGACCGGCTGGAGGAGAGCGTACGGGAGGCGGGAAACGTGTCCGCCCTGATGGAGCGGGGCCTTGGCCCCCGGGAAATCATCCATCAGGTACTTCGGGACATGGAGGCGGAGCTTCTGGAGGAGCGGCCCATCGACTACAAATGCTATTGCAGCCGGGAGCGGGTGGAGTCCACCCTGATTAGCCTGGGGGAGCGGGAGCTTCGGGAGATTATTCAGGAGGGAAAGGACATCTCCGTGGGCTGCCAGTTCTGCGACCAGGAGTATACCTTTACCCCTCGGCAGGTGCAGCAGCTTTTGGAGGAGGCCCTGTCCTGACCCCGGCCTCCTGCCCTGTCCCGGCCCTGGGCAGGGCAGGAAAAAAGTTTCGGGAAACGAAAAATAGTGCTTGACTTTTGGGGACATCCTGAGTATAATATCAACGTCGCTGAGGGAGCGGCCCCAAAGTCTCCCGAAAAGCGTATTTGGGAGCATAGCTCAGCTGGGAGAGCACTTGCCTTACAAGCAAGGGGTCACAGGTTCGAGCCCTGTTGTTCCCACCATGTATATGGCCCGGTAGTTCAGTTGGTTAGAACGCTAGCCTGTCACGCTAGAGGTCGTCGG
>CAVJIP010000030.1:0-40659 GCA_963649625.1 Bacteroidaceae bacterium
GTCCCATGTATGCCCATCGTTGACGGTCACGGTGATGCTCCTGCTGTTGCCCGCCTTGTCGGTGGCAGCAACGGTCTGTGCGCCCTCTGCCGGATTCAGCGTCAGCTTGCCCTCCGTCAGCGTTACCGCCCCATTATTCAGCGTCACATGGTCGAGATACTCGTCCGTGATGGTCAGGGTCACGGCTGCGCAGTAGGTCTTTTTGTTGTCTGCACCGTTAATGACCGGGGCGGTTGCATCCAACACCACGCCGTCTGAGCGGAGGTAGGCCACGTTGCCGGCATTGTCGGTCAACTTCACATAGACGATCAGTTTTGCGTCCGGCTCGATACTGAAAGCCTCGGTATAGCTGGTGAAGTTCTTGTCCGCAAGCTGTACGATACTAAGGTCGTCCTCGGTCACAAGATATTCCGTCTTAGCAATGCCGCTGGCCGTGTCACTTGCCGTAACGGTCACGGTCTGCTCGTCCTTGTAGAACAGATTGAAGGTGATGGTGTTCACGAAGTTCTGCCATGCGGTACGCTCGTCAATGCGTACCCCGCCGGTGGGGGCCGTCTTGTCGATTTTGTAATTCTCCGTAACGGCCTGGGAGATAATGCCGCTGGTCGTGTTCTTCACATAGAAGGTCAAGCTGCCGTTGTCCGTCTCCTGAGAGCCGGTCAGTTTCCCGACCCAATCGCCATCGGCGGTGTCCGTGGTAGACACCCGCCAGCCCTCTGCCGCCGTCACCACAAAGTCCTGATTCGTCCAGTCCTTGGTGGTCGTGGTGTACTCCTTGCCGGTGGCGGTGTAGGCGGTGATATTCGCCTTGATGTCCGTGGGCTGGGTCAGGGTGTAGTTCTTCGCCGCATCGCCGGAGATGGAGAAGTCGGTGAAGCTGATGGAAATATTCTCGCCCACATTCACGCTGCTAAAGCTCGGCGTGCCGTTTACCAGGGTCACGTCTTCAGTACCCACAACGCCGTCAAGCGTTGGGGTGCCGCTGATGCTCGCCGCATTCGTGCCGTCATAGGTCTTGTCCTTGACTTTCACATTGACCGTTAACGTCTTGGGCTGAATCTCAAAGCTGCAAGTTGCGGAGCCGGTGTACTCCAGGTTACTGTCAGGTACGCTGACGGTCATGGAGTACTTTCCCGCATTGGCCGGGGCGATATTGCTGTCATAAGTCGTCCCATCAAGGCTCTTGTAGGTCTTGACAAGCGCATCTACATTCACCTTGCCATCAACCACGGTGATAGTCGGTGCTTGGGCACTGCCGTTGTACACATACTCATCCGCAGGGGCGATATTGATAGTGACCTGTTCCTTCGCCGCCACGCCGATGGTAGCAGCGACCGTATAGTCACTGTAGTTGTCGCTTGCCACCTTGAGGGTCACGGTGGCGGTATCTTCCTCATTCGCAGTGCTCTTGAGCTTATAGGTCAACATACCGTTTGCATAGGTCGGGTCGCCATCAAGAATACTGCTGCTATCCGTAGTTACCTCAACTGTCACTGTGCCGCCGGAGACAACGTAGCCGGAGGGTATCGCATAGGTATTTTCCCGGCCACGCTTGCCCGCTGTTTCCACCGTGTAGCCGCTTATAGTAGCCTTGCTGATGGTTGCATTCTGGGTTCCTTCGGTAGTGGACAATTCGTAGTTCTTTGTCTTGTTGTTGCTGTTCAGCGTCACGGTGAAGTTGACCTTGTTCGCCTCGCTGGCATTGACACTGTTATACGCTGCATTATCCACCGCATAATCTGTTCCCTTGGTCAGCGTTTCACCTGTCACCAGGCCGTCAAAGGTCACGGCGGTAACGGTTGCATCCGCATCGCCGTTGTAGGTCTTGTCTGCAATGGTTGCGCCGGTGATGGTAAGCTCCCGCCGGGTGATGGTGAAGTCATAATCCTCCGTGCCGATTGTCGCATTTCCCCGCTGGGCCTCCACATGGAGCCGGTAGTTGCCCACATCCTTGGGTGCAGCGGCCAGGTCGGTGTATGTATCACCGTCCAGCTTCTGCCATGTGTAGTTCAGCGTCACACCAGATACACTCGGCTCATATGTTCCGCCGCTGTAGGCCACGGCTACGCCGTCATAGACCTTGGTTTTGGTATCGCCGGTCATTTCCGTGCCGCCGGTTTTATCCAGCAGCTTTACGCCGGAGATGGTGACAGGGGTCGGCACCAGCTTGAGGCCACCTGTTTCGTTATCTCCCAAGGCATAATCCGTATTGTCGCTAAAGAAGCCGGTGGTGGAGGTGGTGCCGGTGACAACGGTCTGCCCCTCTGTGCCGATAATACCGACATTTGCGCTCTCGCCCAAGCTGCCATTGACCGTGATGGCCTTGCCGCTTGGCAGATAAACATTACCGCCGATATTGCCGCTGATGTTCGGTGCGCCGGATATGTTGAACGTGCCGCTGTTGTACACACCGCCGCCTTCGCTGGAACTGTGATTGCCCGTAATACTTCCATGCCAGAGGGTCAGGGTGCCGTAATTGGATATACCACGGCCTGTCCCATTCTCGGCATGGGTGATTTTGCCCACATTGGTCTGGCAGTCGGTAATGGTCAGGTTTCCGCTGCTTTCAACCTTGATAACGTCCCCACTGCTGGGGCCGGTAATGGTTTTTCCGTTGAGGCAGAGCTTAATGCCGGTGACGCTGACCGTCCATGTGCTGGTAAGCTCCACGTCCTTCGTCAGGTAGTAGCTGCCCGCCTCGGTGGGGAGGCTGGTGGTGCTTGTCCAGGCCGTCCATTTCAGCGATTCACCGTGGTCGGTGCAAGAACTTTTTCCGCAAACGCAATGCTGCTGCTCCGGCGCAGTGCTCGAAAAATACAGGTTGTTGTCTGTGCCAAGCCGCATATAGTATTTCTTGCCCTGGCTGTAAACCTTCAAATGCCCCGCATCCGCCTCTGTCAGAGTGTAGCTGCTCGTTCCCTTGGCAATCGTTGGGGGCGTTTCCCACCCGACGTGCGAACTCAGGTACAATGGAACATCACTTTTCAATTCGGAGGTTATCTGCGCCTTGCACTGGCCGGTATAGGAAAAGTATATCCCATCCGTCCCGGCGGTATCGTTGCCGGTAAAGGTCGCTTCGCCGGAAAGGGAGAACACAATATCGTCGAGCGTAGACTTACCAACAAAGACTGCGCCGCTGCTGTTTCTGGTTGCAGTGTTGCCCGTAAAGGTGCCGCCGTAGATATAGGTCTTAGTGTTGGGTTGTTCAACCATATAGATCACGCCGCCCTCAACGGCGGAGTTTTTTGCAAAGGTGCCGCCATGGATGGTCAGCGTGCCTTTATAATTGTAGATAAATCCGCCCTGCCCAGACGTTTGCGTTGCCGTATTGTTTTGGAAGGTTCCGCTGTTGATGGTCACGGTGGAACTATCCATATAGATTGCGCCGCCGCCCTCGGCGGTGTTTTGGCAGTTCTGTATCGTAGTGTTCTCGATGGTCAGCTTGCCGTCATTCTTTACACTGATTGCGCTGCCTTTGTTGCTTGTCGCTTTGCAGTTTTGCACGGTGCTGTCCTTGATGTTCACCGTGCCCCCAGAAACTTGGATCATCACCGCACCGCTAATGTTACTTTCTGCGCCACCGTCCACTGTAACACCGTCCAGCGTCAGGGTGTCAGTCCCCGACAAGACAGAGATACAGCCGTGTTTGGTACCACGCTTGATGGTTCCGCCGCCGGAGATGGTGATATTACCGGAGATTGTGACCTTGTTTTTTATGGTCAGCGTTACGCCTTCTTCGATAACAAGGTTTTTTGTCAGTGCGCCTAAACTCCATTCCTGGCTCTTGCTAATTGTCTCCGTCTTAGCCGCCGCTCCTGCTGCATTATACTCGCCTGTTGCCTTTGCGGCCCCAGCGAGAAGGGCGGCCCCATCCGGCTCCACACTCTCGGCAGGACTGGTCGTTTCCTGGGTGTCCTCGTTCCGGTTGGCCGCAGTCTCCCCCTCTGCCGCCAAAGCCGTGGGCATCAGCCCCAGTACCATGGCTAGAAAAAGGCTTAATAATCGCTTTTTCATATTCTTTCCTCCCATGTGATAGGGTGTGGCTCCGGCCAGTGCCAAGCCTCCTATCATAATCTTTCCGGGGAAAGGATATTTCCCTCCCCCACAACCACAGATATAGGCAGTGTAGCAGATTTTTCTCTGGTTTTCAATTAGATTTCGGAATTTTCAACACAAAAACATTGCTGAACCTTGTGGGAGCAGTCATCCGTGTAACGCCGAGGGGCCGCCTCCCTAAGAGACAGCCCCTTGATTCCACGCCATATGCTTACCAGTTGTCTTTCTCCTCCGGGTACAGCTCCGGCAGCAGTGCCGCCAGATTGGAGAATTCCTTAATGTTGTGGCCGAACAGTGCCCGGGGCACCATCTCGGGAATGGCCTGTCCGTCAGGCACCAGCTTAACAATTTCTCCCCTGTCGCCCAGGCCGTAGCCCATCCAGAAATGGGACTTAAACCAGATGCCGCCCTGGGCATTTACCACCTTGTGGGTCATCACCGCCGGAGAACCGCTGACCCCTACGGCGCAGACCATGGTGGCACAGGCGGGCGTTCCAATAATGTCCATGTCATAGCCCAGGTCAGAGGGCTTTTTGAAGCTGAGCTTCAGCGGATCCACCCCCAGGCCGATGTCCTCGGAGATGTCGTGGGTAACGCCCCAGGTCTTTTGGCTGTTGGGCACCTTGGGGTCGAGCACATAGTCCGGGTTCATGGCCCGGGCATAGTAGTGGTCGTCCCGATCCCAAATCTTATACCGAAGATCCGGGCCCACGGAATGCCAGCCGAACCACCAGTCCACCATCTCCGCCGTGACCCCCGGCATAAAGGTGGAGTTGGCCACCAGGCCCGTGCCGTTCGGGGCCACCGTAAAGCCCACCTCCAGCTTCACCTTGCCCCGGAGAAAGTCGTTCCGGGCCTCAATGGGGGTGGCCAGTGCCGGGTCGGCCATTGGCCCCTTCCAGATGTCCAGCTTTTCCTGGGGAATGGGTGCCATGTCCCGATAATAATACTTGGCATAGGGGAGCTTCTTTTCTTCTTCTGTAATGGGAACCATAGCTTTGCCTCCTGTATCCATTATATTTTTCCGATTCTAGAGCAACACCGCACAATTGCGCCATAGGTCTTTGGCGGCTCTTTTACCCCACAAATCTGCCGGAAAAACTTGAAATACATACAGTATTCCTGCGTTTCCCCAACAAATTTGTGGCGCAAAATGACAAGCCAAATTTCCTCGCCGAATTATGCGGTGTTGCCCTAGTATAACATTTAGAATTGGTAAAATCAAGTCATCTCCCAAAAACTGCGCCAAAGCGCAAAAAATGCCGCAAAAGGCCTCCCCCTTCCCCTCCCGGAGGTTGACTTTATCTCGGGTTGTGGTAAACTGGAGGCAAAGCATCCCTCCTTCCGGCGATATACTGCAACGAGGTGAAATACAATGGTCAATATTCTGCTCAATTCTTTCCGCTTTGGGGAACCCTGGTGCCGCCCTGGGCTTCAGCCATATCTAAAGCCGCAAATGTCCGTGCTGGTGTTTCCCTTTGCCTTTCGTCCAGAGCAAATTCCCTCCGCCCAGAAATGGGAAAGGCTTTATAACCCCACCGGCGGAATATTCTCCATGGGGCTGGCCTCGGTGTTTGCGCAGTATGGGATTCCCCTTTCCCAGATGGAATGGGTAAACTACTATCAGGCCCGCAGCGAGGCTGTGATTGCAAAAATCTCCCATAGCCATATTCTCTACTTCTGCGGCGGCGAGCCAGATCTGCTCTATGGGCGGCTGGAGGAATTAAATTTGCTTGAGCCCTTAAAGCACTTTGATGGCATTGTCATGGGCGACAGTGCCGGGGCCGTCATCCAATTTGACCGCTACCATCAGCAGCCCGGCTTGGGGTATCTCCGAGACTTCGGTCTGGAGGTACACTACACCGGGGAGCCTGGGCAGCGTGCCAATATCCAGGCCGACCTATCGGTTCATCCCCGACCTGTTTTTGCCTTGCAGCCCAACGGTGCATTGGTTACGGCAGACGGCTGCATCCACTGTCTCGGAGACGTGGTCTGCTTTTTTCCCTCAAATACCCCGATCTACACAAGGACGTGAGGCTCCAAAACCGAGCTCCACGTCCTGTTCTGCGCTCTAAAAGGGACTGCTTATCGTTTATCCCTTCCGCTCCCGGAGATAGTCCTCCACCATTTGGAGCTGCTCCGGGGTGTTGACCCCGATGATCTGCTCCCCCAGCTCCACCCGGCACAGGCCGATTTTTCCGCCCCGCTGCCGCATCAGCTCCGGCACATCCGTCAGATAATACTCCCCCTGGGCGTTGTCGTCCCGGAGAAGCTCCAGGCAGGCCAGCAGTTCCCGGCAGTCAAAGGCATACACTCCGGCGTTCAGCTCTCGAATCTCCTTCTGCTCCGGGGTGCAGTCTCCGTCCTCCACTACCCGGAGAAAATCTCCGGCTTCATCCCGAAGGATTCGGCCAAAGGGCAGCTCCAGCTCCGTTGTGCCGGTAAGGAAGGTGCAGGGGCAGTCATTTCTCTCGTGCTCCCGCAGCAGGGCCTGATAGGTCTCCTGCCGGAGCAGGGGCATATCTCCGCAGCACACCAGCACCGTCCCCCGGAAGTCCTCCAGATAGCTCTTGGCGCACTGCACCGCATGGCCGGTGCCCTTTTGCGGCTCCTGCACCGCAAAGGGATAGGCCGGAAACCGGGCCTCCACCTGCTCCCGCATATAGCCCACCACGATAATAGTGTCCTCCCTGGGCAGAAAATCCAGTGCCGAGAGCACATAGTGCAGCAGGGGCTTCCCGTTTGCCTCCCGAAGGGCCTTGGGCTGATGATGCTCCGCAGAATGGAGCCGGGTTCCCTTTCCTGCCGCCAATACGATTGCTTTTACCTGTTTCATTGTCTATTCCTCCATATCCGCCAAAATGGCAACTCCTGCGCTGGCACCGATGCGATCCGCCCCCGCCTGAATCATCTCCAGGGCCTGGGCGTAGCTGTGAATGCCGCCGCTGGCCTTGACCTTCAGTCCCCCGGCGGCTTTCTTCATCAGTGCCACATCCCGGGGCCTGGCCCCGCCGGTAGAAAAGCCCGTAGAGGTCTTTACAAAATCCGCCCCGGCGTTTTTCGCCGCCTGACAGCCCCGGAGGATTTCCTCCTCCGTAAGAAGGCAGGTCTCCAAAATCACCTTTAGGGTCTGGCCGGGACAGGTTTCCCGGACGGCCCGGATATCCCCCTCTACGGCGGCCCAATCTCCGTCCTTGGCCCGGCCAATGTCCATCACCATGTCGATCTCCTGGGCCCCCAGCCGGGCCATAGCCGCCGCCTCCGCCGCCTTCACAACGGAGCAGCCCAGGGGAAATCCTACCACCACGCAGAGCCTCACCTGGGAGCCTGCAAGGCACGCCTTGGCCAGTGCCGCCCTGCCGGAGCTTACGCAGACGGAGTAGAAACGATAAGTCCTTGCCTCCTGGCAAAGAGCCTGTATCTGGACTGCCGTGGCATCGGGCTTGAGCAGGGTATGGTCGATTTTTTGTGCCATCTCCAGCCTTGTCATAGATTGCCTCCTACGGAATCGGGGATTCGGAAAAACCGTTTCCCGTTTTCCAGGGTAATGGCCGCCACCTCCTGGGTGGAAAGGCCCTTGATTTCAGCGATTTTCTCCGCCACCTTGGGCACATAGCCTGAATGGTTTCGCTTGCCCCGATAGGGCGCCGGGGCCAAATAGGGGCAGTCCGTTTCAATCATGATCCGCTCCATGGGCACCGCCGCCACCGCCTCCAGGGCCCTCCGGGCGTTTTTGAAGGTAAGAACCCCGGTAAAGCTCACATACCAGCCCAGACTCACCAGCTCCTTGGCCATTTCTCCGCTGCCGGAAAAGCAGTGAAACACCCCCGGCACCTTGTCCGCCCAGCGGCGTACAATCTCCATGGCATCTCCATGGGCCTCCCGTTCATGCACCACCACAGGCTTATTCAGCTCCGATGCCAGCGCCAGCTGCCGCTGAAACCAGTGTCGCTGGATTTCCCGGGGCACATCGTCATAATGGTAGTCCAGGCCGATCTCTCCAATGGCCACCACCTTGGGATGCCGGGCCATCTGCCGGTACTGCTCCAGCTCCGCCTCATCCGTCCCGCCGGTGTTCCCGGGCCAAGCCCCCACCACTGCGTACACAAAGGGGTACTGCTCCGCCAGCCGGATCGCCTTCCGGGAGGAGGGCACGTCACAGCCGATGTCGTTGATCAGCGCAATGCCCTCCTCGTGGAGCCGGGGCAGCAGGCTGTCCCGGTCAGCGTCAAAGGCCTCGTCATCATAGTGGGCGTGGGTATCGTAAAACATCATGGCTTTTCCCTTTCTCTTAGCTCCAAATACACCATCAACACGGCAATATCCGCCGGACTGACCCCGGACACCCGGGAGGCCTGGCCCAGATTCAGGGGTCGTATGGCTCTGAGCTTCTGCCGGGCCTCCAGACGAAGGCCGGAGATGGCTTCATAATCTATGTCCTCCGGCAGCAGGCGGCTCTCCTCCTTCTGGAACTGCTCCACCTGGCGAAGCTGCCGCTGGATATATCCGGCGTACTTCACCTGGATTTCCACCTCCTCCTGAATTTCCGGGGAAAGAGCAGGGCGCCGGGGGTCAAAGGGGGCAAGGCCCTCATAGGTGAGCTGGGGGCGGCGCACCAGGTCGCTCATCCGGGCGGAGCCCTTGACCAGGGCCGTACCGGCGGCGGTAAGATAGGCGTTCAGGGCCTCGCTCTCCGCCACCCCACAGGTCTCCAGCCGCTTGATCTCCCGCTCCACCTGGGCATACTTCTCCTGCACCGCCTGATACCGGGCCTCCGAAATCAGCCCCACCCGGTGTCCAATGCCGGAAAGCCGCTGATCTGCGTTGTCCTGACGAAGCATCAGCCGGTATTCCGTCCGGGAGGTCATCATGCGGTAGGGCTCATTGGTGCCCTTGGTGACAAGATCATCAATCAGCGTCCCAATGTAGGCATCGCTGCGGCGAAGCACCATAGGCTCCTGTCCCTTTAGCTTCAAGGCCGCATTGATGCCGGCCACCAGCCCCTGGGCCGCAGCCTCCTCATAGCCCGATGAGCCGTTAAACTGTCCCGCTCCATACAGGCCCGGCACCTTTTTGCATTCCAGGGTGGGCAGCAGCTCCGTAGGATCCACACAGTCATACTCAATGGCATAGGCGGGCCGCATCATCTCTCCCCGCTCCAGCCCCGCCACCGTGTGGAGCATGTTAATCTGCACGTCCTCCGGCAGAGAGGAGGAAAAGCCCTGGATATACATTTCATCGGTGGACAGGCCGCAGGGCTCAATAAACAGCTGATGCCGGGGCTTGTCCGGGAAACGGACGATTTTATCCTCAATGGAGGGGCAATACCGAGGGCCGACGCCCTCAATGACCCCGGAATACAGAGGGCTTCGGCTGAGATTTTCCCGAATGACCCGGTGGGTTTCGGCGTTGGTATAGGTGAGATAGCACACGGCCTGATTTTCCGGGGTTTTCTCCGTGGTAAAGCTAAAGGGCACCGGCACCGCATCTCCGGGCTGCAGCTCCATTTTGGAAAAGTCAATGCTCCGCCGGTTGACCCGAGGCGGCGTGCCGGTTTTGAACCGGCGCAGGGACAGCCCCAGCTTTCTAAGACAGTCGCTTAACCCCTCCGCCGGGTGCATCCCGTCCGGGCCGGAGGGGTAGGCGCATTCCCCGGTAATGACCCGCCCCTCCAGGTAGGTTCCGGAGCAGATAATTGCCGCCCTCACAGGATACACCGCCCCCAACCTGGTTTTCACCGCCGAGACCCGGCCCTTTTCTGTTTTAATCTCCGTAACCATGGCCTGCTTCAAATCAAGATTTTCCTGAAGCTCCAGGGTATGCTTCATCAGCTCCTGATACTTCCGCCGATCCGCCTGGGCCCGGAGGGAGTGGACGGCAGGGCCCTTGCCCCGGTTCAGCACCCGGAACTGAATACAGGCCCGGTCTGCAGCCTTGCCCATTTCCCCGCCCAGAGCGTCAATCTCCCGCACCAGATGTCCCTTGCCGGTGCCGCCGATGGCGGGATTGCAGGGCATATTGCCCACGGCATCCAGATTGATGGTAAAAATAACGGTTTTCAGCCCCAGCCGGGCGGCGGCCAGGGCGGCTTCGATGCCCGCATGGCCTGCGCCGATTACGGCGATGTCGTAGGGCTCTGCGAAATATTCCATGAATCGTTCTCCTAGGATAGGTCTTTTCCCCGTATTGTATCACATTCCAGACGGCAATTCCAGTGCTGATCCGGGAAGAATTTCAGAATGCCGGAAATCCCAGAGCCTTTCCGGATTCTTGGTTGATTTTCCACAAGGGAACCCTGGTTCCTGCCGATATTTTCCGCCACTTCCGCACTTGTTTTTTGCCGGTTTTCATGATAAAATAAATAGTTGTGATTTAGAAAGATACGGCAGAAAAAGACGCTTTACGAAGGGAGTTACCCAATTTTGGTAGACGAGAAAATCAGAAATGTAGCAATCATTGCCCATGTTGACCACGGCAAGACCACCCTGGTGGACGAGATGCTCAAGCAGAGCGGCATCTATCGGGAAAACCAGGAGGTGGTGGAGCGGGTCATGGACTCCAACGACCTGGAGCGGGAGCGGGGCATTACCATTCTGGCCAAGAACACCGCCATCAGCTACAAGGGCACCAAAATCAACATTGTAGATACCCCGGGCCATGCGGACTTCGGCGGCGAGGTGGAGCGCATTCTAAAAATGGTCAACGGCGTAATCCTGCTGGTGGATGCCGCCGAGGGCCCCATGCCCCAGACCCGCTTCGTGCTTTCCAAGGCCCTGGAGCTGGGCCACCGGGTCATTGTTGTGGTCAATAAGGTTGACCGCCCCGACCAGCGGGTGCTGGAGGTGGTGGACGAGGTTTTGGAGCTTCTCATCGACCTGGATGCCACCGACGACCAGCTGGAAAGCCCCATGTTGTTCTGCTCCGGCCGTCAGGGCACCGCCTCCTATTCCCCCGATGTGACCGGCACCGATCTCCAGCCCCTGTTTGACACCATTCTGGACTATATTCCCGCCCCGGAGGCCGATGTGGAAAAGCCCTTCCAGATGCTGGTTTCCTCCATTGACTATAGCGAGTTTGTGGGCCGGATCGCCATTGGCCGGATTGAGCGGGGTGTGATCCATCAGAACGATGAAATCGTGGTGTGCAACTATCACGACCCCGAGGCCGTGTCCAAAAAGCTCAAGGCCGTTTCCATGTATGAGTTTGACGGTCTGAGCCGTGTGCCTGTGACCCAGGCCACCGCCGGCAACATTATCGCCCTGTCCGGCATTGGCGACATCACCATCGGCAACACCATCTGTTCCCCCGCCGCCGTGGAGCCTCTGGACTTTGTGAAGATTTCCGCTCCCACCATGGAAATGACCTTCACCATCAACGACTCTCCCTTCGCCGGCCGTGAGGGCAAATACGTCACCTCCCGGCAGATTCGTGACCGTCTCCAGAAGGAGCTGTTAAAGGACGTTTCCCTGCGGGTCACGGAGGACGAGGGTGCCACCGATGCCTTCCATGTGGCGGGCCGGGGAGAAATGCATCTGTCCATTTTGATTGAGACCATGCGCCGGGAGGGCTATGAATTTCAGGTTTCTCCCCCGAAGGTTCTGTTCCAGGAGATAGACGGCGTAAGGTGCGAGCCTATGGAGCAGCTGGTGTGCGACGTGCCCGCCGACTGTGTAGGGGCCGTGATTGAGAAAATGGGCAACCGCAAGGGCGACCTGCTGGAAATGACCCCTGTGGGCACCACCCGCATGAAGCTCACCTTCCTGGTTCCCTCCCGGGGCCTGTTCGGCTATCGGAACGAGTTCCTGACCGACACCAAGGGAGAGGGCATTATGGCCTCGATCTTCGACTCCTATCAGCCCTATAAGGGCGAGATTCTCCGCCGCCGCACCGGCTCTCTGGTGTCCTTTGAGACCGGCGAATCCATCACCTACGGCCTGTTTAACGCCCAGGAGCGGGGCACCCTGTTTATCGGTGCAGGTGTCCCGGTGTATGAGGGCATGGTCATTGGCTCCAATCCCCGGATGGAGGACATCACCGTAAATGTGTGCAAGGCCAAGCACCTGACCAACACCCGGGCCTCCGGCTCTGACGATGCCCTGCGGCTGATTCCCCCCAAGCAAATGAGCCTGGAGCAGTGTCTGGAGTATCTGGCGGACGATGAGCTGCTGGAGGTTACGCCCAAAAGCCTGCGCATCCGCAAGCGGATTCTCAACCACTCGGATCGCATGAAGGCTCTGAAGGGCGGCAAGAAGTAATGTGTTTTTGGGGCGGCGTTCCGGCTTCGGTGCGCCGCCCCTTTGGAGGACAATATGATTCCCACAGAATTTTTGCGCCGAATGGAGGGGCTTCTTGGCCCGGAGGAGTATTCCCGCTTTCTTTCCTCCTATGACCGGCCTCTGCAAAAGGGGCTTCGTCTGGGCCGGAAGGCCGGAGGCAACATTGACTGGTTTCCCTTTTCCCTGACACCGCTGCCCTGGGCTCCCGGCGGCTACGCCTACGACCCGTCTCAGCGTCCGGGCAAGCATCCCTACCATGAGGCGGGGCTGTACTATCTTCAGGAGCCCTCCGCCATGGCCCCCGCCGCCCTGCTCCGTCCCCGGCCCGGGGAGCGGGTGCTGGATCTCTGCGCCGCTCCCGGGGGGAAGTCCACCCAGCTGGCGGATTTTCTCGGCGGCACCGGCCTGCTGGTTTCCAATGAAATCAACCCTAAACGGGCCAAAATTCTCTCCCGGAATATTGAGCGGATGGGCATCTCCAACGCCCTGGTGCTGAATATGCACCCCCGGGACCTGGAGGCCCCCTTTGCCGGTTTCTTTGACCGGGTGATGGTAGACGCTCCCTGCTCCGGCGAGGGGATGTTCCGCAAGGAGGAGGCCGCCGTCACCGATTGGAGCCTGGAAACCGTGGCCATGTGCGCATCCCGCCAGAAGGAGATTTTGCGGTCTGCCGCAAATATGCTGCGTCCCGGGGGCTTTCTCTGCTATTCCACCTGTACCTTTGCCCCGGAGGAGGACGAGGGCGTTATGGCCTGGTTCCTGGCGGAATATCCGGACTTTTTGCCTGTGGCCCTGGAGACTCCCTGGTTTTCCCCCGCCCGCCCGGACTGGGCCGGGGCATCGGAATCTATTTCCCGGGGCTTTCGGCTCTGGCCCCATCTGCTGGGAGGGGAGGGACACTTTGTCATGGTGCTTCACCGGGAGGGCAATGCTTCTCCCGCTCCCTCCTCACCGCCCAAAACCGCCTCCATGCCCGGAGTGCTTTCGGATTTTCTTCGTGATTTGGACATCACCCTGCCGAAGGGACGGCTTGTTTCCTTTGGCCCCTCCCTTTATCTTGCCCCCATGGACACCCCCAGGCTGGAGGGACTAAGGGTTCTGCGTCCCGGCCTGGAGTTGGGGGTGGTGAAAAAGGGACGGTTTGAGCCGGCCCACGCCCTGGCCCTGTGGCTGGGCACCTGCTCCTCCACGGCGGATTTCCCCGCCGATTCCCGGGAGATTTTGGACTACCTTCACGGCCAGGTGCTGCCCGGAGCCCAAACCGGCTGGACTTTAATCACCGTGGACGGCCACAGCCTGGGCTGGGCCAAGGGCTCCGGCGGACAGCTGAAAAATCACTTCCCCAAGGGACTGCGCTGGGTATGACCCGGCTTTGGGCCTTCGGCTACCTTCATGGGCCGGAGGCCCTATTTGGAAATATCCCACAAGAAGCCGGAAGATATTTGTGCAAAAACATTTTACAAAGCCCCCCGGGGCATGGTATAATACAGAGGAACGTAACCAACGGAGGATTCTACCTATGAAAAAGCTCCACTGCCTGCTGGCAGTGCTTTTCCTGCTGGCCGCCTTGACCGGCTGCGGCACGGCTCAGACCGGGGCTGCCTCGTCCGGGGACACCATTCTGGCCACCACCTATCCCATGTACTACCTTACCAGCCGCCTGACCCAGGGCCTGGAGGACATCACCCTGGAGCAGATGGTCACAGAGCCTGTAAGCTGTCTCCACGACTACACCCTGACCACGGAGCAGATGAAGAAAATTGACCGGGCAGATCTGGTCGTACTGAATGGCTGCGGCCTGGAGAACTTTATGGCCGATGCCCTGGAGGGGGTTCCCCAGGAGAGGATCATCGACTGCGGCTCCGCCAATTTTGTGGAGGATCCCCACTACTGGCTTAATCCCGGCTCATACGCCATGGCCGGACGCACTCTTCTGGAGGCCCTTACCGCCCGGTATCCGAGCCATAGCAAGGCCCTGGAGCAGAACTGGGCGCAGCTGAGCCAGGAGCTGGAGGAACTATACCTGAACAAAATGCAGGAAACGGATCTGCAGGCCTTCCTTTCCTGCCGGGAAATGATTACCTTCCATGACGGCTTTTCCTACTTTGCCGATGCCATGGGGCTGACCATTGCCGCCTCCATTGAGGAGGAGGAAGGGGCGGAGGCCTCCGCCAGCGAGATTAAGGCCATCTGCGACCTGATTGCCCGGGACAATATTCCCGCCATCTTTGTGGAGAAAAACGGCTCCACCAACGCCGCCGAGATTATTGCCCGGGAAACCGGCGTAGAAATATTCACCCTGACCACCATTATGGACGGAGAAGCGGATTATTTCACCGCCATGGAGGAAAACATCCAGGCCGTAAAGGAGGCCCTTTCATGAGCGTCACCAAGCACGCCGGTATGGGCTGTGACGGCCACTGCTGTCTGCGCATTGAGCATTTGGGGGTCAAAATTGACGGGGAGGATATTCTGCGGGACGTAAATCTGCATATCCACTGCGGCGAGATCGTAGCCCTGATTGGCCCCAACGGAGCGGGAAAGTCCACCCTGATTAAAGCCATTCTGGGCCAGCGGGACTATCAGGGAAAAATCACCTTTCAGCCTGCCGGTCAGCGGGGCCGGAAATTCCGCATCGGCTATGTACCCCAAAGCCCCAGCTTTGGGGCGGGAGATCCGGTGACGGTGCTGGATCTGTTTCGGATGTGCGTCAGCTCCTCCCCGGCCTTTCTGCCGGTGCCCCGCCGACAGCGGGAAACGGTGCTGTCCTGCCTGAAAAACGTCCACGGAGAGGCTCTGATAGACAAGAAGATCGGTACTCTTTCCGGCGGCGAGCTGCAGCGGGTGCTTCTGGCTCTGGCCCTGGAGCCGGTGCCGGATATTCTCATTTTGGACGAGCCCCTTTCCGGAGTGGACGTGGAGGGCATGAACAGTCTGCTCACCATGCTTGACGAGATTCGCAGCCGCTTTGACCTGTCCATTTTCATGGTCACTCACGACTTTTCCACGCTGAATCGGTTTGTGGACAAGGTGGTGCTTCTCAAGGAGACGGTGCTCACCCAGGGGACCCCAGATCAGGTGCTCTCCTCCCGGGAGTTTCGGAGTGCCTTTCACATGGCGGGAGGTACCGGATAATGGAGCTGTGGTATCAAATTCTGTCTGTGCTTCCCTTTGAATGGGCCCAGCCTGGGCAGATGCTCTTTATGAAAAACGCCCTGCTGGGCGTGCTGGTGCTGTGCCCCCTGCTGGGGCTGCTGTCCTGCCATATTGTCACCGGTCGCATGAGCTTTTTCTCCGATGCCCTGGGCCATTCCGCCTTTACCGGCATTGCCATCGGCTCTCTGTGCGGTGCAGCCTTTCCCATGGGGGTGGCCGTTGGCCTGAGTGCGGTGCTGGCCCTGCTGTTTACCTACGTCCGCAGAAAATCCACCCTCTCCGGGGACACCATCATCGGGGTGTTCTCCTCCACCGCTGTGGCCCTGGGCATTTTTATCGCCACCTGGGGCGGCGGCAGCTTTACCAAATTCAACAGCTATCTGATTGGAGATATTCTCTCCGTTACCCCCTTGGAGATCGGCCTGCTGGCCCTGGTGCTGGCGGCGGTGATTGCCCTTTGGATTCTCTTTTCCAACCGTCTCTTTTTAAGCGTACTCCACCCCCAGCTGGCTGACAGCCGGGGCGTAAAGGTGGGGATGATTCAGGGGCTTTTTACCGTGGTCATTGCTGTGGTCGTCACCATGTCCCTGAGCTGGGTGGGCCTGCTGGTCATCAACAGTCTGTTGGTGCTTCCCGCTGCCGCCGCCCGCAACTTTGCCAGAAATCTGCGTCAGTACCATTTGTTTTCCGTGCTGTGCGCATTGTTTTGTGGAATTTTAGGTCTGATGACCTCATATTACTGGGGCTGCTCCACAGGAGCCGCCGTGTCGCTGCTGCTGGCGGTCTGCTTTTTCGTGGGCTTCGGCGTGGGGCGGCGTGGTGTCTGAGGCGGCCTTAGCCCAAAGGATGGATTCATCATGCGTTATGCATTCAATCGTGATTTGAATATTCGGGATGTGATCCGCACCGATGTGCTCATTGTAGGTGCCGGAATCGCAGGGCTTTATACGGCGCTGCACATTGACCGGGCCAAGTCCGTTCTGGTGCTCAGCAAGGAGAGCATTGAAATCAGCAATTCCTTCCTGGCCCAGGGCGGTATTGCCGCAGCGATCCTGCCTGATGACCAGCCCACCTTCCATGTGGAGGACACCCTGGTGGCCGGTGCGGGGCTTTGTGACCGGGAGGCTGTGGAGGTGCTCTGCGATGAGGGGCCGAAGGACATTCAGGAGCTGGTTCGGCTCCAGGTTCCCTTTGACCTGAATGCCTACGGCGACCTGTCCGTGGGCCGGGAGGGCGGCCACCACAAAAGTCGTGTGGTTCACGCCGGCGGAGATGCCACCGGCCGGGAAACCGTCAAGACCCTGGCCACCATCGCCCACCTGCAGGACAATATCAGCTTTATGGAGCATACCTGCCTGGTGGATATTCTGTTGGATGACCGGGGAGAGGTGGCCGGTGCCCTGCTCAACAACGATGGATATATTCTCTGCAACACCCCCAACGTGGTCATTGCCACCGGCGGCATTGGGCAGATTTATGAGTACTCCACCAACCCGGCTGTTGCCACCGGTGATGGTCTGGGGGCGGCAATCCGGGCAGGTGCCAGGCTCCAGGACATGGAGTTTATCCAGTTTCACCCCACCGGCCTTTACAGTCCCACCCGGGAGAATCGCTCCTTCCTGATTTCCGAGGCTGTCCGCGGAGACGGTGGGAGACTCATCAACGGCAAGGGTGAGCGGTTTATGGCCGGAAAGCATGAGCTGGGAGAGCTGGCTCCCCGAGACATTGTGGCCCGGGGCATTCAGGCGGAGCTGGAGGCCTCCGGGACGGATCATGTGTTCCTGGACATCACCTGCCGGAGCCGGGAGTATCTGACAAAGCGTTTCCCCACCATTTATAACGAATGCCTCCGGCGGGGAATTGACATCTCCAAGGACTATATTCCCGTGCGCCCGGTTCAGCACTACATGATGGGGGGCATTGCCACGGATCTCCACGGCATGACCAATGTCACCGGCCTGTTCGCCTGCGGAGAGGCCGCCCGCACCGGGGTTCATGGGGCAAACCGTCTGGCCTCCAACTCTATGCTGGAATGCCTGGTCTTTGGCCGGCGGGCCGCCCAGCACATCAATCTGTTGAACCGCCCGCTGGCCGAGCAGGCGGCCATCCCCGCCGATGTGCCCCAGCTTCCCACGGAGGTTCCCGGCACGGACTATGAGGGTCTGCGGGCCAGGCTGCGCCGGGCCATGAATCAACACGCCTACATTGTTCGGACGCAAGCCGGACTTGCCCAGGCTCAGCGGGAGATCAACGAGATTTTCCAGCAGGTTCAGCGGAACTATCTGGAGGATCGGGCCTATCTGGAGCTGGTCAACCTTTGCATGGTTTCCCTGGAAATTTTGAAATCGGCATCAGCCCGCCCCCACAGCGTAGGGGCCCACTATATCGTGGATGAAAAAGGAGAAAAGCTATGATTGATTTGGGACTTGACAGCTTTCTGCGCACTGCCCTCCAGGAGGACATTGGCACTGGGGACATCACCACATTGTGCTGTGTCCCGGAGACTGCGGTATCCCGTGCCCTGTTTCGGTGCAAGCAGGCCGGTGTGGTCTGCGGTCTGGAGGTGGGCCGGAGGGTGTTTGCCCTGCTGGACCCCACGGTGGAATTTACACCCCTGGTGGCCGAGGGTACTGCCGTCCAGGAGGGAGATGTGGTCGCCACTGTCTCCGGCCCCTCCCGGAGCATTCTTTCCGGGGAACGGCTGGCCCTGAATCTGATGCAGCATATGTCCGGCGTGGCCACCTGCACCGCCGCTTTGGTGGAAAAAATCGCCGGAACCGGGGCGGTGATTGTGGACACTCGCAAAACCACGCCGGGAATGCGGGTGCTGGAAAAGTACGCTGTCCGCATAGGCGGCGGCACCAACCATCGGTTTAATCTGGCCGATGGGGTACTAATTAAGGACAACCACATTGTGGCCGGAGGGGGCATCACCGCCGGCGGGGAAAGTGCCCGAAAAATCGTCCCCCACACCCTGAAGATTGAGGTAGAGACCACCGATCTTCAGCAGGTGCAGGAGGCATTGGATGCCGGGGCCGACATTATCATGCTGGACAATATGTCCTGCCCGGAAATGAAGGAGGCTGTGGCGCTGATCGCCCATCGGGCCAAGGTAGAGGCCTCCGGCAATATGGGCTCCCGGGATGTTCGGGAGGTGGCCGAGACTGGGGTAGACCTGATCTCCGTAGGTGCCCTGACCCACTCGGTGGAGGCCCTGGACATCAGTCTGCAATTTCAGGAATAATACCGCAGACCTCTGCGGCCCCTTTTAGGAGGCATTATGCTACTTACCGCCACTCAGGTTCCCATTGACACCCAGGAGGTTTCCACCCTGGTCAAAACCATCAAGGGGCTCCCCCTGTCCACGATTTTAAGGATACTGCTGCTGATGGCGGTGCTTCTGGTTCTCATCAAGCTGCTGACCAGGCTCTCCGCTCGGATGCTTGAGCACTCCCATATTGACAAAAGCCTTAACGGCTTTCTGCGCACCAGCATAAAAATCGCCCTGTATTTTGTGGCCGCCACCATTGTGGCCGGGAGCCTTAGCATTGACGTAACCAGCCTGATCGCCGTGTTAAGCGTTGCCGGCTTGGCTGTATCCCTGGCCCTCCAGGGTGCTCTGAGCAACCTGGCCAGCGGTCTGGTGATTCTGACCACCCGTCCCCTCAAGGTGGGGGATTATGTCTCCATCGGCGGCAACGAGGGCTTTGTGGAGGACATCGGCATGACCTACACCAAGCTCTCCGCCTATGACAAGCGATTTTTCTTTATTCCCAACAGCACTGTGACCTCCTCCTGCGTAATCAACTATACCCTGGAAGGCCGCCGCCGGGTGGAGCACACCGTCACCGCCAGCTATGACTGCGACATTGACCTGGTCAAGTCCGCCATTGAGGAGGCGGTGGCTGCCGTGCCGGGCTTCTGCCAGGATCCGCCGGTGTTCGTCCATGTCAGCGAATATCAGGACAGTGCCATTGCCTATGTGGTTCGTGCCTGGTGCAGCAACGAGGACTATTGGGACAACTACTACGCCCTGCTGGAGGAAATCAAGCGGGCCTTTGACCGGCATAATATTGAAATGACCTATCCCCATCTGAATGTCCACATGATGGGCTGAGGGAAGGCGGGCGTTTGATGCTTCGGCTGCGGCATCGCCCTCTCCTCATCCTGGGCCTTGTAGAGTGGTACCATTCCAGAAAATTCTCGTGCATTTCCTCCCCACGCTTTCTGGCCTTAACTGCATCCTCCTTCTTCCCATAGATTCCAAGGAAGTGGGTTTTCTTTTTGAAGGTGATCTGGGCGCACCATTTCCCGGTGCGCTTGTTCTGATAAGCACCGGTATATCCGCCGGTGTTGGTGAGCAGCAAACGGTGCCTGGAGGCCTCCAAAATCGCCCCAGAGGTTCCCTCGCACAGCCTTAGATTTTCCACAATGCCAGAAACCGGTAGGCAGCCGCAGCTTTTCTTGTATGGAAATTGCGGAATATATGCTCACCGATGCCGGGGCCAAGATCATTCGGGCCTACAACGGCAAGGAGGCGGTGGATCGCTTTACCCGCTCTCCACCCGGCGGTTTTTGCCCTGATGCCATCTGGCCGTGAATCCGAAGATTCACGGCCCTTTCTCTGGTTTTTTCCGGAAAAATTTTTGAATCGTTCACATTTTCTTCCGGCCCTTGTGGTATAGTATTCTTATTGCCTATGCGGAAAGGAGCGGCAGTATTGCTGGAACTCAGACAGATTAAAAAAGACTATACCTCCGGAGCGGAGTCCGTAAAAGCCCTGCGGGGCATTGATATTGCCTTTCGGGAAAGTGAGTTTGTGTCCATTCTCGGCCAGTCCGGCTGCGGCAAAACCACCCTGCTGAACATTATCGGCGGACTGGACAACTACACCTCCGGGGATCTTATTATCAACGGAACCTCCACCAAGGAGTTTCGGGATCGGGACTGGGACACCTATCGGAATCACTCCGTGGGCTTTGTCTTTCAGAGCTACAACCTGATTCCCCATCAAAACGTACTGTCCAACGTGGAGCTGGCCCTGACCCTGACCGGCGTTTCCAAGGGCGAACGCCGCCGCCGGGCCAGGGAGGCTCTGGAGAAGGTGGGCCTTGGGGATCAGCTGAAAAAGATGCCCAACCAGATGTCCGGCGGCCAAATGCAGCGGGTAGCCATTGCCCGGGCCCTGGTGAACAACCCGGACATTCTTCTGGCCGACGAACCCACCGGAGCTCTGGACTCCGAAACCTCCCTACAGGTCATGGAGATTCTCAAGGAGGTGGCCAAGGATCGTCTGGTCATTATGGTCACCCACAACCCGGAGCTGGCGGAGCGGTATTCCACCCGAATCGTCCGGCTGCTGGACGGGGAAATCGTATCCGACTCCATGCCCTTCGACCCCAGCAGCCAAGCCCTGCCTTCAAAGGCGGAGGCTGCGGCAAAAAAGCCCTCCATGTCCTTTCTCACCGCCCTGAGCCTGTCTCTTAACAACCTGATGACCAAAAAGGGCCGAACCATTCTCACCGCCTTTGCCGGCTCCATCGGCATTATCGGCATTGCCCTGATTCTTTCCCTTTCCAACGGAATGCAGCAATATATTGACGACCTAGAGGCCGACACCCTGACCTCCTACCCCATTACCATCCAGCAGGCCTCTGTGGACATGACCTCTATGATGACTGCCATGATGAACGTCCAAAAGGGCACGGCCCATGACGACGGTCTGGTACACTCCAGCAGCATCATGACGGAAATGATCGGCCTGGCCTCCTTTAAGCAGGCCCTGGAGGAGGAGGGCAACGAAATTGCCGCTCTGTGCTCTGACATCCAGTACACCTATCCCACGGAGATCGGGATTTACACCACCTCCGCCTCCGGCCAGGTGCTGCGGGTCAATCCCGTTTCCATTTTGGATGAAATTGGAATGGGAACCATTGCCAGCCAAATGCAGATGAATAATATTTCCGTATGCCAGGAGCTGGTGGACAGTCAGGCCATGCGGGAACAGGACTATGAGCTGATTGCCGGCACCTGGCCGGAGGCCTATAACCAGGTGGTGCTGGTGGTCAACGAAAACAACGAGATTTCCGACTATACCCTCTACGCCCTGGGTCTAAAGGATCCTGCCCAGCTGCGGGAGCAGCTCCAGGCCGCCATGGATTCCATCGGGGAAAACGGCCAGCTGGAGGAGGCGGTAAGCCTGGACACCCAGGAAACCACCTACACCTATGAGGATTTGATGGCTCTGGAGCTTCGGCTGGTTCTGCCCACGGACTACTACGAAAAGCAGTCGGACGGTACCTATCTGGATATGCGGGAGGACAACAGCTTTATGGAGGAGCTGGTAAACCAGGCCGAGCCCCTCCATGTGGTAGGCATTGTCCGCACCCCAGATGACGGCGGCTCCCAGTACGGCTCCATCGGCTATTCCAGTGCCCTGACGGAATATGTAATCGCCCAGGCAGATGCCAGCGAGGTAATGGCCACCCAAAAGGCCGACCCGGACACGGATGTGTTCACCGGCCTTCCCTTCCCGGGCACCGAGGCCGCAGCAGCGGAGGAAACCGAGGACACCGCCATAACCCAGGCCCAGCAGCAGCTGGTGGCCGACACGGTGGCCTCCCTGCCCGAGGCCTACCAGTCCCAACTGACCGGCATGGAGCCCCAGGCCCAGGCCCAGGTGCTGATTTCCTACGGGCTTTTGGAACAGGCGGACTATGACGCACTGGGAGACAGTACCGCCTCCCGGAAAACCGTCTCCGATTCCACCTATACGGACAACCTGAATCTGCTTCATGCGGCCTCTCTGGAGGAGCCAAACGGCATCAATCTGTACACTGCCAGCTTTGAGGACAAGGAGGCCCTGACCGATGCGCTGGACGCCTACAACGAGGAGAAAACCAACGCCGGCCAGGAGGATCAGGCCATTCAGTACACGGACTATGTGGGTATGCTCATGAGTTCTGTAACCAGCATTGTAAACATGGTCAGCTATGTGCTCATTGCCTTTGTGGGCATCTCTCTGGTGGTGTCCTCCATTATGATCGGTGTCATCACCCTGATTTCCGTGCAGGAGCGCACCAAGGAAATCGGCATTCTCCGGGCCATCGGCGCCTCCAAGCGGGATGTCTCCCGGGTCTTTAATGCGGAAACCCTGATTATCGGCCTTTCCGCCGGTGTGCTGGGCATTGGCATTACCATGCTTCTGAATATCCCCATCAACCTGCTGATCAACGCCCTGGCAGGCATTGACGATGTGGCTCAGCTCCCCCCTGCCGGAGCCATTATTTTGGTGGTCATCTCCGTGCTCCTGACTGTAGTGGCCGGTCTGATTCCCTCCAAGGCCGCCGCAAAAAAGGACCCGGTGGAGGCTCTGCGGACGGAATAACTCATGCTTCTTGGCCGGGGGCTTCCCCGGTCAGGAAAAAGCAAAAAATACTTGACACCGCTTCTTTTCCATGCTATAATTTCCCGGTAAAAATGAAGTAGGAGCGGCGGCCCCGCACCTCACCGTCAGCGAAAGCGACGCGGTCTGATAGCATTTCTTTTTGCGCTGTCATTGCGGGTGCCTCTGCGGCATCTGCGTTTTTTGTTGGAGGTGTTTCATATCAGCAAACAAGACCATCAGCTCAATGAGGACATCAGAGATAAGGAAATTCGTGTCATCGGTTCCACCGGTGAACAGCTGGGTATCATGGCCCCCCGGGACGCCCTGAGCCGTGCTTACGATCAGGGCCTCGACCTGGTAAAGATCGCACCCAACGCCACCCCGCCGGTGTGCAAGATCATGGACTACGGCAAGTTCCGCTTTGAACAGACGAAAAAAGAAAAAGAGGCCAAGAAGAATCAGCACGTAACCGAAATCAAAGAGGTCCGCATGTCCCCCGGCATCGACACCAACGATTTTAACGTCAAGGTCAAAAACGCTCAGAAGTTTTTGAAGGACGGCATTCGTGTTAAGGTGACGGTTCGGTTCCGTGGCCGTGAAATGGCCCACACCGAAATTGGAAAGACGCTTTTGGTTCGGTTCGGCGAGATGTGCAAGGACATCGCCAACGTGGATAAGGATCCCAAGCTGGACGGACGGCATATGTCCATGTTCCTTGGGCCGAAAACCAGTAAGTAATACCCTTTATCATACGGAAGGAGTCACACCATTATGGCTAACAAGATCAAGACGCACTCCGGTGCAAAAAAGAGATTTAAGCTGACCAAGACCGGCAAGGTCAAGAAGGCCTGCGCTTACAAGAGCCACATCCTCACCAAGAAGGAAACCAAGCGGACCCGTCGTCTGCGTCATGGCGGCTATGCCGACAAGACCAACGTGGCGGCGATCAAAGAGCTCATTCCCTACAAATAAGAACCGATTCGGCTGATACTTCTAAGGAGGATAACATAAATGGCTAGAGTAAAAGGCGCAATGATGACGCGCAAGAGACGCAATAAGACCCTGAAAATCGCAAAGGGCTATTGGGGCAGCAAGTCCAAGCATTTTAAGATGGCCAAAGAGGCCGTCATGAAGTCCGGCAACTACGCTTTCCGTGACCGCCGGGCCAAGAAGCGTGACTTCCGCAAGCTGTGGATCGCTCGTATTTCCGCCGCTGTGAAGCCCTACGGCATCAACTATTCCCGCTTTATGAACGGCCTGAAAAAGGCCGGCATCGACATGAACCGGAAGATGCTCTCCGAGCTGGCCATCAACGATGCCGCCGCTTTTGCGGCTCTGGTGGAGACTGCGAAGAAGGCCCTCTAATACTGTTTCTCCATTAAAACCTTCGATTTTAACCACAAGGCAGGACACGAAAGCGTGTCCTGCCTTGCTTTGTCCTACACAGAATCAGGCGAATTTGCTTTCGATGATGTAATCGCTCAGGGCCGCCGTCCACTCCTTCGGCTCCTCCACCCCGGTGATGCGGAGCATCATGGTGTCCAGCACCGTATAGTTGGGCCGCTGATTTTCCACGATCACCGGCTCCAGCTCCAGCTCTCTGTGGGTCTTTTTCAGAATCTCTCTGGCCCACTCATACCGGCTACAGGAGCCCTTGCACACCACATGATAGGTGCCGCACTCCTCGGTGGTCAGCAGGGCCGCAATGGTGCGGGCAATCTCCTTAATGGAGGTGGGATTGGCCACCTGATTGTTGGCCACCTGCATGGGCCCCTCTCCCTTGTCCGCCGCCTGAATCACCTGGTCAATAAAGTCTCCCTTGCCGCCATAGACCCAGGAGGAGCGAATAATCAAATACCGGCCCGCCAGGGTCTTGACAAATTCCTCCCCGGCCAGCTTGGACTTTCCATAGGTGCTTCGTGGGGTGGTGATGTCAAACTCATGATAGGGCTTGGAGGCGGTGCCCTCAAACACATCGTCTGTGCTCAGCTGCACCAGCAGTGCGCCGGTGGAACGGGCCGCCATGGCCAGATTCCGTGCCCCAACGGCATTGACCCGGTAGGCCGCCTCAAACTCCGTTTCGCAGGCGACCACATTGGTAAAGCCCGCACAGTTGATAATCACGTCCGGAAGCTGAATGTTGGCCAAGTGCATGACGGTTTCCTCCTGGGACACATCGCCGTCCTCCAGGTCCGTTGCAAAGACTTTATATCCCCAGCCACGAAAATAATGGGTCAGGGCAGAGCCGACACGTCCATTTGCGCCGGTAATCCAGATTTTTTTCATACAGGGCACCTCTTTCTCTCAGGCTGCGGCCCAACCGGGCTTGCTTTATCCCGATTATATCAAATCCCGGCCTCCAGCACAAGAGGAACCTGCAAAATCAAAGACCTTTTTCCCTTATCGGGCCAGCTCCTCCACCCGAACCACCGCCGCCGTCATGTCGTCCTGGCTGCCCCTCTCCTCCGCCTGGTCGATTAAGGCCGTGGCCAGAGCCTTCACATTGTCCCCGGTAAAGTCCCGGAGCAGCCCCTCTGCGGCCTCTCCGGCCACGCCATCGCTGACCAGCACCAGAATGTCCCCGCTCCAAAGGTTCAGCCGCAGCACCTGGGCTCCGTGGCCGCTGTCGATTTCCAGCCCAGGAGGCGGTGCGGCGCTGCCCAGCCGCCGAACCACATTCCCGGATTTCACATAGGTAGGTGCGGCACCCCACTTATATAGCGTCCCCTGGCCGGTGAGCAGGGACAGCTCCAGCACGTCCATGGTGGAAAAGCTGCCGGAGTCCCGGAGAATATACATTCCATTGAGCAGCTCCATGGCGTCCTCCGGAGGCATTCCCGCCCGAATCAGCCCCACCAGAGCGTCCACCGCCAGCAGGCTTTCCGCAGCCGCCGGTGTGCCGGTACCTGCGCCGTCACAGAGAATCACATAGAGAAGCCCGTCGTCCGTATGAATGCTGGCGCCCCGATCTCCGCTGTCCTTTCCTCCATGACGGCCCCGGGCCGCCACCCCCAGCCGTGCGGTATAGGCCTCCTCCGGGATTCGCTGATCCACCCGGAGCTGTCGGGCGTTTTTCTCCAGCATCCGGCTCATATAGAGCAGGCTTTTGCTGACGATCAGCCGCTCCTCCTCACTGCGGCTGCGGCACTGATTCCGGCAGGCCATGCCGTCCAGCTCCTGATTCAGGGCCACCACCAGCCCCTCCAGCTGGCGGCACTCCCGGGAAAAGACTTCCGGGAAATCCTCCCGCCGTGCCGTCCCCCGCTCCGTCACCGCCGCCAAAACCGGCTGAAGCAGCCGGTAGGTCTCCCCCGCCCCCTTTTCCCAGCAGTGGCCGTATCGGGTACAGCGGCGGCACACCTTGACCGCCACCTTGTCAAAGACACGGCTTCTTTCCTGGGCCTCCCGGGCGGCAGGGTCAATGCCAATGGCATCATACAGCCGGCGAAAGGCGGCCTGTCCGCTGGACAGCCGCTCCTCCACCAGTTCCGCCGACTCCTCAATGGCACTGACCTCCCGGCCCGCAATTACGCCCCCGGGCAGCAGCATACTCAGCACCACCCCGGCCCCCAGAGTCAGGAAATTTCCCAAGGTGGCTTGGTCTGTAGAAAGGTATCCCGCAGCCACCGTCCCGCAGAAGGCCAGCATCCGCAGCACTCCGTACCGCTTGGGAACCGCCGCCCCTATCGTCCCTCCTGCGCCCATGCACAGGACCCAAAAGCCGCCGGTGCCCAGGGCCACGTCCAGTGCCACCCCGGAGCCCACCGCCAGGGCCGCCGCAGTGGGCAGGTCAGCCCGTCTTGCTCCCACCGCCGTCACCGCCACACCGCCTATGCAGCCCAGGCGCAGTCCTCCCGGCAAGGGGATGGCGGCGGCTCCCACCAGACAGCTTGCCGCCGCCAGCAGGCTTCCGCCGCAGCGGCGTTTGTCTCCCAGAAGCCGGTCATAGGCCAGGGGCATCAGCGCCGCCAACAGCACCGTCTGCCCATACTGGGCCGCTACCAGTGTCGTCAAAGGCTGGCTCAGCAGGAAAATCAGGCCCACCGCTCCGGTCATGCCTCCGGCCACCAGACAGCGGAACCAGCCCCGCCGGGTAATCCAGAGATTCCCGAATATGTAGCCGCAAACATAAATAAGAATGCCGGAGCTGGCCATTTGCAGTCCCTGGGAAAAGGGCTGCATGGTGAGATACCCGACCACCGCCCCCAGCAGACAGGTCAGCCCCCTTAGACCTCCCCCTACCGAGGCAAGTAAGGCCAGGGCGAAGGGAGCCGGACACCCGTTGAGACTGCCGCAGGACAGCAAAAAGCCCAGCAGCAGATAGGCAAGGCAGGCCGCCGTCTCCCGCAGGGCGGGGCGGGTGATCACCAGCGGGGACTGGGTGTAAAACCATTTTTGCAGAGCGGGGCTGTTTTTTAGCTTTTCTTTCATTCCAACCGTCTCCTCCGGGCTTTTTCCCTATTGTACCTGAATTTGGGGCCGAAGCCTGTCGGGAAATATCCCGGGAAATCTTCAAAAAAAAGGACTTGCTATTGTAGGCGGAACCGGGTAAAATGAACCCAGAATGAATTGCGGAGGCGGTTACTTTGGCAACAGAAATCGAAATGAAGCTCAGTGTTCCCGATGTAAAAACCTTGAAAAAGGTGCTCTCTGACCCGGAAATTATCCAATATGCCAAGGACGACTACGAGACACGTCACATGAAAAGCACCTATTATGACACCCCGGACAACGCCCTGCATCAGCGGCGGTGGACGCTCCGGCTTCGGGATGAGGGGGGCCATCGGGTCGCTGCCCTGAAAACCGCCAACACCAGCGATGCAGCCGGCTTCTTTACCCGAAACGAATGGCAGTGTACCGCCGACAATATTGAGGATGCCATTCCCCTGCTCATTGACCAGGGCGCACCCCGGGAGCTGAAAATGCTGATTAAGGGAAAAGGGCTTGTCCCCTGCTGCGGTGCGGAGTTTGACCGGGAGTCCGTATGCCTGTATATGGACGAGGGGGTGCGCATTGAGATCGCCGGAGATCAGGGCACTCTCTTTGCCGGTAACAGGGAAATGCCCATCTGCGAGCTGGAGCTGGAGCTTCTCTACGGAGACGCAGGCAGTCTGCCGCCTCTGTGCAATCAGCTGGTGGGGGATTACGACCTACAGGAGGAACGCCGCAGCAAATACGAGCGGGCGAGAGCCCTTTCCAACAGCCCGGAATAATTCACCCGGCCGGAGGCTACGCCTCCGGCCGGCTTTTAGCTGCGCTGGGTCAGCTCCGTTCCGGGGTAATATTTTTCCAAAATCTCCCCATAGGAGGAGCCCGCCTGGGCCATGGCCTTGGCTCCATACTGACTCATGCCCACCCGATGGCCAAACCCACGCACCGAAAAGGTCACCGTGTCCGCCGTAATTTCCATGGTAAAGCAGGTAGAGCGCAAATCCAGCAGGGAGCGCAGCTCCGTCCCGGTAAAGGTCTTTCCGCCGATCTCCATGGTATCCACGCCGCCCCCGTCCGTATAGGTGATTTCCCCTACGGCGGGGGTGGAAATGTCCAGCAGCGTCAAAAATTCCTCCATGTCCAGGCACTTCTGGCTTTCATAGGCCGTACAGTCCTCCTCTCCGGGGCTGTCCACACTGACTAGATAGGGTACGTCTCCTCCCCATACGGCCTGGGCCGATTCCGTCCTTCCCCCGGAGCAGGAGAAGTAGGTGGCCGTAATCAGCTCTCCGTCATAGGTCAGCACCTGGCCCTCCGTCTCTGTGATGGCCTGACGGTATTTCTCCAGAAGCTCCCCGTCCCCATACCGCTCCTCCGCCGTCTCCGGGTCCTGATAGGCCTGACACTCCGTAGGGTCATCCGACAGCACGCCTCCTTTCTCCTGCCGCCGCAGGGTATAGGTTCTGGCCGCCACTGCCTGGGCCTTTAGGGCCTCCAGGGGAAAGTCCCCCGGCATCTCCCCCATCAATACCCCCAGAAGATAATCATACAGGGAAAGCTGCCGCTCCTGGCCCTGGATGCGCACCGTGACCGTCTCCCCGGCCTCCCCGGAGGCTGTCTGCCCCGCCTGGTGAATCACAATGGCCGCCACCCGCCGCCCGGAGGGGGACGGTGTGAGGGTCTGGGACACCGCCGCCGGAGCCGCCTCCGGCTGTCCCATGCCCAGCACCGCCCCGGGGATGGCCAGCACCACCAGAGAGGCCGCCATACCTGCTAAAATTCGCTCCTTCATGGGCACCTTCCTTTCCATATTTTCAGTATTTTTCCTAATTGACGGAGCCCAGCCCATCTGCTATGATAAAGGGCAACAAGTGATCGTTTTTCTGCTTTGGAGGTGCAGTCATTGTCCGATATTCACTCCCTTCCCTTTCTTGATACTCTATGTCAGGAGCTTCAAAATAGTACCGTTTTTGAAATCAAGCCCAGCGATAATGTAGAGATTAAGCGGGGCCTGCGAAACGCCGACGGCACCGGCGTTATGGTGGGCTGTACCAAAATCGGCTCCGTCCAGGGCTACGCCATTATCGACGGAGAAAAGGCCCCCATGGAGGGCCGGCTGATTTATCGCGGCTATGACATTATGCAGCTGATCTCCGGCTTCACCCAGGAAAAGCGCTTTGGCTTTGAGGAGACGGCCTATCTGCTCCTGTCCGGACACCTGCCCACCCAGGAGGAATATACCGCCTTCCGGGAGCTGCTTTCCGACACCATGTCTCTACCCCAGGGCTTTACCGAGGACATGATTCTAAAGGCCCCCAGCGGCAATATTATGAACAAGCTGGCCCGAAGCGTTCTGGCCCTGTACTCCTATGACGACGACCCGGACAGCACCGGCCTTCCCAATATGATGCGCCAGTGCATTGAGCTGATGGCACGGTTTCCCATGATCGTTGCCCACGCCTATGCGGCCAAGGTTCACTATTATGACGGCGGCTCTCTGGTGCTGCACTGGCCCCTGCCCGGCTACTCCATCGCCGAGAACTTTCTTCACTCCATCCGGCCGGACTCCAAGTTTACCGAGGAGGAGGCCCGGCTGCTGGATCTTTGCCTGGTGATTCACGCCGAGCACGGCGGCGGTAACAACTCGGCCTTTACCTGCCGTGTTTTGTCCTCCTCCGGCACAGACACCTATTCCGCCATCGCCGCCGCCGTAGGCTCCCTAAAGGGCCCGAAGCACGGCGGCGCCAACCAGCGGGTGGTGGCCATGTTTGACGAAATTAAGGAAAATGTCTCCGATTGGGCCGACGATGAGGAGATCACCAATTATCTGGAAAAAATCCTCCGAAAGGAGGCCGGGGACGGCTCCGGCCTGATTTACGGCATGGGCCATGCCATCTACACCAAGTCCGACCCCAGAGCCTTAGTGCTCAAGCGGTATGCCCGGGCCCTGGCGGAGAAAACCGGCCTGCTTCCGGAGCTGGAGCTGCTGGAATCCATCGAGCGGCTGACCCCGGAGGTGTTCCATCGTGTCACCGGCTCCAACAAGGTCATGTGCGCCAATGTGGACTTCTATTCCGGCCTGGTGTATCGGATGCTGAATATCCCGGAGGAGCTGTACACGCCCCTGTTTGCCATCGCCCGGGTGTCCGGCTGGTGCGCCCATCGCATAGAGGAGGTCATGACTTCCAACCGTATTATGCGTCCCGCCTACAAGTCCCTCAACCAGAGCCGCACCTACGTTCCCATGTCCAGGCGTTGACCTTTATCCCCCGGAGGTGCGGCAAGGGATGAAAGCATTGTACATAAGGGGCTGTCTCACCAGGAGGCAGCCCCTTACCGGCACTCAAAGCCTTGTTTTTGTTTTCCCTGTCAGCCTGAGATTCCCCGGATTTTTACAATATCGAGGTCTGGGCCTTACGGCATAGGAATCTCAAGTTCGGTGGTTCCGTCTGAAAATACGATAGCCTCCAGCATAGACAGGTCAATGGGGACGCTCCAATAGAAGGCGCATTCGTTTACTTGACGGCTTTCCCTGTAGACGGAGCTGCCTCCCGTCACCGGCACGGAGGTGCCGTCGGAGAGCCGGGCCTGGAAGGTGCAGACATATTGGACATCCGGGTCTGCTACGTTGACTGCTTGGGCGGTAAATGCGTCTCCGTCCAAAATCATGGCCTCCGCCTTGGTGCAGGCGTAATCGAAGGTGATTCTGGACTGGGATATGGAGAGGTTGGAGATTTCCAGGTCGATTCCCTGGGAAAAGCTGAGCGTCTGATCCAGATGATAGCTCCGGGCCGGTTCCACCTCCGGCAGGGTAAAAGAAAAGCTCCATGTTCCCTCTGTGGGCTCCATATCATTTCCCGTCACAGCACTGACCTCCATGGTCATTTGCCCCTGGGACAGGGTCACACCCTCGGGCAGCTCACAGGAGACAATACGATAGTAGGATGCGCTGGATTCGCTACACTCCACAAGCCGGTCCGCAACGGCTGCTTCTGCGGAATAGGTATTTCCGTCCGAGGCGGTGAGCTGGATTGTATCCCATAGGATTTCCCCACCCTGATCGCCGGGCCGGGGCAGCGCAACGGTGTAAAAAAGATAGGCCGTGTCATTGGTTACGGAAACGGAATCCACGGTGATTGTAATGCCTTGGTCGAATGCCTTTTCCCCCAGATCCGCAGATTTGGCCTCAATGGCATCCTTATGGGTCTGGGTCATTTCCGTGGAGGCCATGTCGTTCCATGTGCGCTCCAGTCTGTCAGCACTTCTGGTGTAATGAAGCGCCGCCAGCGCCGTCCCCGTCAGAGCCGCCACAACGGCTGCCCCAAGGAACACCCGTTGTATCATAGGCCGGATCACTGGCTGATCGGTTTTCATGGGAGCCTCCCTTCCTTCCAGCACCAGGTCATCCGCTATATCGCCGATTATGTCAAAAAAGTCCAGCGTTTTCATAGGGTAAAGCCCTCCTTTTCCAGGTATCTTTTCAGCTTCTTCCGAAGGCGATACAGGATGTTGCGCACCTTATCCTCCGTAAGGCCAGTTTCCAACGCCACCTGAGACAAGGGCTCCCCATACCAGTACCTTCGCAGAAAAATCCGCCGCTGCTCCGAGGAAAGGGTCCGGAGGAATACACTGATGCTGTCCGCCAGTCGGCGTTTTTCCAGCTCTGTGGGCGGGTCGCCCTGGCCGCTTGCAATATCCCGAAGCTCCTCCAGAGGTAAATGCTGAAGTCCGCCGCCGCGCCGCTGAGCCCCCATGGCACGAAGCCGGTTCACCGCCAGGTTGCGGGTAACACGGCCCAGATAGGCCTGCAGACACCGGGGACGCAGGGGCGGAATGGCATTCCAAAGCCGCAAAAGCGCATCCTGCACACACTCCTGACTGTCCTCAGAGCTGGAAAGGATATTGCCTGCAATGGCGGTGCAGTAGGCTCCATATTTTTGCTGAGTCTCCCGGATGGCCTGCTCATCCCGGAGCCAAAACAGGTCTAAAATGTTGGAATCATCCATGTAATCACCTCTCAACGTGTGTAAAGGGCCCTTCACGAACATAGACGCATTTTTTCTTCCTCTTATCTCACGGGTTTTAGAAAATGCGCAGGATGCCCTCAATACCGGAAACCCAGTATTGAGGGTATTGTCATAGAAAAGACAGCATAGGGGAATGGGGCAGAGCGGTGTCGTCTTATATTTTATCATAATTTTTGCTGTATGGAGGCATCCATAGACTATTTTCCAAAATCCTTCTGCTGATCTACCGGGTCATTGTCCTGGCGCAGCATTTTTGAGCCCAGGATGAGCAGGACCGGAGGAAGCAGCAGAATGCGAAGCAGGGTACTGTTAGGATATTCTATGAGAAAAAGTGCGTGCCGCCGGGGCAAAAGCATTTGCTTTTACCGAAGCCGGAAATATCATTCAGCCCTGTACACGGTACAGGCGAGAAGCGCAAGGGCGAATATTCACTTCATCGGCGGGAAAAAAGTGGGACAAAAACGGGACAAAATCGGGACAAAAACGGGATGAACTCTACCCTTCCCTGTGCTATACTAGTATCATCCCCCAGCGGACCCTCCGGGTTCGCTGGACGGTATTTTGGACAAAATATTTTACCCCCACCAAAAGGTTTTACATAAAATGTTACAAATTGTTGTTGATTTGTCGGAGGGGGGGCACTATAATGAATGTTATAAAACCAGCATTGTGCTGACAAAAGAAAGGAGAAAAAATCCATGAAACGAAAACTTTGGGGCATAGCTCTGGCCCTGTGCCTGGCGTTGGGGTTGATGACCTCTGCCCTGGCGACAGAGGTTCTGCTGCCCTCGTCGCCTACTGAGGTCACTGAGGTCTCAACCGCTGAAGAGCTCGGAACTGCATTGAATAACAGTAGCTCCATCAAGCTGACGGCCAGCATCACCGGCAGCATTAATGTTTCTCGCGAAGTCACCTTGGATTTGAATGGTTATACACTGACTAACACAGCAGGTTCCCACACCATAACCGTTAAAGAGGGCGGCAACCTGACCATCAAGGATTCCAGCGCCGACAAGACCGGCACCGTGGACAACGTGAGCCATGGAAAGGCTGCACTGTATAACGAGGGAACCGTGACCATCCAGGGCGGCACCTTCTCCCGCAGTGCTGAGGCCAGCACCTCAAAGTCGGATGGCGGTGGAAACAGCTGGTACACCGTAAAGAACATGGGTACAATGACCATCAATGATGGCACATTCATGTTCTCCAAAGACAACAACGGAGAGTTTTCCTCCTTGGTGGTGAACGGCGTTAAGTCAAATGGCAAAGGAAGTCAGCTGACCATTAACGGCGGCACCTTCAAGACGAATTTCATTGCCGTCAAGAATGAGTATGGAGAGGGCAACAAGCTGACCATCACCGGCGGAGCAATTAGCGGCCAAACGTCCGAAAAGGCAACTACGGGCCAGGCCGTCCAGAACTGGGGCGGCACTGCTGAAATTACCGGCGGCACCTTCACCGGCAGAGTTACCACCTGGGCCTTCATTCCTGAGACAAACGAAACCTTGGTTGGAATCCAGCAGGCTGGCAAGACCGTGATTTCCGGTGAAAGCACAAAAATCGACGGTGACGTGGAGTCTATTCAGTATAAGGCGAACATTGATGCGTCTGAGCCTACCGTTGCTGCTAAGACCGAGATAAAGGGCGGCACCATCACAGGCAATGTATTCTCTGACGTAAGAAACTACGCTGGGGGCGCTAGCCCGACAACGCCTGGTCAAATCGAAATCACCGGCGGCACCTTTGCCAATGCTACCCTGTCCCTGACCATGACCCCTGCGGAGGGGCCTTACTATGTGGGCGATGAGATTACACTAAAGGCCGATGACCCGGGAGCTGGCGGCAATGATACCACCTGGGCGGTGCTCTCTGGCAGCGCTGAGAATAAAAGCGAAGGCTCTGGTTTGGAGCAAAAGTACAAGCTGACACAGGCGGGCACTGTGACCATTAAGGCCACCCGGGGCAGTGCGTTTGCTTATAAGACCATCCAGGTCGTGAAAAAGACCGGCACCGGCACGGCCTCCCTGCAGAGCTGGACATATGGTGATTCTGGTGCGCACAAGGTCGGTACAACCCCCGCTGAAGGTCAAGCCGACGCAGACTCCTTTGTATATTACGACAACAACGGCACTGAGCTGGATGCTCAGCCTACGAAAGCGGGTAAATATAGCTTGAAGGTCACTTGGCCCGCCAATGACATCTACAATGAGCAGACCGAGACCGTCTACTTTAACATCGAACCCAAGGCCCTGACCGTAACTGTGACGGCCAAGGACAAGGACTACGACGGCACCACCACCGCTGAGCTGGACACCGATGCCACGCTGGAAGGCGTGGTTGACCCGGATCAGGTAACGCTGGATTCCACCAAGGCCAAGGCCGAATTTGTGGACGCAAAAGCGGGTAAGAACAAAACGGTCAACGTCTCCGGCTACGCCCTCAACGGCAAAGACGCCGCCAACTACACTGTGACCCAGCCCACCGCTACCGCCACAATTAACGAGGTTGCTGCCACCGGTATCACGCTGAACAAGACGAAGCTCAGCCTGTATGTGACCCACAGTGAGACCCTGGTCGCCACCCTGACCCCTGCAATCACCTCCGACACCGTGACCTGGAGCTCCAGCAACGAGGAAATCGCCACCGTAGACCCGAACGGCAAGGTCACGGCGGTTGCCCAAGGTACGGCAGTAATTACTGCCAAGGCCAACGACACTGTAAAGGCCACCTGCCAGGTGACGGTAAGCCTCCAGATTCCCGCCACCGCCATCAAGCTGGACAAGACCCGCATCACCCTGAAAAAGGACGGCCAGACCCCCCTCAAGGCCACCCTGACCCCCGCAAACACCACCGACGCCGTGACCTGGAGCACCTCTAACAAGTACGTTGCCGCTGTGAACCCTGAGGGCGAGACCGTTGTTGTCACCGCCACCGGCTACGGCACCGCCACCATCACCGCCAAGGCCAATGACAAGGTTGTGGCCACCTGCACCGTCTATGTGGTCTGCGGCACCGACAAGTGCAAAGACTATCCCGATGTGGACGCCACGGAGTGGTATCATTCCGCTGTGGACTACGTCACCGCAAAGGGCATCATGCAGGGTCATGACACCGGGGACTTTGCCCCGGAGGGCAAGCTGACCCGTGCCGAGCTGGCTAAGATTCTTTACAACTATCAGAAGGAGGTTGTAAACGGCGGCAAGGAGCCGGAGCTGGGCACCATCAAGACCGACTTCACCGACCTGGAGAAGGACGGCTGGTATCTCACCGCCGTCAAGTGGGCCGCCTCCAACGGCATTGTGGAGGGTGACGGTGAGGACGAAGGCAACACCTTCCGTCCCAACGACCCGGTAAAACGTGAGGAAATAGTCACCATGCTCCACCGCTACATGGTAGAGTACCTGAAGCGGACGGACTTCACCGACGCCGGTGCAGACTGGACCAAGTTCCCCGACTACAAGGATGTTTCCGAGTGGGCAGAGGATGCCTTTGAATGGGCTGTGAAGTACGGCATCGTTGACGGCGACGACGGCTCCCTGAAGCCTCAGAACACCGCCACCCGTGCTCAGGCCGCAAAGGTCGTCATGGTTGCCGTGAACTATTAATCGCTTGAAGCTGGGATAATCCTGAAATACACCAGCACCCCCGCCCTGGCCCTCCGCCAGGGCGGGGGCTTTCGTACTTGTTCTCCTTCAGCCAATTTGCCCTCCGGGTGTCCTCATCCGCCTTGCCCTTTCCTCTTTCGTCACGGCTAAAGCCGTGCCACCTTCCCTCGTCGTCGCAAAGTCCGCTCTCGCTCGGGCTCCCCTTCTGGTCGCCCTCGCCCCGCTCCCTTGCTCCGCCTCTCCCCATTGCACCCGCTGCGCTGGGCTGCAACGGGGCCCCGGAAGGTTATGGGTGGAGCTTGCTACACTCCCCCGCACCCAAGACCTTCCCCCTGGGGGGAAGGTGCCGCCGCAGGCGGCGGAAGAGGGAGAGCGGACTTTGCAAAAAAAGGCCCCCGGCGAAGCCGGAGGTCATGACTATGTTACGCCCCCGGCAATGTCCCGGCGGTACTGGGTGGGTGAAATGCCGTCCTGGCGGCGGAAGGCCCGGGTCAGAGTCCAGGCACTGTTGTAGCCTACCTGCCCGGCAATGGCCGTAACCGTCTCGTTGGTGGTGGTCAGCAGCTTTTTGGCCTCCTGCACCCGAATCCGGGTGATCTCATCCACCAGGTTTTCTCCCTGCTCCTGCTTGTACAGATGGCTGAGATAGGAGGGGCTGTAGCCGAAATGCTGACACAGCAGCTCAATGCCCAGCTCCCGGTTGGCGTAATTCTCCTGAATATACCGGCGCACCGGGTCGGTTCGTCTGCCGCCGGTTCCTGCGTTGGGGGTGAACTCTCCAAAGAACCGGTCCAGAAGGGACTCCAGCTGCTCAATGGTCTTGCACCGGGAAACCTGGGTGTCGATCTCCGGGGCCACAATAAACTCCCCCTCCCCTGCGCCCACCGGGCACAGGGACACCGCCGTGCGAAGCCGCTTTTTCAGAGGCGGCTTTAGCTCCCACAGGGCGTTTTCGCTTTGGGAAAAGGTGTCGATATAGGCGTCCGTCAGGGCCCGGGCCTGGCGAAAATCCCCGGTGAGCACTGCGTTATAAAAGAGCTTATCATTATAGGCCCGGTAACACTCGGTGTTTCCCCCGCTGGTCACGTCCCGGGCGGTAATGACCCGGCTTTCGGTAATGGAGGAGGTCTGCTCAAACAGGGCCTTGGACTCCTGCCAGATGCGGGTCAAATCCCGCAGCTCCCGGGTGGGCTCACTGACCGCCGCCGCAATCAAAATGGAGTAGCTCTCCTGGAGATAATGTACCGCCCGAATCATCACCGCCGCCACCTGGGAAACCATCTCCTGGCCGGTCAGCGTCTGCCCCTCGGGCTGCTTAAAGTCCACCAGCAGCAGAATCTCGCTGCCCGACACCGCAGAGTAGCACAGATGCTCCACATTCAGCATTCCGCAGCACACATGGAGCACCGTGTCCCGGAGATGGTTAAACTCCTCATGGCTGGCCGGGTGCCGGGACTCTCCCGTGCTGGTGGCCTCCAGACCGATGACCTCAATGGTCAGCACCAGCAGGTCGGGATAGGGCAGCACGATGCCGTTTTTCTCCATCTGTGAGCTGAGGTTGCTGGTATGGATCGGGTTGACGCTGTCCTCAATGATGTTTTTAATAAAGATATTTTGCAGCATATCCCGGCATTCCCGCAGCTCCCGGCGAAGCCGCTGGTTGTCCCGCATCAGCTGGGCCATCCGCTGTCCAGATTCCTGCATCATTCGTCCCGCCTTTCCTTTGGGTACAGATGACGATTTTTGCTTTTCTGCTCCTATTGTAACATATTTTTTTCAGGTCACAAGGGGCAGTTAGGCGCAATTTTTTCGTTTTGCGCAAATTATTCTATTTTTCACGCAAATCTAAGATTATGCGCAGGTCTAAGAAAAACAAGCTGGAATATCCTTCGGTTTCTCATTAAAATACGGGTATATCAATCCATAAAGGAGGAACCATTTATGTACAAAAAGCTCATCTCGCTGTCCCTGGCGGCGGTGATGGCACTGGGCCTGATGGCCGGCTGCGGCGACAGCGGCTCGTCGGATACCACCTCCGCCCAGTCTGCACCGGCTGAAACCTCTGCGGCAAAGGAAACCCAGGCGGCTCCCGCGGAGACCGCAGAGACCCAGTCCGCCCAGGAGTCCGCCGTGGAAATTCAGACGGCGGAGGAGCCCGAGGACTACACCCTCTCCGACTCCGGAGAAACCCTGAGCCTCTGGTATCCTGCTGCCGGAGCCTTCCAGAACATGATCGACTACAACGAGCAGGCCCGTCTCAAGGAGACTGAGGAGCTCACCGGCGTTCATATTGATCTGGTGCTGGCCAACATGGAAAACGCCAACCAGACCCTGAACCTGATGGCTGCCAGCGGCGACTTCACCGACATGATTCAGAATCCCAATATGATCACCGGCGGTGTCACCGCCGCAGTGGAGAACGAGATGCTTCTCCCCCTGAACGACCTCTATGAGGAGTATATGCCCCACTACAAGGCCATTCGGGAGTCCGTAAAGGCCTATGAGAAGGACTCCAAGCTGGAGGACGGCACCCTGCCCATGGCCTATGCCTTCTACAAGGAGGGCTATGGCATCAACCTGGGCCCCGTGATTCGTCAGGACTGGCTGGACGAGCTGGGCCTGGATGCCCCTGTGACCTATGACGACTACCACGACGTGCTTACCGCCTTCAAAAACCAGAAGAATGCGGATTCCGCCCTGTGGATCCCCTACACCGGCACGGTCAGCGGCTATCTGGCCGCAGGCTACGGCACCGGCAGTGAAATGCTCTGCAAGGACGGCACCGTTTACTACGGCCCCATCACCGATGAGTATCAGGAGTTCCTGGGCATGATGAAGGAGTGGTACTCCGAAGGGCTGATCTACTCCGACTTTGCCACCTACACCGCCAGCACCCAGTACGCCCCTGACGAGCTGATTTCCCATGACCGCACCGGCATTTTCTACTCCACCGTGGCCATGATCACCGAGTTTGAGGGCAAAAGCTCCAGCGGCATGACCCTCAGTGCCATTCCCGATGCCGTCCAGAAGGAGGGCGACAAGAACCACGTCTGCCACAACTATTCCCTGGTTTTGGGCATTGGCACCGGCATTTCCACCACCTGCGAGAACCCTGAGCTGGCCGCCCGGTGGCTGGACTTCCAGTACACCCAGAAGGGCTTTATGCTCAACAACTACGGCGAGGAGGGTGTCAGCTATGAGCTGGACGACCAGGGCAACCCCCACTTCACCGATCTGATTACCAACAACCCGGACGGTCTGCCTCTGCCCATTGCCATTGAGAAGTATGCCTGCATGAGCGGCCCCTTTGTCAATGACTACACCCGCATGAACACCGGCTACACCCAGGCCCAGGAGGAGGCCAGCGACATCTGGACCGCAACCTCCGACAACGAGTGGATGGTGGCCAACGTGCCTCTGGAGACGGAGGAGAGCGCCGAGTATAACTCCGCCCTGAACGAGGTTTCCACCTACTCCGCCGCCCAGATTGCCAAGTTCATCACCGGCGAAGCCGATCTGGAGAAGGATTGGGACGAGTACGTTTCCACCTGCCAGGAGCTGGGCGTTCAGAGCATGATCGACATCTACACCGATGCCGTGGCCCGTTACAACAACGCCGGTTAAGGAGCAGCCCATGAAAAAAATGTATAGCATCAATGATATTGCCGCCCAGCTGGGGCTCCCCTGCCATGAGGCTCCCGGCCCCAGAGGTGTCTCCCTGGAGTACGACTGGAACATTTCCGCCGCTGATCAGATGGTGGAGCTGCTTCTGGCCGACGGTGCCGAGGAGATCACCCTGGACGGCCATCCCCAGGCATGGCTGGCCTGCTATCTGGCCCTGAAGCTCCGTCCCCGGACGGTGGGTCTGTTTATTCCTCCCATGGGTGGGGACATCCCCATGATTCCCCTGTCCTTTGGCCAGGAGAATCCCCAGGGCCATGTGAATTTTAAGCTGGAGCCCTTCCAGGACGGCGTTCTGCTCCACTTCGAGCCGGACAGCCGGGACTATGAGGCCGCCGCCATCCACCATGTGGTGATTCCGGAGGCAGCCAAGGGCAAGCACGTCTATCTCCAGGGCATGGCCCCCAACTTTATCACCGGCTCCCTGGCCCTGACCCTGGCGGACGCCTGCCCCAGCGTGTCCGTCAGCGGACAGGACGGCGGCTTCACCTGCGTTGCCTCCCAGGAGGCCGGGAAGAAGCCCGGCGACATCACCGCCCGCCGTCCCATGGCCATGCCCGGCGGCCCCACACCTCCTGCTGGTGGCCCCACACCTCCCGCTGGCGGTATGCCTCCCATGCCGCCCCAGGGTGAAAAGCCTATGCCCCCTCGTTAAAGAAAGGAGATCACTATGGAAACTACTTTGAGCCAGGTCACAACCCTGTGCCAAAAGCTCACCGGCCATGAGGCCTGCCATCAGCTGGTCAGCCGCCTCTGCCGGGATATGTCCTTCGGCAAAATGGCCGCCTTCGCAAAGGCCTGGGCTGACCGGGATGACCTGCTGCTGGAGCTGCCCTGGGGCAAGTACCAGAGCAAGGAAACCATCGCAAAGTGCCTCACCGCAGAGGACGGACAGGATCGCAGCGGCATTCTTGACATTCACTGCGCCGTTACCGAGTGCCTGGAGGTAGCCGACGATGCCCAGACGGCCCGGGGCTGCTGGATGTTCCAGAGCGTTACCACCGATAAATCCGGCGAGGCCCGCTGGGTCTGGTTTAAGG